>NZ_JAKMSO010000001.1:0-349815 GCF_025772685.1 Campylobacter sp. CNRCH_2015_1657 | reverse complement strand
GCAGGAACTATAACTAATGGTATAAACTTAAGTAATAAAAGTGCTATAGGGGATATAATAAATAATTCAACCATAGGTAAAGAAGCTACACTTTACAGTATGTCTAATGATCAAGTTTATGGTATTAAAAACCATGGTAATATTGGCCAAGTAAATAATAATGCGGTTATTTTCAATGGTATATATAATGCTAATTCTATAACTTCGTTATTAAATAATGGCAATATTTATAGTGGTATTAAAAATACTGGAACTATAGAATCTTTAGTTAATACTAAAAAAGCAATAATTCATGATGATATTGAAAATGATGGCACAATGAAATTAACTAATTATGGAACAATAGGAGGAATTACTAATAGCAATTCTTTCACTCTGATTAATGGTTATGTTCAAGGTTCTGGAAAACATGCAAAATATATTAGTGGTGTTTTAAATAAGAATAAAAATGGATACCATATTGAAAATAATGGCAAAGGTGTTTTTAGTATCAATAGTTGGTATTTTGATGCGCCTGAATTTTTAAATAAAGAAGATAGATTAAAAAATTCGGTTGTATTAGGTGGTAATAATCTTGGTGGTATTAAAGTAGATGAAGTTTATATTAATACTGCAAATTTAGATACTAAAAAAATATATGATAGTAATACTTTTTTTATTGATGAAAAAGGTAATAGTATAGGAAATAATACTAATGATGATAAAGGCATTGATGCAAAAAATATCCATAGTCTAACAGATATTTATTATTTTATGAATGTTCCTTCGGAAAAAGGAAAATATAGAGTTAGTGTAGATATTAATGAGTTAAGTGGTAAAACTTTAGCTAAATCTATGGTATATTCTGCAAGATTAAGAAGCATTAATGTGTCTAATTTGTTAAGAAATGCTGCTGGATTGAATTTGCAATCTGATTTATCTAAAAATAATCGTAAATATCTTGATTCAAATACAACATATTATTTTTTAAATCCATATTATAATCACTCTTCAGCTAAAATTGGAAAAAGTGTAGGGCAATTAAGAATGGATACTGCAGGTTTGATTGGTGGTTCATTTAAGCAATTGCCAAAAGATTATGGTGTTATAGGTTTTTATCTAGGTCATGAGGATAGCTCTAAAAAACAAAACACACAAAGATTAAATTTTGATGATAAAACATATTATGGTGGTTTAACTTATTATAATGTATTAAAAAGAAAAGGATTAGATGAATACTATTTTAGTGCATATTCAAAATTTGATTATACTAAGACAAATATAGAAAAGTCTTATAAAAATAATCCTGCTAGTTCTAAAGCAAATACATTAGTATATGGATATGGCGCTGAGGCAAAAATAGGTGCTAATTATTATAATGCTATAGATGTAGCTAGAGTATCTCCAGAAATTGGACTAAGTTATTATGGTATGAGTAGTAAGAATTTTAGTTTAAATCACTTAGGTGGAACAAAAGAACATTATTTGGCAGGTCAATTTAACTTTGTTGATGCAAGTGCAGCTTTAAAATGGTATAAGCCATGGACTGATAAGTTTAAATCTAATATAACCATAGGATCTATAGTAAATTTATATACTGATGCAAGAGGTAAGTTGAAATTAGATGAAAATACATTAACAGCTGATGTTATTACTTCCAAATACTATGGATTTGGGCAATTTGGATTATCTTATGCTCTTAATAAACATTCTGATATATCATTAAATTATGCGGGTGTGTTTACATTTGATAATACCACTTCTCATACTATGTTTTTAAAACTAGGTTTATGGTGGTAAGTATTTTTACATATCAACTAAAATAGTTGATATGTAATTTTAATTCCCTAGAGCTTACTTGAAATAATGCTAAACAATACATTTATTTTCGCCTCCTTTAAAAATATTAGTAAGCTCGAACTAAATCATAATAATATAAGTATATAATTGTTATGATTTAGTTTTTAGTAAGTTCTAGGGAATTAAAAAATATATTAATGTAATATCATAGAGGAGATAATGTTAGATAAAATAATATATCATTATTATAATAATAACCATCAAAAGTGTTTAGAGTGTAGTGAAGAATATTTGGAGCAAGATCCTAAAAATGCTTTAGAATATGCGATGATGGCTTCTTTTAAAATAGGAGATTATGGTAAAACTTTACATTATGCAAGACAAATTTTTAATTTATATCCTACTAGTTTTAATGGACTAATGCTTGCAAAAGCACTTTTATATAATGGAAATTTTAATGATGGTATTGGATTACTTGAAGAGCTTTTACAAAGACAATGTTTTTTAAAAGATGAGCTTAATTTGGAACTTGCTTTTGCTTATCAAAATACAGGAAGCCTAGAAGAGGCAGAAAAACTGTATAAGCTTGCTTTAGAAAAAGATATGTATAATCTTGATTTGTGGAAAAATTATGCTGAGCTTTATTTTAAAACAAATTTCCAAAAGGCACTTGAAGTACATAATGAACTTTGTGATTTTACACAAATTATGATATCAAAATTACAAAGTGGGGAGTTAGTAGAAAAAAATTTTACAAATAGTATTAATTTACAAGATAGATTACAAGAGAAAACCCAAGAAAACTTGACTATAGTTAAAATTCATGAGTTTTTAAATACACAAATTTTACCACAAAAAGCATATTTGCTTTTTAAACTTTTGAGATTGCAAGAGTCATTAGAATTATTTTCGAATTTATGTGAGTATAATCAAAATAATGCTCAATTTTGGCAAAATTATGCAAAAGCACTAGAACTAAGTGCTAATTATCAAGGTGCTTATGATGCATACCAAAAAGCTTTGAGTTTGCATCCACATGCAACTTATCAGTTTGACTTGGCATATTTGCTAATGCGTATGGGAGAAAGTGATAATTTTGAAGAAGGTAAAAGAGTATATGAGAGCAGACTTTTTTATGCCCATAATGAAACTTTTTCACCTTATCATTATAATAAAACCATACAAGCCTTTAATAAAGATGGAGTACAGGCTTTTAAAGATAAAGAAATTTTAGTTTTTTGTGAGCAAGGTTTTGGTGATACTATCATGTATGCTAGATGTTTGGAAAAACTTTGTCAAATTGCCTCTAAGGTTTTGTTTGCTCCGCAAAGCGCTATGTATAAAATGTTTAAAAATCAACTCAAAGAGCTTAATAAACAAAATAATTTTTTTTCTAATTTGAAAATTTTAAAAGATTTTCCGAGTGAGTTTGATTATGCTATGCCGATTTGCTCTTTACCTTTGCTTTGTGATATTAAATTAGATGAAATTTCTAAGTTAAGAACGCCTATTATTGCTTTAGAAAAACCAAATAATAAAATTAAAAAAATAGGAATTTTTTGGTTTACTCCTAATGCTATAAATACTGATTTATTGAGAAATGTAGATTTTATATTTTTGTATAATGCATTAAAAGATTTATGTTGTGAGATTATTTCTTTTCAAGTAGATGGGGTAAATAATGTTAATCTACCTCAAGAAATTGAAAATAGGGGAGTAAAGCTAAAAAATTGGAATGATACTTTAGATAACTTAAAAGATATTGATTGTATTGTAAGTATAGATAGTGCTATTGCGCATTTAGCCTTAGCTTTAGATATACCTACAATAGTACTTTTAGCACCTAGGTTTGATTGGCGTTGGGGTAAATTTGAAAATCCTAAAAGTTATTTTTGGCCTAAAGCGAATTTACTTACTTTTTCTAATGAATATGATACTAAGGATAAATTGCAAAGCTTAATTAAAAAACAAATCAATGTTTGATAAATTATCAAACATTGAATCTAAAATGCATTACATCGCCATCTTGTACGATATAATCTTTCCCTTCAAGGCGTAGTTTTCCTGCTTCTTTAGCACCACTTTCGCCTTTGCAAGCGATATAATCCTCATAAGAAATTACTTCAGCTTTGATAAAACCTTTTTCAAAGTCATTATGGATCACGCTTGCTGCTTTTGGTGCTTTCCAACCTCTTTGTATAGTCCATGATCTAACTTCTACTTGACCTGCTGTAAAATAGCTAATCAAGTTTAGCTTTGAAAATGCTGTGCGTATAACTACTTCAAGCCCGCTACTTTCTATACCTAAAGATTTTAAAAATTCATAATTTTCTTCATCGCTTAAAGCTATCATTTCTTCTTCTATTTTAGAGCAAAGTTTGATTACTTCATGACCTGATTTTGCTGCAAATTCTTTAAGATCTTTTACAAATTCATTATCTTCTAAAAGCGAATTCTCATCTACATTTGCTCCATATATCACTTCTTTAGCTGAAAGCAATCTTAGTTCTTTTATAAGAGCATGATAGACTTCATTTTTATTAGCAAAAGAACTTGCACTGTTGTTTTGATTTAAATGCTCTAAAAGTTCATTAGCTAATGCCAAGGTTTCTTTTGCACCTTTTTCATTGGCCTTTGCACCTTTAGTGAGTTTTTCTATTTTTTTGCTAAGTTGTTCTATATCTGCTAGTATAAGTTCTGTTTCTATGATTTGTACATCACGCACAGGATCAACACTGCCCGCAACATGGGTGATATTTTCATCATCAAAACAACGCACAATATGTAAAATCATCTCTGTTTCGCGTATGTTAGATAAAAATTTATTACCCAAACCCTCGCCTTTGCTAGCTCCTGCTACTAAGCCTGCTATATCAACAAATTCTATATTTGAGCGTATGATTTTTTGTGGATTAACAATTTTTGCTAGCTCTTTTAAGCGATGATCAGGCACAGGTACCACTGCTTTGTTTGGTTCTATGGTGCAAAATGGATAGTTTGCACTTTCAGCATTTTGTGCTCTTGTTAGAGCGTTAAAAGTGGTAGATTTTCCAACATTTGGAAGTCCTACTATACCAACTGATAAACTCATTTTTGTTTCCTTGAAAGATAAAGTAAATATGAAAGGCACATTCTAACACCTGCTCCGGTTGCACCAAAACAGTGATAACCCCAAGCTTTTTCCAAATAAGCTGGTCCTGCAATGTCTAAATGTAGCCATTTGTCTTTGTATTCTTCTCTAATGAAAGAATTTAAAAATAATCCCGCAGTAATGGCCCCGCCATAACGACTTGAAGAGGTATTACTAACATCTGCTATGTTTGATTTTATAAGCTCTTTTAAGTGCGGATTAAAATGTAAAATAGTAGCTAAATCTCCACTTTTTTTACTTATTTTATAAAATTCATTTTGCAAATCTTCATTATTTCCCATGATGGCACTTGTGTATTCTCCAAGTCCTACCACGCAAGCTCCAGTTAAAGTAGCAAGATCTATTAATAAATCAGGTTTTAGATCTTGAGCAAGTGAAAGACAATCTGCTAAAACTAATCTTCCTTCTGCGTCGGTATTTCTAACCTCTATACTCACACCTTCTCTTGAAATAAGCACATCATCAGGTTTATAAGCATTTCCACCTATCATGTTTTCAGTTGCGCCGATGATAGAATGAACTTCTATATCAAGGTTTAACTCGCTTGCACCTTTAATAATAGCCATTGCAGCCGCACCACCGCTTTTATCTGATTTCATCGTTAGCATGTAATCAGCAGGTTTTAAACTAAGTCCACCACTATCATAAGTTAGCCCTTTACCTACAAACACTACTTTCATTTTTGGATTTTGTGGTTTATAAGAAAGATGAATGAGTTTTGGGGGATGAATTGAAGCACGATTTACTGCTAAAAATGCTTGCATTTTTTCTTGCTCTAAGAAATCGCTTTCATAAATTTTACATGAAATATTAGAATTATTTTGGCTCAGTTCAAGCGCATCTTCGGCCATTTTGGCAGGAGTGTAAATTTGTGGGATTTCATTAACGATATTTTTTGCAAAATCACAAGCATTTGAAAAAATTTGACCATAGTTTATACCTATGCAAGCTTCTTCTAGGTTGTATGTTTTGTCATTGATTTCATCTTTTGAGATGAAAATATTCTCTAACTTGCTTGGTGTTTTTTCTTTTTTGTATTTGTTAAATTCATAAGCACCAAAAGTAAATCCTTGAATCATAGCATTAAAGCTATTTACTACACATTTTCCTATGACACTTTTTGTTTTTACGCTTTGAATTTCAAGTTTTTTTAAAGCTTTGTATGCATTTGCAAAAGCAAGCCTTATATCTTCATATTCTAAGCTTTTAAGTTCACTGTAAAGAATTTTATTTTGCATATCTATGCAAATTCCTTCACCTTTATAGCTTGAAAGCTTGAAAAGTTCTTGACTTTGAGTGTATTGTTCTATTTTTTTATCTTGTATTAAAATGATTTCAAAATCAGCATTTATAGAGCCGATATTTTCTTCTATAAAATTAAAAGTCATTTGCGAGTCCTTCTTGTAAGTATTGATTTTTCTATTTGTTTCATTCCTAAAAATAAAGCTAATAAAAAGCCAGCAATAATTGGCACTGCAAAATACCAATGATTTCCAGTCCATTCTACTGCAAGCCAAATTTCTTTTCCAAAAAACCATGCAAGTAAAATAGTTATAGCAGCCCAAGCCCACGCACTAATAAGATTAATAAAAGCAAATTTTTTAGCACTATAGCGAGTTAATCCTATACTCATAGGTATAATAGTTCTAAAACCATACATATATCTTTGTATGAAGATAATAGGCCAACCAAAACGCTGTAAAAGTAAGTGTGCTATGGCAAATTTACGCCTTTGGGTGCGAAGTTTTTTCTGAATGTATTTTTTGTTATATCTTCCTATATAAAAGTATATTTGATCGCCTACAAAGCCACCTAAGCCTGCTATAAAGATAATAAGTCCTAAATTTACATGGCCTTCATGTGCAAAAATACCTGCTAAAATAAGTGCAAGTTCTCCTTCAAGTATGCACCATAAAAACACAATAATATAAGCCCAATTTTTATAATCATACAAAAGTTGTTTTAAAAATTCTTCCATTTTATACCTCTAAAACACTATAAACAGAAGTTAATTTAGCTAATTCTTTAGCACCATCTAGATCTTTTAACTCTAGTAAAAAACAAGCTTCAACACATTTTGCATTGAGTTTTTCTATAAGTTTCACAGCAGCGATAGCTGTGCCACCTGTAGCGATAAGATCATCTATAAGTAAAACATTTGCTTTTTGATTATTAAAAGCATCGATATGAATTTCTATAGTATCACTGCCATATTCTAAACTATAAGATTCTTGTAAGCATTTTGAAGGTAGCTTTCCAGGTTTTCTTATAGGTACAAAAGGAAGTCTTAAACTAGCGCTCAAGGCAGCTCCAAAAATAAAACCTCTACTTTCTATACCAACGATATAATCAAGCTTTGCGTTTTGATATTTTTCAACTAAATGATCCATTAAAAACGCAAATGCTTCTTTGTTGTTTAATAAAGTAGTAATATCTCTAAAAACAATCCCTTCTTTTGGAAAGTCCTTAATAGCTCTAATGCTATCTAGTAAATATTTTTTATCTTGCTCTTTTATCATAATAATGCCTCTATTTTTGCTTCTAATTCTTTGATTCTTTGTCTTAGTTTTTCATTTTCAATACGATATTGTGAATTTCTTGTTCTAAGAGAGGTTAAGTCTGCTTTACTTTTGTTTAATTCTTCAGTTAAAATATCAATATTACCCAAACTTCTTTGAAGTTGTACTTGTAGTTTTCTAATAACAATTTCAGTATCATCAAGGTTGTTTTTTATAAATTCTTTTGCCACTTTTTCTTTATGAAGCAGGGTTTTATAATAAAGTAACATAATAGTCATATAAATACTAATACAAATTAATACAGTTAATACAAGCCAACTTAAGATCATAATCTTTCCTCTATTTTGCTAATTCTTGCGCAATGTCTTCCGCCGCTAAAAGAAGTGTTGATAAAATTTGAGATAATTTCAAAAGCCATATCAACCCCTATTAATCTAGCTCCTAGTGCTAAAACATTTGCATCATTATGTTCTCTTGAAAGTTTAGCACTTAAAGATTCATTACACAAAGCACAGCGTATATTTTTATGACGATTTGCTGCTATACTCATACCAATTCCTGATCCGCATACTAAAATTCCAAAACTTTTTTCATTTATTTTAGAGCTTAATAAATGTGCATAATCAGGATAATCACAACGATCCTCACTAAAAGGACCTAAGTCTTCAAAAGTAATATTTTTTTCTTGTAAAAATTTAGTAATTTCTTGCTTTAAAATAAAACCAGCATGATCACTTGCAATATAAATTTTTTCTCTTAACATTTAACATTCACTTTATCATTTTTGAAATTTTAAAGTATTAATTTTATCATATTTAATTAAAATTTTTCTTTCTTATATATAATTATTTTTTTATGTTTTCAAATATTTATTTGATATAATAACAATGAATTATTTAAGGTAAAAAATGAAGCTTATACTAATTGGTTCTTCAACAGGTGGCCCAAGCCAACTAAAGTTTTTACTAAATGATGTAGAATTGAAAGATTGTGCAGTAGTGATTGCTCAGCATATGAATCCTGCGTTTATTCCTTCTTTTGTAAATCAATTTAACAAAGAAGCATTAAGCGAGGTGATTATACCAAGTGATAAGGAAGTTTTGAAAAATAAAATTTATATTTGTCAAAGAAATATGATTTTAAGTGGCAACAATACCTTAACATTAAATACTACAGATGAAACTAGTAGTTTTAATCCAGGGATTGATGTGCTATTTAATTCTGCTGTTAATCTTTGCAAATATCATAAAATTTTAGCTTTGATTATGACAGGAATGGGCGATGATGGTGCTAAGTCTTTGTTTGAACTTTATAAAGCAGGAGTAAGGTGTTTGTGCGAAAATGAGGCTGATTCTATAGTATATGGTATGCCAAAAAAAGCCAGAGATACTAATCCAAATTTAAAACCTATGAGTTTAATAGAACTCAAAAAAGAAATAACAAATTTCATCAAATCGTAGGACAAAAAAAGATGATAAAGATTACAGAAAATGAAATGAATGATTTTGTAAAAATCGTAGAGCAAATAAGTGGAAATAACTTAAATGCGAAAAAGGATATATTATCTATTAAACTTCCTAAATTTTTACAAGAATTAGGCTTGAGCAGTCTTAGTGAATTAAATGAAAAAGTGCAGTTTCAAAGAAATTTAAAACAAGAAACTATGGATTTTATTACAGTTTGTGAGACTTATTTTTTTAGAGAATTAGAGCAATTAAAAGATGTGATTTTTTATATAAAATCTCTTGATCGCCCTGTAAATGTGCTTTGTGCTCCATGTTCAAGCGGCGAAGAAGTGTATTCTTTAGCTATTTTAGCAAGTGAGAATTTTGTTAAAGGTATGAATATAGTTGGTATAGATATTAATAAAAAAATGATAGATAAATGTAATGAAATGATTTATTCAGAGCGTTCAGTATCTAGATTAAACACTATGCAAAAAACGCGTTATTTTGATGTAAAAGATAGAATGTATCATCTTAAAAAAGAAACCCTAGCTTGCAGATGCCGTTTTGATCTTTGTAATGTCTTTGATGATTCTTTATTTAAATTTGGAAAATTTGATGTGATTTTTTCAAGAAATATGATGATATATTTTGATCAAGATTTTAAAATAAGACTTATGGAGCGTTTTTATAGGATATTGAATAAAGAAGGTAGAATTTACCCAGGAAAGTCAGATCTTGTGCCTGAAACAGCTTATTTTGAAAAAAACTTTTCAGCAGGTGGAGTTTATTATTCTAAGGTGGATTAATTATATTTTTTATTAAACCACCACCAATAAATTGCTGCAAAGATAAAACATACTCCTAAGCCAAAAGTAAAATGACTTAGTTTTATTCCATAAAATTCAAATAAATATCCTGTTGAAAAAGCAATAATTGCACTAAAGGTTAAATATACCATATCATTGTAAGCAATCACTCTGCCATAGTATCTTTTGTCGCAATCATTTTGCAAAAGTGTATAGGTATAGCTCCATAAAGATGAAGTGCAAAAACCAGCCATTACCAAGCCTACAAAAGCAAGATAAAAGTTAAATTGCAAGCAAGCCCAAAGCATTATACCTACACCTTGCGCTAAGTATAAATATACCAAAGTGTTTTTATTAATATAAGGACTAAGCACATAAGGGCCTATAAGTAAAGATATGGCTCTTATAGCATTAGAAAGCCCTATGGCTAGAGGTATAGAAATAACTTTTGCGTATTCATATTCTGCTAAAAGAGTGATTAAAACATCATAAGCAGTTATCCCTACAACCCCATGAAGTAAAATCAAATGAATGATTTTTTTATTATTAAATACATAAACTAAGCCTTCTTTGATTAATATAAAAAGATTATTTTGTGTGGTATTTTTTTCATTAGGTAAAATCAAAGTTTTGAGTATAAGCATAGCACAAAATAGCATTAAAGTATCAGCTATAAAGGCTGGCTTTACTCCAAAAAGATCTATAAAAAGCCCTGCTGCACCCATACCCAAAGCATATGATACAGCCCATATGATACTATGAAGCTCATTGCCTAGTTTTAATTCTTGCGGGGTTAAAATTTTAGGTAAAACTGACATTTCTGTTTGAAAATACATACTTGCAACCGCCATACGAACAAAGGTTAAAAAGTATAACAACCAAAGCATGGCTAAAGAATTTACAAAAATTAACATAAAAATAGAAATCATTTCAATACTAATCATTGTGAGTAATAAATTCTTAGGTTTAAATCTATCTACTATAACCCCATTTATAGGTGCAAGTATAATAGAAGGTAAAAAAACAAAAATAGCTGAAAAACCTATGATATTAGCAGGTGCACCGAGTTCTTTAGTTAAAAGGGTAAAAACACCTACTTGAGAAAACCACGCACCAAAATAACTTATAAATTGTACTATTGCTAAAAGGCGAAAAGTTTTATTATTTTTAAGTAAAGACCTATAAGTCATGAGTATCCTATGAATATATAAAATTAAAGGGCTTGATTATATCGTCTTTAAGATTATTTTACATTTAAATGTTATAATAATCCTTTTTTATAAAAAGGTTTAAGAATGAGTAGATTAAGTAAAAAAGAAGCGTTAAATTTGCTCCAAAATGCACCTTTATATGAACTAGGTGCAATGGCTTATGAGAGAAAATTAGAGCTTCATCCTGAAAAAATAACTACTTTTGTGGTAGATAGAAATATAAATTATACAAATATTTGCTGTATTGATTGTGATTTTTGTGCTTTTTGTAGAAAAGAAAAAGATGATGATTCCTATATTTTAAGATATGAAGAAATAGGGCAAAAAATAGAAGAATTACAAGCTATAGGCGGAACGCAAATTTTATTTCAAGGCGGGGTACATCCAAAACTTAAAATAGAATGGTATGAAGATTTGCTTTCTTATATAAAAACTAATTATCCGACTATTACCGTGCATGGTTTTTCAGCAGTAGAGATAGCTTATATAGCAAGAGTTTCTAAAATTTCTATAGAAGAGGTTTTAAAAAGATTACAAGTCAAAGGACTTTTTTCTATACCTGGAGCGGGTGCTGAAGTATTAAGCGATAGGGTGAGAGATATTATAGCGCCACACAAATGTGACACAGTTACTTGGCTTAGGGTGCATGAGAGTGCGCATAATATAGGTATGAAAAGTACTGCTACAATGATGTTTGGTACGGTTGAAAATGATGAGGAAATCATCGAACATTTTGATCATTTAAGAAATTTACAAGATAAAACAAATGGCTTTAGAGCTTTTATTTTATGGTCATTTCAAAGCGAAAATACTCCTTTGATCAAAAAACATCCTGAAATCATCAAGCAAAGCTCTAATAGATATTTAAGATTGCTAGCTTTAGCAAGATTATATTTAGATAATTTTAAAAATTTACAAAGTTCATGGGTAACACAAGGCTCTTTAATAGGTCAACTTGCTTTAAAATTTGGTGCAAATGATTTAGGTTCAACTATGATGGAAGAAAATGTTGTAGCCGCAGCTGGTGCAAAATACAGAATGAATCAAGAACAAATGATAGAACTTATTAAAGATATAGGGGAATTACCTGCCAAACGCGATACAGCTTATAATATTTTAGAAAGGTTTTAATGTTAAATTTAGACTTTAATGAAACTAAAATAGACATAATATATGAGTATGAAAATGAGCTTCCTGTAGTATTTTTTAAGCTCATTTTTAAAAATAGTGGAAAAATAGCAGAAAAACACAATAGAGGTTGTGCAAGTATGCTTGCTAGGCTTTTAAATGAAGGAAGTAATGATGAGTTTTTTAAAAGCTTAGAATACCGTGCTATAGAGCTTTATGCTAAGGCTAGTTTTGAACATTTTCAAATTAGTATTAAATGCTTGAAAGAACATTTTGATTTTGCTTTAGAAAAATTACAAGAATTATTTTTAAATGTGCGTTTTGATGAAAAAATCTTACAAAGATTAAAAACTTTAGCTTTGGGTGAACTTGCAAGTTTAAATACTGATTATGATTATCAAGCAAAAAGACTTTTGAATAAGAATGTTTTTAAAGATGAAATTTTTGCTAGTGGTCTTGATGGGACTAAAGAAAGCATAGAAAAGATTAGTTTAAAAGAATTACAAGATTTTATGAGTGAAAATTTAGTACTTGATAATGCTTTATTTGTTTTTGGTGGAGATATTAAAGAAGATGAAGTAAAGATTAAAGTAGAAAAAATTTGCCAAATTCTAAAAAGAAATGCCCCAAATCAAAACAAAAGCTACAAGCTCGTTGATGAGAGTATAGAAGTAAGTGAGCAAAAAAGCACTGAGCAAGCTTATATATACTTTTGCTCTCCATTTAATATACAAATTAATGATGAGAAAATGTATTTAGCTAAACTTGCTTTGTTTATTTTAGGTCAAGGTGGTTTTGGTTCGCGTTTGATGGAAGAAGTGCGTGTAAAAAGAGGCTTGGCGTATTCAGCATATGCTATGCTTGATGTAAATTTAAATTATAGTAGAGTTTTTGGGTATTTGCAAACTAAAAATGAAAGTTCTAATGAGGCTAAAGCTTTAGTTAAGGAAGTTTTTGAAAACTTTGTCCAAAATGGAGTCAATGAAAAAGAATTTCAACTAGCTAAACAATTTTTAGTAGGCTCTATGCCTTTAAGGTATGAAAATTTGGCTAAAAGACTAGATATAATGCTAAATGAATATTTGCATGGTTTAAAACTTGGAAATTTAAAAGAAGAAATGCAAAAGATTAAAAACACTAATTTAGATGAGTTAAATGACTTTATCAAAGCACATAGTGAAATTACCAAAGTGAGTTTTGCAAGCATAGAAAATGAAAGTTGAAGAAAAGGACTTAAAACTACTTCATGCTTTAGGGGTTAAAAATTGTATCGATTTGGCTTTGATTTTACCTAAAAAATTTGATGATTTTAGAATTTCAAAGTTTCCAAAAGATACATTTTGCACTCAAAATGTAAAAATTATTAGCACACAAAATCATCACTCCCAACTTTTTATACTTTGTGAATGTTTAGAATGGGGTATAAAAGCAAATATAGTAATTTTTCATCCTAATAAATGGCATTTTAAAATTTTTAAACATAATGCTTTAATTTGTATCCATGCAAAGATGAATTTTTTTAATGGAATTTGGCAGTTTATAAACCCAAAAATAGTAAAAAATATAGGTCAAATAGTCCCTAAATACCAAATTAGTTCTATTAAAAATGAAAGCATAAAAAAACTTATTTTAAAATATGTCAATGAAGCTAACTTAAAAGCGCTAAATTTAGAACAAAAATACATTAATTTACTTTTAAATTTACACAATTATGATGATTTAACTCTTTATGAAAATTTTAACGCCATAGTTAAAGACTTAAAATATATAGAAATTTTTAATCATTTAAGGCGTTTAAAGGGTAAAAAAATATCACAAAATGCTTATAAAATAGAACTTTTTGATATAAGCTCTTGGCTTAAGGGTTTAGAATTTAACCCTACAAATGATCAGCTTTTAGCAATAGAAGATATTAAAAAAGATTTGCAAAATAAAGTCGCTAAAAGGCGTGTGGTGATGGGTGATGTGGGTTGTGGTAAGACTTTGGTCATACTTGCTGCAAGTTTGCTAGTATATCCTAAAAAGGCTATTTTAATGGCTCCAACTAGTATATTAGCAGAGCAAATTTATCATGAAGCAAAAAGACTTTTGCCTGATTTTGTTAATGTATTGCTTTTAAAGGGTGGTAAAAAAGATAAAGATTTAGCAAAATTAAAAGAACAAGCCCATTTTATCATAGGTACACATGCGCTCATTCATCAAGAAGAATTTGAAGCAGTTTTAGTGATGATAGATGAGCAACATCGCTTTGGCTCTAATCAAAGACAAAAAATAAGTGAGCTTAGTAAAAACTCTCAATATGCTCCACATATCGTGCAATTTTCTGCTACACCTATACCAAGAACACTTTCTATGATACAAAGTGAGCTTGTAAATTTTAGTTTTATTAAACAAATGCCTTTTAAAAAAGACATTAAAACTTTTTGCATACAAGATAAAGATTTTAAATATTTGCTTAAAAAAATCGATGATGAACTAGCTAAAAATCATCAAGTGATCATCATTTATCCTTTGGTAAATGAAAGTGAAAATATAGATTATTTATCGCTAGAACAAGCACAAGGGTATTGGATAAACAAATACAAAAATGTTTATGTGACTCATGGAAAAGATAAAAATAAAGATCAAATTTTGCAAGAATTTAGAGAAAAAGGCACGATTTTACTTTCTACGACCGTGGTTGAAGTGGGAATTTCTTTACCAAGACTAAGCGTGATTGTAGTTGTTGGGGCTGAAAGACTTGGGCTTGCTACCTTACATCAGCTTCGAGGTAGGGTAGGTAGAGTAGGGCTTGAGAGCTTTTGTTATTTATATACTAAGCAAAAAGAAATTCCAAGTCGTTTGCTTGAATTTGCTAAAACTTTAGATGGGTTTAAAATAGCTGAGCTTGATTTAAAAAACAGGTTAAGTGGGGATTTACTAGATGGTAGAGTGCAACATGGAAATCACTTTAAATTTTTTGATTTTGCAGATGATGAAGAGCTGGTTTTAAAAGCAAAAGAAAGTATTAAAAATATGGAAGAAAAAAATGGATAAACATTTTGAAATTTTGATTTCAAAGGGCGAAAAGAAGTATTTTAAGAAAGGAAATATTTTATTTTTTCAAGGTGAAAAAGCAAATAAAATTTACATTTTACTAAGTGGAAAAGTGCGTATATATAAGGTAAATGTAAAAGGTTTTGAGCTAACACTACATACTCTAACTCCGGTAAATTTTATAGCTGAAATGCCTGTGTTTGAGGGTATTGATTACCCAGCCAATGCAATTTGTGAGCAAGATTGTGAAATTTGTGTTTTTGATTTTAATGAATTTAAAAAATTATGCTTAGAAAATGGAGAATTTAGTTTTTTACTTTTGACTTCTTTAATCGGTAAAATTCGAATTTTAGAAAATTTTATCAGACAAAAATCTTTGGATTTAAAGTCAAGATTAGTCGGCTTTTTACTAGAAAATGAAGAAAAGCTACAAAATTTAAAACAAAAAGAAATCGCTGTGATTTTAAATTTACCCCCAGAATCTTTGTCGCGTTTTTTAAAAGAATTAAAACAAAATGAGCTTATTTGCACAAATAAAGGTAAAATAGTAATTTTAAATAAAGAAAAAATGCAAAATTTAATTAAGTCTTTTTAAGTCTTATTTGTTACAATATTATATTTTAAAGTATGGATGGTTTCATGGATTTTGATTTTTTAGTCAAGTTTAGCCCTATGTTTATACAAGCTTCTTGGCTTACATTAAAACTTGCTATTTATGGGGTGTTTTTTTCATTTTTAGTAGGTTTATTTTGTGTGGGAGTGAGTTATTTTAAATTTTCCTTTTTAAACACAATTTGTAAAATTTATATAGAATTTTCAAGAAACACACCTTTGCTAATCCAACTTTTCTTTTTATATTATGCTTTACCTGAATTTGGAATTCAACTTAGCTCTTTTGCTTGTGCTGTGATAGGACTTAGTTTTTTAGGTGGTTCTTATATGGCTGAAAGTTTAAGAGCGGGTATGGAAGCGGTTAAAAAACAACAATATGAATCAGGACTTTCTTTGGGTTTGAGTAAATGGCAAAATTTCCGTTATATTATTATGCCTCAAGCTTTGGGTATAGCTATGCCAAGCATTAGTGCAAATATCATTTTTTTACTTAAAGAAACTTCTGTAGTAAGCATTATTGCTTTAGCAGATTTAGTATATGTGGCTAAAGATCTTATAGGGCTTTATTATAAAAGTAACGAAGCATTATTTGCTTTGGTGCTTTGTTATTTGATCTTGATTTTACCTTTATCTTTAGTGTTAAACCGTATAGAAAAAAGGTTAAATTATGTTTGAAATTTTAAATCAAGATACCTTTTTTAGACTAGCGCAAGGTTTAAAGGTTACTTTAGAGCTTTCATTGATTAGCGTTTTGATTTCACTCATAGGAGGAGTATTTTTTGGAATTTTAATGCATTCTAAAAACAAATTCCTTTATGTTTTTTGTCGTTTTATGCTTGAGTTTGTGCGTATTATGCCTTTGATTGTTTGGCTTTTTATAGTGCATTTTGGCTTGGCGAAATGGTTTGGATGGCATTTGAGTGCTTTGGGTTCAAGTATTATTGTTTTTAGTATTTGGGGTGTGTTTGAGATGATGGATTTGGTTAGATCATCTTTAGCAAGTATACCAAAACATCAGTATGAGTCAGGACTTTCACTAGGTTTTAATAAATTTGAAGTTTATCTTTTTATCATTATACCTTTATCTTTGAGAAGATTATTACCAATGAGTATTAATCTTTTTACAAGAATCATCAAAAGCACTTCAGTGATTTATCTAATCGGTGGTATAGAGCTTATTAAAGTAGGTCAACAAGTGATTGAGCTTAATTTATTTCAAAATTCTTATGCGGCTTTTGTGATTTATGGTTTGATTTTATTGATTTATTTTATACTTTGTTATCCTTTGTCAGTATATTCAAAGTTTTTAGAGAAAAAATGGAGCTAATATGAGCATTTTAAAAATACAAAATTTACAAAAATATTATGATGATCATCATGTTTTAAAAGATATTAATTTAGAAGTAAATCAAAAAGAAGTAGTAGTTATACTAGGTCCAAGTGGTTGTGGGAAATCTACACTTTTAAGATGTATTAATGGCCTAGAAGAAATGGCTGATGGAGCTATTTTAGTAGATGATGAGAAAATTGATAAAAATTATAAAAAATGGACTCAAATTCGTCAAAAAATAGGTATGGTGTTTCAATCTTATGAGCTTTTTGATCATTTAAATGTTGAGCAAAATATACTTTTAGGACCTTTAAAGGTGCAAAAAAGAAAAAAAGAAGAGGTTTTAGAAGAAGCAAAATACTGGCTTGATAGAGTAGGACTTTTGCATAAAATAAAAGCTTATCCTAAAGAATTAAGCGGTGGACAAAAGCAACGCATAGCCATAGTTAGAAGTCTTTGTATGAACCCTGAAATCATGCTTTTTGATGAAGTTACAGCAGCGCTTGATCCTGAAATCGTGCGTGAAGTTTTAGATGTGATTTTAAATTTGGCAAAAGATGGTATGACTATGCTTATAGTTACACATGAAATGGGTTTTGCAAGAGCAGTTGCTGATAAAATAGTTTTTATGGATGATGGTAAAATAGTAGAAATTTCAAATCCTGATGAATTTTTTGAAAATCCAAAGACAGATCGTGCGAAAAAATTTCTCAATTTGTTTGATTTTCATCGTTAATTTTATTTTTTTAAAATATTTATTTAAAAAAATAATATAAGGTTTAAAAATTTAAATTTTTAATCATAAGGATAAAACATGAAAAAAATTTTTCTTTTATCATTTTTGATGGCACTTTTTTTTAGTGCATGCTCAAATTCAAGCTCTAATGAAAATTCCATAGAGAAAATCAAACAGCAAGGTGTAATCCGTATAGGTGTATTTGGCGATAAACCTCCATTTGGCTACCTAGATACACAAGGGAAAAATCAAGGTTATGATGTATATTTTGCTAAACGCATAGCAAAAGAGCTTTTAGGAGATGAGTCAAAAGTGCAATTTGTACTTGTTGAAGCAGCAAATAGAGTAGAATTTTTAGAATCAAATAAAGTAGATTTAATCTTAGCAAATTTTACAAAAACCCCAGAAAGAGAAGCTGTGGTTGATTTTGCATTACCTTATATGAAAGTTGCTCTTGGGGTGGTGGCTCCTAAAGGGTCAGATATTGAAACTTTAGATGATTTAAAAAATAAAACTTTAATTTTAAATAAAGGCACAACAGCTGATGCGTATTTTACAAAAAATATGCCAGATATTAAAACGATTAAATTTGATCAAAATACAGAAACTTTTGCAGCTTTAATTGGTAAAAGAGGTGATGCGTTAAGTCATGATAATGCATTGCTTTTTGCTTGGGCTAAAGAAAATCCAAATTTTGAAGTAGTGATTAAAGAACTTGGAAATCATGATGTTATAGCTCCTGCTGTAAAAAAAGGTGACGAAGCTATGTTAAATTTTATCAATGATTTGATTTTAAAATTACAAAATGAACAATTTTTCCACAAAGCTTATGATGAAACTTTAAAGCCGTTTTTTAGTGATGATATAAAAGCTGATGATGTAGTAATTGAAGGTGGCAAAATTTAATAATGCAAAAAGCTTTTAAAAATACCATCTATGCTTCCTTAGGTGGTATTTTAGAATTTTATGATTTTGTTTTATTTATCTTCTTTGCAAGTGTTTTTGCAAAAATTTTCTTTCCTCAAAATGATGATTTTTGGCCATTAATCTATACTTATGTAGCCTTTGGGGCAGGGTATTTAGCCAGACCTTTTGGTGCTGTTGTTTTAGCGCATTTTGCAGATATAAAAGGGCGTAAGAATGTTTTTTATATTAGCATGCTTTTAATGGTTGTACCAAGTTTTGTTTTGGCCTTTTTACCTACTTATGAAAGTATAGGGCTTTTGGCTACTTTTATGCTTTTTGTTATTAGGATAGCCCAAGGATTAGCCATAGGAGCTGAAGTTAGTGGTGCTTGGATTTTTGTGAGTGAATTTGTGAGTAAAAAAAGACTTGGTTTGGCACTTGGTTTTATTTCAGCGACTTTGACTTTAGGTTTATTGCTTGGAAATTTAGCGACTTTGACTATATATGCGTATTTTGATAAAGAAGAAGTAGAAAGCTTTGCTTGGAGAATTCCTTTTTTTATAGGAGGATTTTTTGGTATATTGGCTTTATTTTTACGCACGAAATTGAATGAAACACCAGCTTTTAAAAATATAAAAGCAAAAGAAAAAATTTTAAATTTCCCACTTTTGCAGGCTTTAAAAACACATAAAAAAAGTATGTTAATATGCGCTTTACTTACTGTGGTTTTAACAAGTGGGGTGGCTACTTTAATGATACTGCCACAATATTTTGAAAGCTTATTAGGAGTTAGCAAAACTACTGCTTTGTTATATCAAAATTTGGCCATAGTGATGATCATACTAGGAAGTTTAGCGCAAGGATATTTAGCAGATTTTTTAGGACATTTTAAAATTTGTTTGATTTTCACTTTACTTTTTGGAATTTTTGGCATTAGTTTTAGCTTTTATAATGAGTGGTTTTTGTTATTTTATTTGCTTGCTTGTTTTGCACAAGGTATTATAGCTTTTGCTCCTATTTTCATGACTCAAATTTTTACCACAGAGTTAAGATCGAGTGGTCTTTCTTTTGCTTATAATATTTCTTATGCGATTTTGGGTTTTATAACCCCTTTTATTGTTAATTTTGTATATAAGGAGTATTTTTATATTTATATTATTTTTATAATTATTGCTAGTTTGCTAAGTTGTTTTTTAAATAAATTTTTTATTAAATAATTATATATATTAATATTTATTTTATGGATAATACTATTATATATACTACAAAATTTTGTGATAATTTTATCCAAAAAATATATTATACAGTTTTTTTAAGTAGATTTTAATTGACATGTGAGGAATATTTATTATATCTCTTTAACTTTAAAATCCTTTTATAAGCTAAATAAGTATCCATCATTAAGATTTTTACTGAATGAAAAATAATAATTTTTGTTAATTTAAAAGATATATTAAGTAGTGGAATATATTTTGAAAAAACAAAAACTTTAAAATATAAACTATAACTTTGCTATAATTATGCTTTATATTTTAGAGGTGTGAATGAATAAGATTTTATTACTGGCTGATGGACCTTTTGCGAAAGATTTTTTAAAGAAAATTTATAATAACAAAACCTTCAAAGAGTCTTTGAGTGTTGTGTATTATAATGATGATAGCGTAGACTTAGACTTAGAGAATGAACAAATTTCTTTTTTTAAATTTGATCCTACGAGTTTGATTAAGCTAGAAAATTTATTAAAAGAAAATTTTCATCAAGCTATTATTTATATGCAAGAAGAAGCAGATACATTAGCTTGCTATAAAAATTTAAGAAAATTATACCCAAGATTAAATATAGTTATTATGGATTTGTGGAATAGCCAAATTGATGATAATTTTTGTGAAGTAATTAATATTTATGATACTTTAAGTACAAGATTGACAGGTTGTTTGGATAATATGCCTTCAATGGCACAATTTATAGGGCTTGGACAAGGTGAGATTATGGAAGTTAAAATTCCTGCAGGATCAAGCTTTGCTTATAGGCACATAAGCTCTATTAGTCAAAAACGCTTTAAAATCGTAATGGTTTATAGAAATAATGAATTTATTCTGGCAAGACCTGGGCTTATTTTAATGCCAAATGATAGCATTTTAATCGTAGGTGATCCTAAAGTTTTGCAAAGTGTTTTTACTAATGTTAAAACAAGCTTAGGACGCTTTCCATCGCCTTTTGGAGATAATATACTTTGTATTATAGATATGAAAAAAATGAGTGAGTTTGCTATAGAAAAGCTTATTTTTGCAAGCTTGCTTTTGCATGTAAGAATCAATAGCAAAAAACTTTATTTTAAGGTGATTAATCCTACTTTAACTCCTATGTATTATAAACTTAAATCCTTGCATAAAAATAGCACTGAAGTGATATTTGACTTTGAAAGCACAAATATAAAAAACATTAAACCTTTTGTGGAAAATACTAGTATAGGTTTGCTAGTGGTGGAGGATTATCTTTTTGAAAAAGAAAAAAGTTTTCTTTTTACTTTAAAACTTCCTGTGTTAAAAGCAGGTAAAGGGGATTTTGCAGATTTAAAATCTTCTGTAGTTTTAAGTTCAAATTTTGAAGATGTAGAGGGTATTGCTTCTATTATGCTTGATTTTAACAAGCAAATTCAACTAGGCCTTGCCTTGTATTACTATGCTTTAAAATTAAATAAAGCCGAAATTTTTGAATATCATCAGTATTTTGAAAGCCTTTCAAAACTTCATGATGAAAAATTACTTTTGATAGAAGAAAAAGAACATAATCCTATCAATAAATTTTCTTACAAACAAAATATATTGCATTTTGTACCATTTAATGAAAAAATTTTAGGAAACAATTTCAATAAAATTTTAAAAACGGATTTAAATACGATATATTATAAGATGAATAAAAATTATCAATTGTTTATACCATCATTGTGAGAAAAGAATGCAAGTTAAGGTAAATTTAGATAAAAATACAAGTTATAATGTCTATATAAATGAGTTAGAAAAATTAAATTTTAATACTAAAGTAGTGATTTTAACTAATGAATTAGTTGCAAAACTACATTTGGATACACTTTTGAAAAAAATTCATGCTAAAGAACTTTTTGTTATAAAAATCAAAGATGGTGAAGAGTATAAAAATTTACAAACTATAGAATACATCTTAGATCAAATGTGTACTTATAGGCTAGATAGAAAAAGTTTACTCATAAGCTTTGGTGGTGGGGTGATCTCTGATATGGGTGGTTTTGTAGCAAGTATATATCAAAGAGGGATAGAATTTATCAATATCCCTACAACTTTACTAGCTTGCGTGGATGCAAGTGTGGGTGGTAAAACCGGAGTGAATAATAAATTTGGTAAAAACTTAATAGGCACTTTTTATCAGCCAAAAGCAGTGTATTGTGAGAGTGAGTTTTTAAAAACTTTACCTTTAAGAGAGCTAGCTGCAGGTATGGCTGAATTTATTAAAATGGCTGTGATTTTTGATGAAGCAATTTTATCTTTTTTAGAAAATTTAGATGAGGATAAATTTTTAAATACTAAACTTGATGATATTACCTTGGCTCAAATCATCCAAAAAAGTATAGAACTTAAAGCTAATGTGGTTTCACAAGATGAAAAAGAAAGTGGCTTAAGAATGCTTTTAAATTATGGTCATACTTTTGCTCATGTTATAGAAAATCAAACAGGATATAAAAAGTACTTACATGGTGAAGCTGTGGCTATAGGTATGAACATGGCAAATATTCTAGCTTTAAATTTGGGGTTATTAAGCGAGCAAGAATGCCAAAGAGTACAAAAATTGCTTGTGAAATTTAAATTACCCATATCTTATAAAATTTCAAATATAGAAGAGTTTTATAATGCCTTTTTCTTAGATAAAAAAACACATTTTCAAAAGATTAATTTTGTTTTAGCTTGTGGTTTAGGAAAAGCTTGTATAAAAAATGATATATCTAAAGAAGATATTTTACACACTTTAGAGGTGTTTGCATGAAAAAAATTATATTGATTTTGCTCTTACCCTTTACATTACTTTTAGCGCAAGATGATATAGAGCATTTAGAACAAAAATTAAATGAATTACATAATAATTTAGCATATAATACTTGGATAATTAAATATAATAATTTTAACATTTACAGAAAAACTCAAGATGAAATTTTGGCTTTAGAAAAAGAAAGTTTAAAAGCTAATGAACGCAATAAAAGCATTATAGAAAGACAAATTTTAATTTTAAAAGAAAGACTAGAGCTTTTAAGTGAGTATAAAAGTGCAAATTTTTCTAAGATGGTTTTAGCACCTGAAGAAGTTGATAAAATAGATAAGCTAACTAATCCTTTAGCTATTATTTCAGCATACTCACATATAAAAAAATTAAGACGCGATAAAGAAGAATACATTAATCTCTTGAATAGTTTTAAGCAAACTTTAGATGAGCTTATAAAAGAAAATGTTTTAGTAGCTGAAATAGCTAAATTATCTTCTAATAAAGAGCATGATGAATATTTAAAAATATCCAATCAGATGGTTAGAGATTTTTCACAAACTCTGCGTTTTGGAGAAATTTCTTATTCTGTGTATGAGAAAAAAATTCAAGAAGAGATTGAAAAAACGACAGCTTCAATTAAAATTCAGGGTGTAAGAGCTTTCAATATAGTTTTGGCTATTGTTATAGTTGTAGCCATAGCATTTTTACTCAAATTTATAGCTAGAAAATATATAGGCGATAATGATCGCTTTTATACAGCAAATAAAATCATTAATTTTATTAATATCAATGTAATTGTTTTAATCTTGCTTTTTGGATATATTGAAAATATCAGCTATTTAGTGACCGTTCTTGGTTTTGCTTCTGCTGGTTTGGCTATTGCTATGAAAGATATGTTTATGTCTATGCTTGGTTGGTGTGTGATAGTTTTTGGTGGAAGTTTTAGAGTGGGCGATAGGGTGAGAGTTTTTCAAAACAATACACATTATATCGGCGATATAATTGATATTTCATTTTTAAGAATAACTTTGTATGAAGATATATCTTTACTAACTTATACAGATAATCGAAGAAGTGGTAGGATAATTTTCATACCAAATAACTTTATTTTTACCAATCTTATATCAAATTATACTCATCATGGGATGAAAACAATTTGGGATGGACTTGATATTACTTTAACTTTTGATTCAAATCATCAAAAAGCCTTAGATATAGTAGAAGAAATCGTTATAAAAGCTTCTAAAGGCTATACAAAAATTGCAAAAGAATCCATGAATAAATTAAGAAATGAATACAGCATTAGAAATCCTAAAGTAGAACCTAGGTTTTTTACATTTTTAGAAGGTTATGGTATGAGAATTTCTGCTTGGTATATGACAAATTCTTATGCGGCCTTGGTTTTAAGAAGTAATATAAGTAAAGAAATTATCAATGAATTTAATAAACATGATGATATAAAAATAGCCTATCCATCACAAAATTTATATATGGCAAAACATGAATTTATAGAAAATAAGGAAGATATTTGAAAAAAAAGGTATATTTTAAAACTTTTGGTTGTAGAACTAATATTTATGATACGCAATTATTAAAAACTTATATTAAAGATCATATTGTCACACAAAATGAACAAGAAGCTGATGTGATAGTTATAAATTCTTGCACGGTTACAAATGGTGCTGATAGTGGGCTTAGAAGTTATATTAATAGTGTAAAAAAAAATGGAGTTAAGGTTATACTTACAGGCTGTGGTGCTGTAAGTAAGGGAAAGGATTTTTTTGATAAAAAAGAAATTTTTGGAGTTTTAGGAGCTTCTAATAAAGATAAAATTAACGAGTTAATCTCACAGGATAAAGCCTTTTATGAGCTTGGAAATTTACGCTTTATCGATACAAAAATCGTAAGTAATTATGAAAATCACACTAAAGCTTTTGTAAAAATTCAAGAAGGATGTGACTTTGCTTGTAGTTATTGCATAATCCCAAGTGTTAGAGGTAAATCAAGAAGCATGCCAAGCGAGGAAATAATAAAACAAATCAAACTTTTGGCTCAAAATGGTTATAGTGAAGTAGTTTTAACGGGTACTAATATAGGAAGTTATGGTTTAAAAGATAAAACTACACTTGGAAAATTACTGCAAGAAATAGGCAAGATTAATGGTATAAAAAGAGTAAGACTTGGGAGTTTAGAACCTGCTCAAATTGATGAGAGTTTTAAAGAAATTTTAGATGAACCTTGGCTTGAAAAGCATTTGCATATTGCTCTGCAACACACTCATGAAAAAATGCTACGCATTATGCGTAGAAGATCACACACGCAAAATGATTTAGCATTGTTTAATGAGTTAAATCAAAAAGGTTTTGCTTTAGGAACAGACTTTATCGTGGCGCATCCTGGGGAAAGTGAGTTGATATGGCAAGAAGCTTTAGAAAATTTCAAACAATTTAAACTCACACATATCCATGCTTTTATTTTCTCACCACGCGATGGAACGCATTCTGCTTCTATGAGTGAGCGAATTAATGGTGATATAGCCAAAGAAAGATTAAATATTTTAAAAGATATAGTCGCACAAAATAATTATGAGTTTAGAAAAAACCAAAAAAATATTTTAGAAATTTTAGTCGAGAGTAAAAAAGATGGTTTTTATGAAGGCTATGATCAATTTTTTAATAAAATCAAAATTACAAGCAAAGAAGATATTGCTAAACAATGGATAAGTATTGAAAAATATGAATGCAAAGAAGATTGTAACTATATAAGGTTAGAGGATGAAAAATAAAAAGATTATCTTAGCTTCATTTTTATTGCTTTGTGTTTTTATATTGATTGCATTTTTAAAAAATCAACCAGATTATATTAGCAAGGCTGCTTATGAAGAGCTTTTAGAACAAAATTTAATCCAAAAGGCTATAGTAGAAAATAATGAAATATTATTAAAAAGCAAAGAAGGAAATTTTTTAATCGCTAAAGATGTAGTGGATTTAAATGCTTTGTGGCAAAAAATTCCTTTAGAATATGCTAAAGATTATGATTTGAGTGAGTTTTTTTTGATATTTATTTTACTTGCTTTTCTCATAAGCTTTTTACTCTTTCTTAATAAAAAAAACAAAGATAGGCAAAATTTACTTTCTTTGGAAAAAAATATTTTAGAAAAAAATGAACAAAATAACACCATACAAGATGTAGTAAGTGAAGTTAAATTTAAAGATGTAGCAGGGGTTGATGAGGCTAAGGTGGAGCTTTTGGAAATCGTTGATTTTTTAAAAAATCCTCAAAAATATAAAGATTTTGGCGTGAAAATGCCAAAAGGCGTTTTGCTAGTAGGCCCTCCTGGAGTAGGTAAAACCTTGATAGCAAAAGCAGTAGCAGGTGAAGCTGGGGTGCCATTTTTTTATCAAAGCGGGGCTAGTTTTGTAGAAATTTATGTAGGTATGGGCGCAAAAAGAGTAAGAGAGCTTTTTTTAAAAGCTAAATCAAAAGCTCCAAGTATCATTTTTATAGATGAAATTGATGCAGTTGGTAAAAGTAGGGGGGATTTTTCTAATGTAGAAAGAGATAATACCCTAAATCAGCTTTTAACTCAAATGGATGGATTTGAAGATAATAGCGGGGTTATAGTGATGGCCGCTACAAATAAAATCGATCTTATGGATAATGCACTGTTAAGATCAGGGCGTTTTGATAGAAGAATTTTTATATCATTGCCTGATTTTAAAGATAGAATGCATATTTTGCAAAATTATATGAAAGAAAAAAAATCTAGTGTAGATTTAGAAAAAATTGCAAAAGCTAGTGTGGGTTTTAGTGGAGCAGCTTTAGAGACTTTAGTTAATGAAGCGGCTATTAATGCCATAAGAAGAAAATCAGATTTAATAGAAGAAAATGATTTTTTTGCAGTGCTTAATAAAGTTTTAATGGGTAAAAAAAAGATTTTTTCTCTAAGCGACAAGGAAAGAAAAATTCAAGCCACATATCAAGCAGCTAAAGCCTTGTGTGCTTTTTATTTTGATGTTAAATTTGAAAAAATTACCCTAATTGAAGATAGGTTTAAAGAATATGAAAATACTATCAAATCAAAATCAGAATTATTAAATAAAATAAAAGTTTTTTTAGCAGGTTCAGTTGCTATGGAGCTTATTTTTAATGAAAGTTACACTAATGCACAAAGTGATCTTTTAAAGGTTAAAGAATTGCTCGTTTTTATGGAAACTTTCGCTATGGCAAATGAGGGTTTATTACAAGAGCAAAAGCAAGAAGTGAAAGAATTTTTAGAATTAATGAAAGAAAAAGTAGTGAGATTAGCTAGTATTCTTTTAGAAAATGAAAAAATAGAAAAACAAGATATAGAAAAAATTATAATGGAGTGAAAATGGTAAAAATAGGAATTTTAGTACTTTCAGATAGAGCAAGTAGCGGAGTTTATGAGGATAAATCCGGAGTAGAGATAGAAAAAATTTTAGATTCTTATATAAAAAATGAAAAAAGCTTTTATTATGAGCTAATTCCTGATGAGTATGATTTAATCATAGAAAAATTAGCTTATTTGGCAGATGAAGTAAAATGTGATTTGATTTTTACCACAGGAGGTACAGGGCCTGCTTTGCGTGATGTGACACCAGAGGCAACACAAGCAGTGTGTGATAAAATGCTTCCAGGTTTTGGGGAGTTAATGCGTACAAAAAGCTTAGAATATGTACCAACGGCTATACTTTCAAGACAAAGTGCAGGTATAAAAGGAAAATCATTAATTATTAACTTACCGGGTAATCCAAAAGCTATAAGAGAATGTATTGAGCCTATATTTCCTGCTATTCCTTATTGTGTAGATTTGATAGGTGGAGCTTATATTGAAAATAATGAAGAAGTAATTTCTGTGTTTAGACCAAAGAAAAAATAAGTCTAGTTAGACTTATTTTGAGGTTTCATAACCTTGTGATAAAAGTGCATTCATACCACCTTTTAAATTAGTAACTTCTATGTCATTTTGATCTAGTAAAGCAGAAGCTTTAGCACTTCTTGCTCCACTTCTGCAAACTATAGCGATAGGTTTTTTACTTGAAATCTTTTTAATTTCCTCGACGAAATTTTTATTTATACTGCCATCTTCATTGTAAAAGCTAATTTTAATGGCATTTTTTATAGTACCAGTTTGTACCCATTCACTAGGTTTTCTAACATCAATTACTTGATAATTTTCTAAAATTCCTGCGTTAATATCGATATTTTTAACTTCTGCTAAAACAAAACTAGTACAAAGCATTAAAGATAAAAATATTTTTTTCATAATCAACCTTCTTTTGTTGCTTCATAACCTTGTGATAAAAGCGCTACCATGCCACCATCTAAATTAGTACATTCTATACCTAGAGCATCTTCTATCATCACAGCAGTATGTTTGCTTCTTGAGCCTGTAGCACATACAAAGGCTATGTTTTTATTTTGATAATCTACTTTTTCTTTAAACTCTTGGATGAAATTTTCATTCATAAAGCCATTATCATCGCAAAGTGCGATGAGTACAGCTTCTTTTATAACCCCGCTTTTCCATTCGCTTGGGGTTCTTACATCTATAATGCAAAATTCATGCAAAATATCTTTAGAAATAGCTATATTTTTCATTTTTCTAAAGCCTTAGAAACGATTTTGCTTAAGGCATTGTTAAATTCACTAGGGTTATCTATACCCATACCTTCGCTAAGTTTAGCCATATTTAAAAGAATATGTGCCATTTCATTAGCTAAAGTATCATTTTCTTTTAAGGCTTTTAAAATTTCATGATTAGGATTGATTTCAAGTATAGGTTTAACTTGCTGTTCTTGCCCCATTTGTTTAAGAATTTGTTGCATAGCAAAATCAGGTTTATTTTGATCATAAACAATACAACTTGGACTATTTGAAAGTCTTTGGCTAAGTTTTACCTCTTCAACATCATCTTTTAAAACTTCTTTTATTTTGATGAGCAAGCTTGCAAATTCAGCCTTTTGTTCTTCGCTAGTTTCTTCGCTAGCTAGATGATTGATAGCGCTAAATTTTAAGCCTTCAAATTCATTCATCATAGGCATAACTATGGTGTCAATTTCCTCATCAAGTAATAAAACATTGATATTTTTTTGTTTATAGCTTTCAAGAAGTGGAGAATTTCTTAAAAGCTTTTCATTTTTTCCACTAATATAAAAAATTTCATTTTGACCTTCAGCTAGGTTTTGTTTATATTCTTCAAGATCAATTAATTCTTCTTTATTTGAGTTTTTAAAATATAAAAGCTTAGCTATAGCGTCTTTATTTTCGCCAAAACCATATAAACCCTCTTTTAAAACTTTTCCAAAATTTTCATGGAATTTAAGATAGTTTTCTTTATCTTTTTCTTTAAATTTTTTAAGTTCAGCTAGGATTTTTTTAACACTTGCTTCTTGAACGCTTTTTAAGATTTTATTTTCTTGTAAGATTTCACGACTAACATTAAGCGGCAAATCTTCTACATCAATAATCCCACGCACAAATCTTAGATAAGTTGGTAATAATTCTTTATCATCATCACTTATAAAAACTCTTTTAACATAAAGTTTTAAACCACTTTTATAATCTACTCTATAAAGATCAAATGGAGCTTGCGCAGGTATAAAGAATAAAGAATTGTATTCTATAGAACCTTCAGCTTTTGTGTGGATATAAAGCATAGGTTTGTTTGAATCATGGAAGTTTTGTTCATAAAATCTTTCATAATCTTCAGCTTTTAAACTTGCTTTATTTTGTCTCCATAAGGCACTTGCTGTATTAATTTGAGTGTTTTTTAATTCTTTTTTAGGTTCTTTTTCGCCTTCTTCTAGTGGTAAATATTCTTCTTTTTCCATGAAAATAGGAAATTGTATATGATTTGAATATTTTTCTACTATGCTTTCAATGCGGTATGAGTTTAAAAACTCTTCATCTTTTAAATGCAAGGTTATGCAAGTGCCTTGTTCATCTTTATTTGCATCTTCTATTTCATAGCCACTTGCATCAGAAGTCCAAAGATAAGCTTTATCATCTAATGCTTTTTTGCTTAAAACTTCTATTTTAGAAGCTACCATAAAAGCAGAGTAAAAGCCTACACCAAATTGTCCTATAAGTTGAGAGTCTTTTTTGGCATCACCACTTAAGTTTTCTAAAAAGCTTTTTGTACCACTTTTAGCAATGGTTCCAAGATGATTGATTAAATCATCTTTATTCATACCTATACCATTATCACTTATAGTTAAGGTTTTTGCTTCTTGATTGAAATTAATTTGAATTTTTGGCTCAAATTTTAAATTTTTATAAGCATCATCACTCACGCTTAAATAACTAAGTTTATCAAGTGCATCACTTGCATTAGAAATAAGCTCTCTTAAAAAAATTTCTTTGTTAGAATACAAAGAATGAATCATAAGTTGTAAAAGTTGATTAACTTCAGTTTGAAATTGCATTTATATCTCCTTTATTTAAAAATTAAAAAACCAATCCATACTGCCAAAAGACAAAGGATAACATTTAAAATAATATTTATAAAAAAGTGAAAATAATCACCATTTTGCAAAAATAACAAATTTTCATAAGAAAAAGTTGAAAAAGTTGTAAAGGCACCCAAAAAACCAGTGCTAATTAAATTTTTAGTAAAAATATGCACACCTTTAGAATTTGCATAAGAAAAAAATAAACCTATTAAAAATGATCCTATTATATTGACCATTAATGTCCCATAAGGAAAGTTATGAGGAATGATTTTATTAAAAAGGTTGCTAGTAAGCATTCTGGATATGGCCCCTAAAAAGCCTCCAAAACCTACAGCTAAAATCGTACCAATCAAGCTTGTGACCTTTCATTATCTAAGATTGTTTGCATTTTTTCTCTAGTTTGCTCAAGCCAATCATCTTTACTTGTATCAACAAGATCTAGAAATACCACTTTTAAAACACCACTATTTGCACTAAAGTTTTGGGTATCTAAAATTTTAGCTGAATCAACAATTACCACAGGTTGGACTTTTAACTTAAGCTTTTCACTTAAAATTTTAGCTCCGACTTTAAATTTTAAAAGTTTTTGTGTTTTAGATCTTGTGCCTTCTGGAAAAATGGCTAAAATTCTATCCTCATTTAATCTTTCTTTGGCTTCTTTTAAAAGCTTTACTAGACCCTTTGGACTTCTATCTATACAAATAATTTTAGGCTTTTTAATCAAAGTTTTAAAAACAGGGAGTTCACCTAATTCTTTTTTAGCTATCCAAGATATATTTTTTGGGCATAAATCTTCCAAAACAACTATATCTAGCAAGCTTTGATGATTGATTAAAAGCAAATTAGCTTGAGGGTGTATAGAACCTTGGGTTTGAATTTTATAGTTTATTACATATTTTTGCAGTTTTGACCATACTTTTCTGATTTTCCAAATTTTTTCTTGCGATTGCAATAATAAAAAGGCAATACATAAAAATATAATAGATAAAATAAATTCTACCCAAAATATTAAAGCTTTAAATCTTTGATAAATCTTCACTTTTCACCCAGCCTATTTTTCCATTATTAAATAAAATTTTTCTGTATTCATCTCTTGAATCTAACACTTCTACTTCTTGTTTATATTTCCCAGAATAAAAATGAGTTGAGTTTAGAGTTGGTAAAATTTGTACTTTACTTTCAGCTTTTAATATAGCTTTATATATGTTATTTTGAGCTAAAAAACTTGCTATTAGAGCCAAAATTGCCAAACCTAAAGCCGTATAGCTTTTTTTAAATACAAACCATAAAGCAAAAATACCACACAAGCTCCATAAAAAAACTTGTTTGTAAAAATTAAAATCATTAGTTTTTGGATTTAAATCACTTTGTGTACTTATGCTATCTTCTTTAAGTTCTATTTTTAAGGAAAAATCTTTTAATTCTTTAGAATTTAAATTAAAGTAAGAAAAATCAAAACGCGTTTTACTTTTATCTAAAATAGCATAATAAAATCCACTTTGTTTTTCAAAATCGCCTTTAATAGCCTCTACACCTTGTTTTTGGATATCTTTTATGTTAAAACTTGCTAGATTTGTGTTTTCTCCTGCAAGTTCTATAAATAAAATTATACTATCATTATCAAAACTACTTGCTTTTACTTGTTTAACTTCCAAATTGCTTGCAACTATATGTGAGTATTTATTAGAAGGAGCATCGATTTTTTTAAGTTTAATGGGCTTTATAATTAATGATGAGCTTTGAAAAATATGATCATTTCTGCTTAATGAAACGATGATTTTGTTTAAACTAGCATTTAAACTTTTAGCTTCAAACCATAATTTTGTATGATATGAATTAGCCTTTTGTTCCCAAATAGGATTAGGATTGATCCAAAGCATATCATCACTTTTTTCAAAACTCACATTTAAATCAAAACTCACATTAGTTGTGGTAATAACCTCAAGATCTATAGTAAAAGCCTCATCTATATAGGCTTCATCGGTGTATTCTTTTGCGTTTAATACTAAAGAACCTTGAGGGATGAAATTTTCATCATCGATTTTACTTTCATAATTACTCTCATCACTTGGAGCGATAGTTTGATAAATTTGCTTAGCTTGATCATCTAATTGATTATAATTTTTTTCTAAAGTGTTATAATCTTCAAAAACACTATTTTCTTGAGCATATAAGTTAAAAGTTAGTAAAAAAAGACAAAAAAATTTGAAGGTTTTTAGCAATTTAAAAATCCTTCAAACATTTTAAGTCCTACTTTTGATCCAAGAATATCATCGCACATTCTTTCAGGATGTGGCATTAATCCAAAGACTTTTTTATTTTCATCACAAATTCCTGCTATATCGTTTAAAGAGCCATTTGGATTATTGATATATCTTAGTAAGATCATATCTTTATCTTCTAGCATTTTAATACCATCTTCGCTATTAAAATAATTTCCTTCTCCATGAGCAATAGGTAATTCTATGATATCATTTTTTTGAAAATTTTTCAAAAAAGCATTATTATTTGATACTACTTGCAATGCTTGCATCTTAGAAATAAAACTTAAACTATTGTTATGTTTCATAGCTCCTTTTAAAAGTCCAAGTTCTAATAAAATTTGAAAGCCGTTACATATGCCTAGAACATATCCACCTTTTTGAACATGCTCTTTAAGTGTTTTTATAGCAGGAGCAAGTTTTGCAATAGCAGCACATCTTAAATAATCTCCATAAGAAAAACCTCCAGGTAATACGATTAAATCTGCACTAAAATCTTGTCTTTCATGCCAAATGATTTCAGTTTTTACCCCTAATTTTTCAAAGGCATAAGCTGTATCAAACTCACAATTAGTTCCAGGAAAACGAATAATAGCTACTTTCATAATATTATCTCATAATCTTCTATCACAGTATTTGCAAGTAATTCTTTACACATTAAATCAACTTGTTTAAAAACTTCTTCTTTATCATCACAAGCTATATCAAAACTAATTTGTTTTGAGGTTTTAACATTTGCAATATTATTAAAATCCAAAGAATGCAAAGCCTTTTCTATGGCTTTGCCTTGAGGATCTAAAACCCCATTTTTGAGTGTGATATTTATAGTTACTTTCATTATTTTTCCTAACTTAAAATTCTTTTTAAGACTTCTTCATAGGCCATTTTTACATTACCTAAGTCTTGTCTAAAGCGATCTTTGTCTAATTTTTCATTAGTTTTACTATCCCAAAATCTACAGCTATCAGGACTAATTTCATCAGCTAAGATCATATTTCCTTCATTATCAATACCAAATTCTAATTTAAAGTCAATCAATCTTAAGCCTTTAGATTCAAAGAATTTTACTAAAATAGAATTGATATGTCTTGCGGTATTTTTGATTAATTCTAAATCTTTTTCACTTTTCACTAGATTTAAAATCAAACAATGCTCATCATTGATGATAGGATCACCTAAATCATCATTTTTATAACAAAACTCAACTACAGCAAAAGGTAAAATCGTGCCTTCTTTAATGCCTAATCTTTTTGTTAAAGATCCTGTAGCTACATTTCTAGTAATAACTTCAATGGGTATAATATTACATTTTTTAACAATTTGTTCTTTTTCGCTGATGGTTTCTACTAGATGGGTTTTAATGCCTTCTTTTTCTAAGAGATGAAAAATTTCAGTACTAATTTTACAATTTAATGCACCTTTTCCTGCTTCATTACCCTTTTTTTCTGCATTAAAAGCTGTTAAATCATCTTTAAATTCTGTGATGAGTAAATTCTCATCATCAGTTTTAAACATTTTTTTACCTTTTCCTTCATATAAAAGATCTAATTTCATAGCCATTTTACTCTCCTTTTGTAATGTTTAAAATTTTAATTGCATCTATTGCGGTTTTTAGTTGTATGTCATTATTAATTTGTTCTTTGGTAATGATATTTTTATCTTCTTTGTTGTCTTTTTTCTTTTCTTGATGTCCGATTTTATCTAGTTCAGCTTGTAAGTGTTTTTTAAGATCACTTTCTTTGATTTCAAAGCCGTGATTTTCTTCTTTACTTACTTTTCCTGGAAATACTTCTATATCAGGATTAACTCCAACAGCTTGTATAGTTCTACCACTTGGTAAATAATATTTTGCTATAGTAAGTCTCAAGCCTTCTTTACCTTTTTCATCCATAGGTAATATAAGTTGCACACTACCTTTTCCAAAGGTTTTTTCTCCTATGATAATAGCGCGTTTAAAATCCTGCAAAGCCCCACTTACAATCTCGCTCGCACTTGCACTGCCACCATTTACAAGCACTACTAAAGGTGCATTGGTGATTTTTTTACTAGGATTTGCTTTAAATTCTACATTCTCGCTTTCAATTTTACCTTTTTGTGAAACGATTACTCCTTTATCTACAAAAAGATTTACTAAACCCACTGCTTGATTTAAAATACCGCCCGGATTGGTTCTAAGATCTAGTATAATTCCTTTTGTATTAGAATGTTTTTTGATCGCTTTACTAGCTTCATCTACAACATTTTTATCAAAATTAGTCACTCTTAAATAAAGTAAATTTTCATTTTCGATTAATTTTGTATAAACACTATCTACTTTTATGATATCTCTTTTTAAATTTACATCAAATGGCTTTACATCGCCTTTTCTATAAATAGTTAGAGTAACCTTTGTTTTAGGCTCTCCACGCATTTTAGAAACAGCTTCATTTAAAGTCATACCTAAAGTCGATTCATTATTAATTCTTAAGATAATATCATCAGTTTTAATACCTGCTTTATCCGCTGGACTTCCTTCTATAGGAGCTACAACACTAATTGCTCCATCTTTTTGGGTAATAGTAAAGCCAAGTCCACCAAATTCCCCATTAGTTTGTTCTTTAAGCTCTTTATAACCTTTTTCATCTAAGAAGGAAGAGTGGGCATCTAAATTTGTAAGTAAACCTGCTATGGATTTATCAACCAAATCTGTATAATTAACATCATCAACATAATATTGTTCTATGATAGACATAGTTCTTGTAAGTTTAGATAAAGCTTCTATTTTTTTTTCTGCTTCGCTAGGAGCGGGATTTTTAGCTTGCAAGTTAGTAAAAATAAAAGAAGCGGTTATTAAACTACAAATGCTAGCTGCGATAATAAGATTTCTTTTTGTCTTCAAAGGAAAAACTCCAAAATAAATATGAATTCATAAAATAATTATCTAATTTTAGTTATTTTTGCTTAAAAAATCGTAAATAAAGTAAATATTTTTATGATATTAGTGTATATATATAAAAAATTATTTATAAATATAACTAAATAAACTTGACAATAATAGACTAAAGTTATATAATACACTTCATATAAAAGTAAAAAGGAGTAAAAATGGCAAATATACAAGATTTTTTAACAGATTCTATGCTTTCAAATATAGAAAGTGCAATTTCTTTGGCCATTCATTCTAAGAATAGTGAAATAAAACCTTTGCATTTATTATGGGCTTTAAGTGTTGATAGCTCCAGTTTGCTTAATCAAGTTTTTAATAAATTAAATGTTTCTAAAGAGGCATTTGAGTTAGAAGTAAAAAGTAAAATTTCATCTTTTCCTACTAGCTCAAATGTAAATAAAGACAATATTAAATTTTCAAATGAATTTATTAATTCTTTAGAAAAAGCAAAAGGCTTGGCTTTAGAAAATAAAGATAACTATTTAGCTGTGGATATGTGGCTTGTTTCAGAAAGTGCTAGCGGGGTTATTAAGGAACTTTTGTCTAAATTTGTAGATTTAAATGAGTTTAAAAAAGAATTGGAATTCATTAGAGCAGGAGCTAAAATAGAAACCAAAACAAGTGATGAAACGCTTGATTCTTTATCTAAATTTGGTATTGATTTGACTATGAAAGCTAAAAACAATGAGCTTGATCCTGTTATAGGTAGAGAAGAAGAAATTCAAAGATTAATGCAAATTTTAATCAGAAAAACTAAAAATAATCCTATTTTATTAGGTGAGCCAGGGGTAGGAAAAACTGCTGTGGTGGAAGCTTTAGCACAAAGGATAGTAAAAAAAGATGTTCCTACTTCGTTGCAAAATAAAAAAGTTATAGCTTTAGATATGAGTGCTTTAATAGCAGGGGCAAAATACAGAGGTGAATTTGAAGATAGATTAAAAGCAGTTGTAAATGAAGTAATAAAACATAAGAATGTAATTTTATTTATAGATGAAATTCACACCATTGTAGGTGCAGGTGCAAATGAAGGGAGCATGGATGCAGCAAATATTTTAAAACCTGCTTTAGCAAGAGGTGAGCTTCATACTATAGGTGCTACAACCTTAAAAGAATATAGAAAATATTTTGAAAAAGATGCAGCTTTACAAAGAAGATTTCAGCCTGTAAATGTAGCTGAACCTAGTGTAAATGAAGCTTTGGCTATGCTTAGAGGTATAAAAGAAAAATTAGAAATTCATCATAATGTAACTATCAATGATAGTGCTTTAGTGGCAGCTGCAAAGCTATCTAAGCGTTATATAGCTAATAGATTTTTACCTGATAAAGCGATTGATTTAATTGATGAGGCTGCAGCGGAATTAAAAATGCAAATAGAAAGTGAGCCAAATTCTTTAAGAAAGGTTAGAAAGCAAATTGAAAGTTTGGAAGTAGAAAATGAAGCTTTAAAAATGGAAGAAAATGAAGCTAATGAAAAAAGATTGGAGGAGATTAAAAAAGAATTAGCAAATTTAAAAGAAGAGCAAATCAAACTTAATGCTAAATTTGAAAATGAAAAAGCAGTATTTAATGGCATAAGTGCAAAGAAAAAAGAAATCGATACTTTAAAAAATGAAGCTATTTTGGCTAAAAATAAAGGAGATTTCCAAAAGGCTGCTGAAATAGAATATGGCAAAATTTTAGAGTGTGAAAAAGAGGTTTTAAATTTAGAAGAAAAATGGAAACAAATGACCCAAGAAGGAGTTTTGCTTAAAAATCAAGTAGATGAGGATTTAGTAGCTGGTATTTTAAGTAAATGGACAGGCATTAGTGTGCAAAAAATGCTCACTTCTGAAAAACAAAAATATTTACATATTCAAGAGTATTTACAAGAAAGCGTCATAGGGCAAGATGAGGCTTTGAGTGCTTTAGCTAAAGCTATTAAGCGTAACAAAGCAGGGTTAAATCAAGCAACTAAGCCTATAGGAAGCTTTTTATTTTTAGGGCCAACTGGAGTAGGTAAAACAGAAAGTGCGAAGGCTTTGGCTAAATTTTTATTTGATGATGAAAAAGCTATGGTGCGTTTTGATATGAGTGAATTTATGGAAAAACACAGTGTATCAAGACTTTTAGGTGCACCTCCAGGATATATAGGGCATGAAGAAGGTGGGGAATTAACTGAAGCTGTTAGAAGAAAGCCTTATAGTGTGATTTTATTTGATGAAGTAGAAAAAGCCCATAAAGATGTATTTAATATACTTTTGGGAATTTTAGATGATGGTAGGGCTACAGATAGTAAAGGCGTAACGATTGATTTTACTAATACTATCATTATCTTAACTTCTAATATAGGTGCAAATTTTATTATGGAGTTAAAGAGCGAAGAAAGAGAAAAAGCTATCAAAGAAGCTCTTAGAAGCTTTTTTAGACCTGAGTTTTTAAATCGTTTGGATGATATTATTACTTTTAATCCTTTGGGAGAAAGTGAAGCTGAAAAAATAGTTAAATTGCTTTTTAATACCTTGCAAAAAAGTCTTGAAAATAGAGGTATTAAAGCAAGCTTGAGTGATAATGCTGCTAGGTTAATAGCAAAGGTTGGTTTTGATGTGGATTTTGGTGCAAGACCATTAAAAAGAGCTTTATATGATATGGTAGAAGATAAATTAAGTGATATGATATTATCGGATGAATTAAATGAAAATGATGAGATTATTATAGATTCTAAAGATGATGAGATTATCATTGTTAAACAATAAGCAAGTGTAATACTTGCTTATTTAGAGTAAAATTATCTTAATAATACTAAATTGTAAATACTTCGTATATTTGATTAAAAAATTATCATTTTTTATCTATTCTTAACAATAAATATTTTAAAATCTTTAATGATATTTCTATAATTTAAGGAACAACAAATGAGTGATTTAGATATTTTTAATCGCCGTTTAGACGCATTAGAAAAACTTCCTCTTTTGAAAAATGAGATTTCTATCTCTAAAGCCTTAGAGCAATCAGGTTTTTCAAGAAGAGATTTTATGAAATGGGCTAGTGCTATGACCGCATTTTTAGCATTACCTGCTAGCTTTACTCCAGTAGTTGCAAGAGCTGCTGAGCTTAGTGATAGACTTCCAGTGATTTGGCTTCATATGGCTGAATGTACAGGATGTTCTGAAAGTTTATTAAGAAGTGATGCTCCTACCATTGATAGTTTGATTTTTGATCATATTTCTTTAGAATATCATGAAACTATAATGGGTGCTGCAGGTTGGCAAGCTGAACATAATCTTGAAGCTGCTATGGAAAAATATAAAGGTAGATATATCTTAATGGTAGAAGGTGGTATACCAACAGGTGCTACAGAAAACTTTTTAACTATAGGACCACATGGAAAAACAGGAAGACAATTAGCAGAACAAGCCTGTAATGATGCTTTAGCTATTTTTGCTATAGGTACTTGTTCAGCTTTTGGTGGTATCCAAGCTGCTAGACCTAATCCAAGCAATGCTGTAAGCTTAAGTAAAGTAACAAATAAAACAGTTATTAATGTACCAGGTTGTCCTCCAAGTGAAAAAAATATTATAGGTAATGTGATTCATTACATATTGTATCAAACATTGCCAGCACTTGATGCCTACAATAGACCAAAATGGGCTTATGGGTTAAGAATTCATGATCTTTGTGAAAGAAGAGGACGCTTTGATGCGGGTGAATTTGTGCAACAATTTGGTGATGAGGGAGCAAAAAAAGGATATTGTCTTTATAAAGTAGGTTGTAAAGGCCCTTATACTTTTAATAATTGCTCAAGAGAGAGATTTAATCAACATACTTCATGGCCAATCCAAGCAGGACATGGTTGTATAGGCTGTTCTGAACCTGATTTTTGGGATACTATGGGACCTTTTGAGGAAGTGATGGCAGGAAGATTATTTGATACTGTTTATGGCTTGGGTGCTGATAGCATTTCAGATAAAATTGGTATAGGTGTGCTTTGTGTAACAGGCGTAGCTGTTGCTGCGCATGCTGTAATTGCTTCATTAGAAAAAAATAAGGATTAAAAATGTCAAAAAGAATTATTATAGATCCACTTACTAGAATAGAAGGACATTTAAGAGTTGAAGTAGTGGTTGATGAAAATAATGTCATTAAAGAAGCATATTCAGGATCGACTTTATGGAGAGGGATTGAAACTATTGTAAAAGGTCGTGATCCAAGAGATGCAGGCTTTTTAACTCAAAGAATTTGTGGTGTTTGTACTTTTTCACATTATAGAGCAGGGATTATCGCAGTAGAAAATGCTTTAGGTATTACTCCGCCACTAAATGCAGTTTTAACTAGAACTTTAATGAATGCAGCTTTATACATGCATGATCATCCTGTACATTTTTATCAACTTCATGGTCTTGATTTTGTTGATGTTGTAAGTGCTTTAAGTGCTGATGTAAAAAAAGCAAGTGATGAAGCATTTAAATATACTGATATGCCTTATGCAACAGGTGCAGATAAGCTTTTAGAAGTTCAGCAAAGACTAAAAACCTTTGTAGATAAAGGAAATCTTGGACCATTTGCAAATGCTTATTATGGACATGCGACTTATCGCTTTACTCCTGAGCAAAACCTTATTGCGCTTTCACATTATTTAGAATGTTTAAGAATTCAAAGAACAATAGCTCAAGCTATGGCGATTTTTGGTGCTAAAAATCCTCACCCACAAAGTTTAACTGTAGGCGGTGTAACTTGTGTTATGGATCTTTTAAACCCATCAAGAATGGCTGAATATATGACTAAATTCCAAGAAGTAGCTGATTTTATTAATCGTGCTTATTATCCGGATTTAATCATGGCAGCTAAAGCTTACTCTAAAGAAGCAAGTGTATTAAATGATGTAGGGGTAAATAACTTTTATACTGAGAGAGAATTCCAAATTTCAAGTGATGAGTGGTTGTTTGAAGGTGGTATTATTAGAAATGGTGATTTGAGTAAGGTTGAAGAAGTAGATGAAGCTAAAATCACCGAAGAAGCTACAAGATCATGGTATGCAGACAATGAAGCTTTACATCCTTATGATGGTAAAACTAATCCAAACTATACAGGCTTAATTGATGGTGAAAGCATCGATGATAAAGGCAATATAGTTCATAGTAAGGTATTTGATATTAAAGGCAAATATAGCTGGATTAAAGCTCCAAGATATGAAAATTTACCTATGCAAGTTGGACCATTAGCAAATATTTTAGTAAATTATGCTAAGGGTAATAAAATTGTAGTAGAAGCGGTTGATTCTTTCTTAAAAGCTACAAATTTACCAGTTCAAGCACTTATGAGCACTTTAGGAAGAACAGGCGCTAGAGCAATTGAAGCTAAAATTATTGCTGATCATGGTTTAAAAGCATTTAATTCTTTGGTTGAAAATTTAAAAACAGATGAAAGTACTTGTGCTACTTATGTAATTGATAAAAACAAAGAATACAAAGGTAGATTTATGGGAAGTGCACCTCGTGGTGCATTGAGCCATTGGTGTAGGATTAAAAATGGTGTAATTGAAAATTGGCAAGCAGTAGTTCCTTCTACTTGGAATGCAAGTCCAAAAGATGCAAATGGAGTAGGTGGTAGCTATGAACAATGTCTTATTGGTATGAAACTAGCTGATGTTAAACAGCCTTTAGAAGTAATAAGAGCTATTCACTCTTATGATCCTTGTATAGCATGTGCAGTACATGTAATGGATACTAAAGGTAATAATCTTAGCGAGTATAAAGTTAATGTAAATTTATAAGGAAAGGACTTTAGTATGGATTCTAAACATTCCTTAAAATCAAACAGAAAGGCTGAATACGAATTTAGTATCGGTCTTCGTTTTACACATTGGTTAAGAGCGGTTGCAATCGTGATTTTAGTGGGGACTGGGTATTATATTTCTTATGTATTTCAAGCTCCTTCTATTTCATCTGAACCGACTTTATTTATGCAGGCAAAATACCGCATGGTGCACCAAATTTTTGGTTTTATCTTAATAGCTTGTGTGATTTTTAAAACATATTTGTTCTTTTTTGATTCAAAAAGTGATGGTGAGAGAAAGAGTATAAAAGATATTTTTAATGTAAAATTATGGATAGAGCAAATTAAATTTTACATTTTCCTAGGAAAGCACCCGCATTTACAAGGTGTATATAATCCTTTGCAATTTGTAACTTACCTTTTCTTTTATCTTGTTATGTTTGGGCTTATTTTGACAGGATTAATCCTTTATATGCATGTATATCATGAAGGCTTGGGTGGATTTTTATATAATATTTTAAGACCTATTGAGGTAATGTTAGGTGGATTAGCTGATGTTAGAACCTACCATAGAATTTTAATGTGGGTTGTGTTGATTTTTGTTCCAGTGCATATTTATATGGCTGTATTTAACTCAGTTAAAGGTAAAGATGGTGCTTTAGATGCTATCTTTAGCGGTTATAAATTTGTAAGAGAAAATCGTTGAAACTTCTAGTTTTAGGTATTGGTAATATTATGTTTGCAGATGAGGGCTTAGGCGTTCATCTTTGCAAACTTTTAGAAAAAAATTATAAGTTTTATCATGAAAAAGACTCGGTGAGTTTTGTAGATGGTGGAACTTTGGCTTTACAACTTAGCTATATTATAGCCGAATATGATGAAATGATTGTGATTGATTGTATTGCAGCAGATGATGCTAAGATTGGAGATATTTTTTTCTTTCCTTATGATGCAATGCCAAAAAAAGTTAATTGGAGTGGTAGTGCGCATGAGGTTGAAATGCTTCAAACTTTACAATACATGGAACTTATGGGAGATTTACCTAAAACTCAAATTTTAGCTTGCGTACCAAAGCGTATAGAGCCATTGAGTTTTGAACTTTCAAAAGAAGTCTTAAATGCTTTAGAAAAAATGGAGAAAATTTTACTTGATTTTTTAGAGAAAAAAGGCTTTACTTACAAGAGAATTGCTAATTATAATATACAAGAGCTTGCTCTAAATTCTTATAAAAGCTAAGCAAAAAAGCTTAGCTTAAATTCTAATCATCAAATTTTTGTCCCAAGAAATTTCCATTTACATCAGTATAAATTTCCATCATATTATTAAGTTTGAATTTATAACCTTGAATTTCTTTTTCAACTTTAATTATACTTGCATTTGGGTGCATTTTTTTAATCGTTGCTAAAACATTTGGACTTAAAAAAGAAGTATCAATTGGTCTGTATTTTGCATCGATTTCTTTCCAATCTCCATTGATAAAAAACTCAAGCTCAGTTCCATTGTCTAAATAAACATCAAAGCTATCAATATCTTGTTTAACTAAAGCAATATTTGAACCTGTAAAATGTTTTTGTATGAAATTTTTAGAATTTGCTGGTAAAGCATTAACTCCTACAATCATATCTTGTGCAAAAACAAAACCTGCAGTAACTAATGTTGCTAAAGCTATTTTTAATTTCATTTTTTATCCTTTATGTTGAATTATTTATGAAATCATATTGCTATTGAGTGAATTTTGTGTGAACTTAAAAGAAATAGCAAGTATTTAATTGTATAATGATAAAAAAGTTTTTTAAAAGGATAAATAATGTATAGGTTTGCACCATCGCCTACTGGAGATATGCATATTGGAAATTTAAGAGCAGCTTTATTTAATTATATTAAAGCAAGACAAGAAAATTCTGATTTTATTTTGCGTATTGAAGATACGGATAATGCTAGAAATATAGCTGGAAAAGAAGAAGAAATAAAAGCTATTTTAAAAGAATTTGGTATAACTTGGCAGCATTATTATGTACAAAGTGAGAATTTGAAATTTCATCGTCAAATGGCTTTAAAGCTAGTAAGTGAAAAAAAAGCATTTGCTTGTTTTTGTACTGAGGATGAATTAGCTCATAAAAAAGAACTAGCTAAAAGTAAAAATCAAGCATATAGATACGATGGTACTTGTGAAAAACTTGCAGATATTGATGTATTAAATTGTGAAAAACCTTTCGTAATCCGTCTTAAAAAACCTCAATCGCAAATGAAATTTATAGATTATATTAAAGGCGAGATTGGTTTTAATCCCGAAGATATTGATAGTTTTGTGATTATGAGGGCTGATAAAACCCCAACTTATAATTTTGCTTGTGCGGTTGATGATATGCTAGAAGGTGTTACTTGTATTATAAGGGGCGAAGATCATGTTTCAAATACTCCTAAGCAAGAACATATTAGAGCAAGTTTGGGTTATGATAAAAGCATGACTTATGCACATTTGCCTATCATTTTAAATGAAGAAGGTGTTAAAATGAGCAAAAGAGAGGCTCATTCTAGTGTAAAATGGATGCTTGATAATGGATATTTAGCAAGTGCTATTGCAAATTATTTAATCCTTCTAGGTAATAAAACTCCAAAAGAGATTTTTACTTTAGAAGAGGCCATAGAATGGTTTGATTTGAAAAAAGTTTCAAAATCTCCTGCAAGATTTGATACTAAGCGTTTAATGCAAATTAACCGTGAGCATATAAAAATGCTTGATAATGATAAATTAAATTCTTTATTAAATTTAGGCAAAGATGTAGCTGAGCTTGCAAAATTTTATACTCAAGAAGCTAGCACGCTAAATGAGATAAGAGAAAAAATACAAGCAATTTTTGCAGTTAAAAATTATAATGAATTTGAAAAAGAATGTAAGTTGATTAAAGAAGTTTTAAAAGATTTAGATCTACCTCAAGAATATGATGAGTTTAAAAAGATTTTGATGGAAAAAACAAATTTAAAAGGTAAAAATTTCTTTATGCCTTTGCGTTTAGTATTAACAGGGGTTACTCATGGACCTGAAATGAGTGAAATTTATACTTTAATTAAGCCTTTTGTTAAAGAAATTATAAAGGAGTAAAATGGGAGTTGGAACAAGTTTGATTGTATCTTTGGTGCAAATTTTTTCTTTAGTTATTGAAATTTATATATGGATTATAATCATTGCAGCATTGATTTCTTGGGTAAGGCCTGATCCATATAATCCTATAGTGCAAATTTTATATCGTTTAACTAATCCTGCTTATGCTTTTGTAAGAAGGTTTATTCCTACTACTATAGGGAGTATTGATTTAGCACCTTTGATTATTATTTTAGGATTAAAATTTATCCAAATATTTTTATCAAATTTAATTTTAGGAAGTTTATAAGTGTTGAAAAAAAGTGTAGTGTTACTTTTAGCTGGAGTGGTTTTTGCAAATAGTGCAATGTATTCTTATAAAGAATTAGAGCAAAGACCAAATTCTTTAGCTAAGGATTATTATTTATATCGTTTATTAGAAAAAAATGAATTTAAAAAAGAAGAAGTTGAAGGTTTAAAAGAACATATTTATCGTTATGCAGGGCGTATTAAAAATGCCATTGAAGCCATTATTCCGCCTTTGGGGTATAATAAAGAATATGAAGCTTGTTATAAATTTAATACGCAAAATATCTTAGATGCTAATGCTACTTGTCAGCTTATAAGATTAAATAGTTTAACTTTTATACAAGATCTTAATGCTTCAGTGCGTAATGAGATGAAAAAAAATATCCCACAGGATAATCCAAATTTAACAAAACTTTTAGAAGCTTTTGATGCTAAAGATCCTCTAAGTTATGCGGTTTTAAATTATGATAGTGCTAATTTTTATAAAATCTATAATTTCTTAAAAGATAAAAAAGATTTTTTCTTAGAAAAAGATTTTGTAAATGAATTAGCTAAAGAAAAAGAATTTACAAATTTTGTAAAAGAAATTATCATTAAGAAAAAAAGTCCATTGATAAGAAAATCTCTAGTCAATGTAGATGCAAATTTAACTTTTCAAGATAATGCTTTTTATCTAGGTGTAAATGCTATTTTAGAAAATGACGATAAAAAAGCATTGGAATTTTTTCAAGTAGCAAAAGATACTTTTAAAAGCAAACCTTTAGCAGATAATGCAAATTTTTGGCTATATTTGATCACTCAAGATAAAAAGTACATTGATGAGCTTGCTCAAAGTGATTCTTTAAATATTTATAGTCTTTATGCAAGAGAGTTAAAAGGCTTACCATTACCTAAAATAGAAGAATTAAAGCCAAAAAAACAAAAAAATGATTTTGATATGAAAGATCCTTTTGCTTGGCAAAAGCTCGCAAAAGAAATTGCAAAAGGCACTCCTAATGAGCTAGAAAAACTTGCAAAAGATTTTTATACCAAGGAAAATATCGCTATTTATGCCTATATTAAAGAAAGGGCCGAAGGTTTTAAAAAACATTATTTTATTATGCCTTATTTTGAATATTTAAAAGATTATTCTACGCAAAGAAAAGCTATGATTTTAGCTTTAGCTAGACAAGAAAGTCGTTTTATACCAACAGCCATTTCAACTTCTTATGCTTTGGGTATTATGCAATTTATCCCATTTTTAGCTAATCATATAGGCAATAAAGAACTGCAAATTCCAAATTTTGATCAAGATATGCTTTTTGAACCAAAAACAGCTTATACTTTTGCAAATCATCATTTAGATTATTTAGAATCTAAACTTAATTCCCCAGTTTTTGTGGCTTATGCTTATAATGGAGGTATAGGATTTACCACTAGAATGCTCAAAAGAGAAGATATGTTTAGAGCGGGAAAATATGAGCCATTTTTATCAATGGAGCTTGTTCCTTATGCAGAAAGCAGGGTATATGCTAAGAAAGTTTTAGCTAATTATGTTGTTTATTTGCATCTTCTGAACGATAATACACCGATTTCGAAATTTTTTGAAACTTTAGCTCAAAACACTGATTCTCAAAACACAAATCAAGTTTTAAAATAGGTTTTTGCACTAATTCATTAAGAGTGATTTTATAATAACTTGCATAATCACTCTTAATGATATATTTAAATAATTCATCATTTTGATCTAAGGTTTTTATGTTAGTTTTTTCTCCATCTATGAGTATTGAAATTTGCTCTTGTTTGATGTTGATATTTGGCAAAAAACTAAGTACAAAAACTTCTTTTTGACTTTTTTCATCTAATACAGGGTTTAAATAGCTCAATAAAGCAACTACTCTATTATCTTTATAATTAAAATTAATTTTTTGTGCATACATTAGAGTTTGACTTTTTAAATTAATTTCACTTTGCTCTTGGGTTTTATTAGAGCATGCGGTAAAAATAAGTGTTAAAAAAATAATCATATAAACTTTTTTCATATTTTTGTTCCTAATTTTTTTATAATTATAAGCTTTTAACTTTTAAAAAGATATAATTTCATTTATTTTATTTGATTTAAGGAAGTTATGAAAAGATTAGCAATGGCTTTTAGCGGGCCTTCCAATTCGGGTAAAACGACTTTGATTACTCAAGTTGCTAAGTATTTTATGGAACAAAATTATAAAGTATGCATTATAAAACATGATCCAAAGGATAAAGCAAGCTTTGATATAGCAAAAAAAGATAGTTTTAAATTTTTTCAAAGTGGTGCTGATGTAATGGTTTTAAGTCCTACAAGGACAACTTTATTTACACATTCTCCAAGTACTTTAGATGAAGCTATTTCTAAACTAGGAGAATTTGATTTTTTATTTATAGAGGGCTTAAAAACCTTAGATATGCCAAGAATTAGCGTTTTTTGTAAAGAAGTAGATGAGAGCTATTTTGCTTATTCTAAGGCTATTGCAAGCTATGAGAAAATTGAAAATAAAAATTTAACTTGGCTTTATTTGGATGATTTGGAAAGTATTTGTGATTTTATATTAAAAAATTCAAAAAAAGTATAGAGGTAAAATATGCAAGAATTAATTGACGATATACAAAAAGCAGTGATTGAAATTTCAAAAGAACTTAGATATTTAAAAGATTTTGATTATACCACTTCTCAAAATGCCACAGGAGATAATCAATTAAAACTTGATGTGAAAAGCGATGAGATTATCACTAAAATTTTAAAGCAAAGCAAAGGTTTAAAAAGCTTAATTAGCGAGGAAAAACAAGAGCAATTGCTAATCAATGAAAATGAAAAATATGTTGTTGCTTATGATCCTTTAGATGGTTCTTCTTTAGTAGATGTGAATTTTGCTATAGGTTCTATTTTTGCTATTTATGAGCAAAAGGCTAGTGCAAAAAATCTAAAAGCAGCAATTTATGCTATTTATGGCGTGCGTTTAGAGCTTATAGTGTGTATAGACACTCCTAAGCTTTATAGATTAAATGAAAAAGATGAATTTGTTTTTGTTAAGGATTTAAAATTAAATGAAAAAGGCAAATTAAATGCAAGCGGTGGGACACAAAAAAATTGGTCAAATACTCATAGAGCTTTTATAAAAGCTTTATTTGATGAGGGTTATCGCTTGAGATATTCTGGTGCTATGGTGAGTGATTTGCACCAAATTTTACTCAAAGGTGGAGGGTTGTTTTCATATCCTGCAACAAGCGATGCACCAAATGGAAAATTAAGAGCATATTTTGAGGTGTTTCCTTTTGCTTTTATTTTTGAAAAAGCAGGAGGATTTTCTACCAATGGAGAAAATGATTCTTTACTTGATTTAGAATTTGAAAAAATTCATGCAAGTACGCCATGCTTTTTGGGTTCTAAATATGAAATTGAAAAACTAAAACAAGCTTATAAAGGTTTTTAATGGCTGAAGTTAAAGATGAATTTGAGTTGGCTTTAGAAGTTAAAAAAAATGAACTTCAAGCTTGTCAAAACGAAAAAAAATTAAAATCTTGTTTATCTTGCTCTATGATTTTTGAGTGCTCTTTAAGAAAAGAGTATATAGAAGCAGTTTATAAGAGTATGTCTAAAGGTAAAGAAGGTGGATTTGATTTTTAATAAAGGTTGAAAATGCGTTATATTACTACCCCGATATATTATGTAAATGATGTGGCTCATATTGGTCATGCTTACACTACGATTATAGCAGATACTTTGGCTAGATTTTATCGCTTACAGGGAGAAAAAACATTCTTTTTAACAGGCACAGATGAACATGGTCAAAAAATAGAGCAAGCTGCTAGCGTTAGAAATTTTACCCCTAAAGAATATGCAGATGAAATTAGTGCTAAGTTTAAAAAACTTTGGGATGAGTTTGAAATTTCTTATGATTATTTCATTAGAACTACGGATGAAAATCACAAATTAAGCGTTCAAAAAGCATTTAAAAAAATGTATGATAAAGGTGATATTTACAAAGGAACTTATGAAGGCTTTTATTGTGTTTCTTGTGAGAGTTATTTTACTCAAACTCAACTTATAAATGAGTGTCATTGTCCAGATTGTGGTAAGAAAACACAGCTTTTAAAAGAAGAAAGTTATTTTTTCAAGCTTTCTAAATATCAAGATCAAATTCTTAAATGGTACAAAGAAAAAGAGCCGATTTTACCTAAAAATAAGGCTAATGAGTTGATTTATTTTGTAGAAGGTGGCTTAAAAGATCTTTCCATTACAAGAACGAGTTTTGAATGGGGTATAAAGCTTCCAAAAGAACTAAATGATGAAAAACATGTGGTGTATGTTTGGCTTGATGCTTTGATGAATTATGTGAGTGCTTTGGGCTATGGACTTGATGATGAAAATATGGATCTTTGGCCTGCTCATATACACTTTGTAGGCAAAGATATTTTGCGTTTTCATGCAGTGTATTGGCCTGCGTTTTTGATGAGTTTAGAACTTCCTTTACCTAAATTTATAGCAGCACATGGTTGGTGGACTAAAGATGGTGAAAAAATGAGCAAATCTAAAGGCAATGTTGTAGCACCTAAAGAAGTAGCAGATACTTTTGGTTTAGAGGCTTTTAGATATTTTTTACTCAGAGAAGTTCCTTTTGGTAATGATGGAGATTTTTCGCAAAAAGCATTAATCACTAGAATCAATGCAGAATTGAGCAATGAGCTTGGAAATTTATTAAATAGAATTATCGGTATGAGTGCTAAGTATTCTCAAAATATTATTGAGTGTAAAGATGTGAATTTGTATTTTAATCAAGAATTAAATGAATGCAAAGAGTATTTAGATAATGCAATTAATGCTTTGGAAAATATCCAGCCAAATCGCTATTTAGAGGAACTTTTCAAGGCTTTATCTTTAGCAAATTTAAGTATTAGTAAATATGAGCCTTGGAAATTGATTAAAAATAATCAAACGCAAAAAGCTAATGCTTTAGTGGCTTTATGTGCTAATATTTTAACAAAAGCAACTATTTTACTTTCAGCTGCTATGCCAAAGATAGCATTAAAAATTGCAAAGGCTTTAAATTTTGAAATATCAAACGAAAATTATCAAAAACTAATTTTAAATAATCAATTATGTGATTTAAAATCAAGTGCATGTGAAGCTTTGTTTCCAAAAGTTGAATTAACCCAAGAAAACAAAAAAGAAGAAAAATTAGAAGAGAAGCCAAATTTAGCTCAAATTAAAATAGATGATTTTAAAAAAATCGAAATCAAAGTAGCATTAGTAAAAGATTGTCAGAATATAGAAGGCAGTGAAAAGCTTTTAAAATTTCAACTTGAACTTGAAAATGGCGAACTAAGACAAGTGCTTTCAGGTATTGCTAAATTTTATAAAGCTAGTGAGTTAATAGGCAAGCAAGTTTGCGTAATTACAAATCTAAAAAAAGCTAAAATTTTTGGTCATGAAAGCCAAGGTATGATTTTAAGTGCTCAAAAAGATGGAAAATTAGTTTTGATAAGCCCGCAAGGCTTTATCGAAAATGGAGCTTTAATAGGCTAGATGAATATTTCTAACTTTATCGAACTTATTAATGCTCGAGTTTTAAATTATGGAGCAACTTCTAGTGTTTATGATTTTAGTATAGATTTAAACAAAGTCAAACAAGCAAGTGTTTTTTTTGCTAAAAATAATGAACAAGCAAGCTTTGCTATAAAACTTGGTGCTTATGTTATAGTAAGTGAGGAAAGATTAAAACTTGAAGATAAAGATGTGTTTTATCTTCAAGTTGATGATTTAGAAGCAACTATTTTTAGACTTTTTAGATTTTTAAGTGAAGAAAAATCTTATGAATTTATATATTGCAATCATGTAGAATTAAAATTTGCAAAGGCATTTAATTTTAAAGTCTTAAACTCAAATATTTTATTAGATTTTGATCTTTTGAAAAATTCAAAAGAAAAAACTTTCTTTTGCTCTGATGATGAAAAATTTATTTTAAAACTTAAATCAAATTTTCATACTTTAAAAGCATGTAAATACGAAATTTTAGGCTCTAAATCTTTATTTCAAACGAGTTTGCTTTGTAAAAATTTGTATTTTAAAGATTTAAAATTTGCATTTTTTTATGCAGATATTTTTGCTAGATTTATTGATTTTGCTGAAAAGCAAAATCTATCTTTTAATTTTAATGAAAAAAAGTTAGATCTTTTTAAGGCATATTTTTTAAACTCAAAAAATGAAATTTGTGCTTTTGGTGGAAGTTCTAGAGTAATTTTACTTGTGGAAAATGAAAAAGATTTTGAATTTATATGCCAAAAACTCCAAGGCGTTAAAGATTTCAAAATAGCATTAAAAAATTCATTATTTTGTGATTTTTCTTATATAAATTTGAGTGAATTAAAGAATTTTTTTGATTTTAAATATTGCCTAATCAAAGAAAGCGAAGAAGAGTTTTTGGAATATTTTTTAGCACAAGAGAAAAAAATTAGTTTATTTGATTAAAAAAATATCAACTTTAAAAAGATATATTTACGATTTTATTTTATTAATTTAAGGAAAAAATATGAAAAAATTTTTATTTTTAAGTTTATTTGCTGCAGCTGCATTAAATGCTGAAATTTTAGTTTATGGTCCAGGTGGTCCTGCTCCTGTTTTGAAAGAGCTTGCTAAGCAATTTGAAGAAAAACATGGAGAAAAAGTTATTATTAATGCAGGACCAACACCTAAATGGATAAAAAAAGCAAAAACAGATGCTGATATTATTTATTCAGGTAATACTTCTATGATGGATGGTTTTGTTAAAGCAATGCCAAAACAAATCAAAATAGAAGATGTTCAAGTTTTAAATGCTAGAGGCTCGGGTATGATTGTAAGAGCAAATAATCCAAAAAAAATTAAAAAATTTGAAGATCTTTTAAAAGATGGTGTTAATGTTATGGTGGTTGATGGAGCAGGGCAGGTTGGCTTATATGAGGATATGGCTTTAAAAACAGGAAAAATTGAAAACCTAGAAAAATTAAGAAAAAACATTAAAGTATATGCTAAAAATTCAAAAGCAGCGGTTGATGAGTGGAAAAATAATCAAAATATCGATGCTTTAATCATTTGGACACATTGGATTAAAGCAGTTGGAGAGAAAGAAAATAAATTTATTTTAGCGGATAAAAATTCAATCATTTACAGAGCAGCTGAAATAGTTCCAACGCAAAAAGGTTTAAAAAATCCAAAAGTAGCTGAATTCATCAAATTTACACAAAGTAAAGAAGCTCAAAAAATTTGGAAAAAAGAAGGTTGGGTAGCTAAATAAAAATCAAAGCATTTTACAAAAAGTAAAATGCTTTTATAGTATTATTTTTCGTTGATTTCTGCTTCGATGCTAATTTGTACTTCATCGCTAAGTGTTAAGCTAGAAGTATCAGGAGCAAATTTGAAATCACTTCTTTTAATTTGTCCTTGTAGAGTAAAACCTGCTTTTTCTTTGCCACTATCTGTTTTAATAACACCGCCAATTTCAGTATCTAAAACAACATCTTTGCTTACTCCAGCAATGCTTAATGAGCCATACATTTTACCTTTTTCATTAGAGATTTTTTCATATTTACTCATAGTAAAAGTAATGTTTGGATGAGTTTTTGCTTTAAAAAAATCATCTTGTTGTAAATGCGCATCTCTTGCTTTATTTTCTGTGTTTATAGAAGCAACTTTTATATTTGCTTGAAGTTTGTTAAATTCAAATTTAGCACTATCAAAATCAATTACTGCATCATAATCTTTAAAATTTCCATTTACATTGCTAATTTGTAAATGTTTGATTTTAAAAGCTACATTTGTGTGTGCTTTATCTAAGCTAAATTCTTTACTCAAAGCACTACTTGCCAAAATCGAAGCAGCTAAAAATGAACCAAATAATATTTTTTTCATGTTTTCTCCTTAATGTTTAAAAAAGCAAATTATACAAACTAAAATAAAATGAAAGTAAATTTTTAAACATATTCTATAAAATCTTTTACATTAGCCTCTTTAAAGCCTTTTAGTCTTAATAAACAACTATCACATTTACCACAAGCTTTATCTCCTCTTTCATAGCAAGACCAAGTATATTCTAAGGCTACCTTTTCTTTTAGGGCTAATTCAACTATTTGTCCTTTACTTAGATGAACTAATGGGGTTTTTATTTGTACTTTGCAAGTTTTTGTTGTACCTTCATTGATAAATTCATTAGCTTTTTGTATAAATTTCGCACTACAATCAGGATAACCACTGCTATCTTCTTGTACCACTCCTATAAAAATACTTTCACAATTTTCCTTTTCAGCTATAGCACCTGCGATAGATAAAAAAATACCATTTCTAAAAGGAACATAGGTGTTTGGGACTTCTTTTTCATGTAGTTTTTCTTTGGGAATTTCTAAATTTAAATCTGTTAGTGAGTTTCCTCCAATATTTGCTATAAATGACACATCTAAAATATATTTTGTTTTTATGTTAAGTTTTTCACAAATTTTATTAAAACATTCCCTTTCTTTAAGCATGGTGCGTTGGTTATAGTCAAAATGTAAAGCAATGATCTCATATCCTTCTTTTTTAGCTAAATATGCACATAAAGTACTATCCATACCACCACTTATAATACAAAGAGCTTTTTTCATGCTTTTCCTTAATTTTGATATAATTTTGAAATTATAAAATCAAAAGGATAATAATGATTTTTTGTGAAGAAGAAATGGATATTTCTTTTCTTGAAAAAATAGCACAGAAAATGAGCGATCAAAATATAGAGCTTGTTTTGGTAGATGAAAGAGTTATGCGTGAGATTAATTTTAATCAAAGAGGTATAGATAAAACTACAGATGTGTTATCTTTTCCTTTGATGCAAAATTGTGAAAATTTACTTGGCAGTATTGTGATAAATTTAGATGAAGTAAGTAAAAAAGCAATGGAGTACAAACACAGTAATGAAGAAGAGATGGCATTACTTTTTATACATGCTATGCTTCATTTACAAGGATATGATCATGAGGTAGATCAAGGACAAATGAGACAAAAAGAACAAGAATGGATTGAATATTTTAAACTACCAAAAAGCCTGATAGTAAGAGTGCAAGAGGAGTAAATATTTAAAAATTTTTAGCTTATGTGTGAGTTATATACCTATAATGAAAATACATTTATACTAAATATTTTGGGAAAAATTTGATATTTGTTTATCTAATTTGACAAAGAGTAGTACTAATTTTGATTTTGTCCAAACAAAGTAAAAGCAATATTTAAGGTGAGAAAATCAATACGGAGCCTATGATAAAGCTCCTTATTCTACCGGAGCAATTGAAATTTTTATAAGTTTTGACAAGGGTTAAAGCCTTTTTTAGAAGAAAATTTAAAACTTGCTTATTTAATCTTAAACAATTTTAATCGTCAAATTTTTGTCTTAAAATAGTCCCATTATCATCAATATAAAGTTTCATTTGATTATTAAGTTCTATTTTGTAATATGAAATTTTTCTTTCTATTTCAATAATCGCTGCATTTGGATAGGTATTTTTAATGGTATTTTGTATTGCTAAAGGCAAAATAGCATAATTTAAAGATCTGAAATTTTCAGCTTCTTTAAATTCTCCATTGAGTGAAAACTCAATTTCACTTCCATCACTTAAATAAATTTCGTAAGAATATCCATCTTGTTCTACTAGACCAATCTCTGCATTAAAGTAATCTTTAATAAATTGTTTGATATTTACCGGCAAAGAATCAGGTGCTATGACTATACCAGCATTAAGAGTATTTAAACTAATCAAAAAAGCTAAAGCTAGTTTTTTCATTTTTAACCTTATTATATTTTTGACGATATTGTATCTTATTAATGTGAATTTTATGTGTAAGCTAGAATTTAAATAGCTTTTTGTTATAATTATTAAAAATACAAAGTAGGGCAATGGTAGCTTCATTTTTAATCGCTTTTAATGTTATTGTATTTATTTTTGTAAATTATCTTTATTTTGGTTCTTTAAATTTAGATACTATTTTGGGTTTAAATTTATTTTTTTTTCAAGGATTTTACTGGCAAATTTTAAGCTCAATATTTATGCATGGAAATTGGCCTCATTTGATTTTAAATATGATAGTGCTTTTTCAATTTGGTTCTATGCTTGAAAAATACTTAAAAAGTTTTAAATTTGCCCTGCTTTATTTAATCGGTGGAATTCTTTGCTCTTTGCTTAGTGCTTTTTATGTGTATTTAAGTTTTGATGGTAGTTTTGTAAATGTAGTGGGTGCAAGTGGTGTTATATGTGTTTTAATGGGGTATTATGCATATTTGGATAAAACCGCCACCAAAGGACTTATCGTGGCTATATTATTAATGAGTTTTGTGCCTATTTTTATGGGTGTTAATATAGCTTGGTATGCACATATTTTTGGCTTTATATGTGGATATGCTTTGGGTAAATTTAAGGTTATAAGATGAAATATATCTATTTTATTCGTCATGCTAAAGCTCAAAAAGAAAATTACGATCAAGATTTACAACGAGAACTTAGTTCTAGTGGAAAAGATGATTTAAAAACTATGATTTATAGGATTAAGGATTTAGAATTTAAAGCCCAAAGCATTATCTCAAGTCCTGCTAAGCGCTGTATAAAAACAGCACAAAAACTCTGTAAAAGCTTTTCTTTAAAAGAAAAAGATATCAAGATAGAAAAAAGCTTTTATGATGGTAATTTAAAGGATGTGTTAAATTTTATAAAAGAATCAAAAGAGAGTAGGGTAGTGCTAATTATGCACAATCCTTTATTGCAAGAACTTTGTGAGTATCTAGCTCATATAGATTTAGAAAACTTTCCAACTTCTGCTATTTTATGTATGCAATTTGATATAAAAGAATTTAAAGATATAAAAGAACACAGCGGGGAAGTTGTGTTTTTTGATTATCCTAAAAGTCAAGAAAATAACTAATCTACATTTTTAAACTTCAAATTTATTTAAGCAAAAATATAAACTAAAATTTAGTTGAAATGAAAAATATACATCTTTAGTCTTTTATAGCTGCATAAAATAACTTATAATATTTTTCAAAAAATTATACTTATTTTTTTATGGATAAATTATTTTCATCCAAAAAATAAAATGCTTTAAAATACTATATTATAGGTATTTTTAAATATATTTTACTTATGTATAAACAGATAAATATAAAAGTTTGAAAATTATAGTTTTCAATACAAAATATATATAATTTCAATATTTTACTATTTATCATATAATTTTACATATATATTAAGTTTAAGTTAAAATATTTTTATAGACTAAAAAAGTTAAAATGATGAGTAAAAAAAGAAATTAATACAAAAGTTTAACTTGTGTGGAGTTTTTGATTTTATTTGGATTTTTGAATCAATCTTGAAAGTTGTTTTGCTAAAAGTTTAGCACTATTTTCATTTTTGCTAAGTTTTTTCATATTTTCTCTAAATTCGTAAAGTCTTTTTTCTTGTGCAAAGTCATTATTTAAAGTATTATCTTGTTTTGAAATATTGTTTTGTTTTACTTGCTTTTGCGCGGTTTTTTTCTTAAAAAACATATCATCACCCTATTTTGTTTTTATAATTATAGCTTGATATTTTTTAAGTAAGATTTTTTTATAATTTTTATATTAATTTTAAAAGGAAAAAAAATTGAAAACCATAGGTTTAATAGGCGGAATGAGTTATGAAAGCACACTTAGTTATTATGAAATTATCAATAAATTAACAAATGAAAAATTAGGAAAATTACATAGTGCTAAGATAGTTTTAACTAGCGTTGATTTTGAAGAAATAGAAGAATGCCAACGAAAGAATGATTGGCAAAAAGCAAGTGAAATTTTAACCCAACATGCCCTACTTTTGCAAAAAAGTGGAGTTGATTTTATATTAATTTGCACTAATACTATGCATAAATGTTATGAAAATATACAAAAAAACATTCAAATTCCTATCTTACATATAGCTAAAGCTATGCTTTTAGAACTTCAAGAGCAAAATATTGATAAAGTGTTGTTATTAGGGACAAAATACACTATGCAAGAAGATTTTTATAAACAACTTTTAATTAATTCAAAGATTGAAGTTTTTATTCCCAAAAATGATGATATTTTAAAGCTTAATGACATTATTTTTAATGAACTTTGCAAAGGTATTATAAATGAAAAATCAAAAAGATATTTATGTGATTTGATTGCTCAATTTTCGGAGGTTCAAGGAGTGATTTTGGGTTGTACTGAACTTGGTTTGATTATAAAAGAAAGCTCTAAAAAGCTATTTGATAGTGCATATATTCATGCAAAAATGGCTACTTTGAAAGCTTTGGAGAATGAGTGATGAAATATCCTCTAGATTGTGAAGAAAATTTTGAAAGGTCATTTTTATTTTGGCTTTGTAGATATGTGAAATTTAAACTAAATTCTTTATCAAATAAGGAATTAAAAGACCCTCAAGCTTTGGCTGTAGTAAATTTAGCCTTAAGCAAGGGTGTTAAAAATATACAAGAGCTTGATGCTTATGTAAAAAAAGCAAGAAATGCAGGACTTAGCGGTGTAAATACATATTTTAATCCTTTGAAAAAACTTTATGAGTATTTGTTATTTTATAAGCTTTATTCACTAAAACAAATCGATGAAGAGCTTTTAGTAGAAATTTTAGCAAGTATTAGTGCTTCTTTGTCTGATGCGAGTAAGAAAAACTACCGCATAGCTGTGATTAATTTTTTTGCATTTTTAGATAAACAAAATGAAGAAGATCAAAAGGCACACATTTTTGATATTAATCTTAAAAATTGGGCAGGTGTAAGTGGTTCTAAGGGAGTTAAGCTACCTGAGTATATGAGTGAAGATGAAGTGAGTAAATTTTTAGATGCTATTGACAATACAGATTTTAAAAGTAATACCATACGCAATCGCTTGATTATTAAAATCATCATTTTTACAGGAATTAGGGTTAGTGAAGCTATTAATATAAAATTAAAAGATATTAGTGAAGAAAATGATCTTTATATTATACGCATTAGAGCTAAAGGTAATAAATACCGCGTTGTGATGATTAAAAAAGAGCTTATAGAACATCTTTTAAAAGATGTAAGGGTAAATTATCTTTCTTATGATGGACTTTTATTTGTCAATCGCAATGGCAAAGCCCTAACCCAAGCTTATGTTTCGCGTATAGTAGAACAAATTTTATTTAAAGCAGGAATTCGCAAGCAAAAAAATGGAGCCCATATGTTAAGACATACTTTTGCTACTCTACTTTATAAAAAACAAAAAGATTTAGTTTTAGTCCAAGAAGCACTAGGGCATGCGAGTTTAAATACTTCAAGAATTTACACACACTTTGATAATGAAAAGCTAAAATTAGCCGCAGAAGTAGCAAAAAAACTTCACGATAGAACCTAGATAATTTTATCTAGTATTTTTTAATCACTTATTCTTAGTGTTTTTTGGCATTTAAAAACACACTAAGAATGATCAAAGCAAAAGCAAAAAGATCAATCACGCTATAAATAGTCCCTAAAAATAAAAAACTCATAAAAGCAGCAGCCACAGGTTCTATACAAGCTATCATACTAGCTTTAAAAGCCCCTATTAATTCAACTCCTTTTAAATATAAACAAAAAGCCCCTATTGTACCTATAAATACAATCGCGCTCATAGCCAAAAAGGAGTTTAAAGAAAAATCATGTTTTGGGATATTTCCTTGTAATAATACAAAAAGCAAAAAAGAAGCAAATAAACTAGCTAAACCCATGATTAAAAATAAGCCATATTTTACTATGATAAGTCTAGCACTCAAAGAATAAAATGCCACTCCAAGAGCTCCAAAAAAAGCCCAAATAACACCTCTTATATCAAGTTTTAATGTATTAATATCTCCATTTGTTATAAGTAAAAATAAGGCAAAAAGTATTAAAAACAAAGCGATTAGTTCTACTTTTTTAGGTAAAATTTTATTTTTAAAACACATAAAAAGCATTATGATTAATGGTGCATTGTATTGTATCATCGTGGCAGTTCCTGCATCGGTATAATAAATAGCTTTAAAATAACCATATTGAGTTATCAATAAACCAAAGATAGAAAAAATTAAAAGAGAGCTAAGTTCTTCTTTTTGCTTTAGTAATTTTAGTTTGAAATTTTTTACACCCAAAATTATTAAAATAACGCCGGTAAAAAGCAAACGATAAAAACTTACCCATTCAGCAGAATAATGATTTTTAAACAAATACTCAGCCAAAACCCCACTTATGGCCCAAAATATCCCACCAAGTATGACTAGAAAAACTCCCAAAAAACACCTTTAATCTTATTAATTTATATAATATTTGTAGTAAAATATTATTATATCATTATGTATATATTTTAAGGAAAATTGATGACTTATTTAGAGATTGATGGTGTTGAAAAGTTAAATGGAGAAGTGATAATAAGTGGTGCAAAAAACGCTGCACTCCCTTTGATAGCTTCAAGTATTTTAGCTAAAAATGAAGTGCAAATTTCAAATTTACCAAATGTAGCAGATATTTGCACCCTACTTTCTTTACTTGAAAATTTAGGGGCAAATTATACTTTTAAAGACAATTTTGCAAAAATAAATACAAAACACTTAAATAAAACCATAGCAAAATACGACATCGTGCGTAAAATGCGTGCCTCTATACTTACCTTAGGGCCTTTACTAGCTAGATTTGGAAATTGTGAGGTTTCTTTACCAGGAGGTTGTGCTATAGGCCAACGCCCTATTGATTTACACCTTTTAGCTTTAGAAAAAATGGGAGCTAATATTGAGATTAAGCAAGGTTATGTGGTAGCTAGTGGAGAGCTTAGAGGCGCTGATGTGATGTTTGATAAAATCACTGTTACAGGCAGTGAAAATATCATCATGGCAGCAGCTCTAGCTCATGGTAAAACTAGACTTTTAAATGTTGCTAAAGAGCCTGAAGTGGTGCAACTTTGTGAGGTTTTAGCTAGGGCTGGGCTTGATATACAAGGCATAGGATCTTCTGAGCTTGAAATTTATGGTACAAGTGGAGAACTTTTAGAATTTAAACCTTTTGAAATCATTCCTGATCGTATTGAAGCAGGAACTTATTTGTGTGCAGGAGCTATCACTAACTCAAAAATCACTCTAAAAAAAGTCAATGCAAGCCATCTTAGTGCAGTTTTAGCAAAGCTAGAGCAAATGGGTTTTAGCTTTGATATTAATGAAGATAGTATTAGTATAAATCCTGCTAAAGAAATCAAACCAGTTGAAATTTTAACTAGCGAATATCCAGGTTTTCCAACGGATATGCAAGCACAATTTATGGCTTTAGCTTTAAAAGCAAATGGTGCAAGTATTATTGATGAGAGATTATTTGAAAATCGTTTTATGCATGTAAGTGAGCTTTTAAGAATGGGAGCTGATATAAGATTAAACGGGCATATTGCTACTATAAATGGTACTAAAGAGCTTTTGGGGGCTGATGTTATGGCTACTGATTTGCGTGCGTCTTCTGCTTTGATTTTAGCAGCTTTAGCAGCTAAAGGCACAAGCAAAATTCATAGAATTTATCATCTTGATAGAGGATATGAAAATTTAGAAGAAAAATTTAAAAAACTAGGCGCAAGTATAAGAAGGCTTGAAGAATGAGAGATATTTTTGCAACTTTAGATTTTTTAAAAGAACAAATCAAAGCAAAAAATGAATTTCAAAGAGTAAATTTAACACAGGCTTTGGGGTGTATTTTATATGAAGATGTTTTTGTGAAAAAAAACCTACCCGCTTTTGATAATTCTGCCCTAGATGGCTATGCGCTAAATTATATACATAAGAATGAATTGCTAAAAATAAAAGGAAGTATTTTAGCAGGCGATAAAAATGATTATATTATAGAAAAAAATGAATGCTATAAAATCATGACAGGAGCTAAAATTCCTCAAAATGCAAATACCATTTTAATGTTTGAAGAAGCTTTGCTTGAAGATGAAAAGCTCAATGCCAAAAACGCTAAAGAAAACAATGCCATCCGTTTTAAAGGCGAGGAAGCAAAGCTTGGAGAGCTTTTGTTTAAAAAGGGGCAAAAAATCACCTCAGGTATGGTAGCTATGCTTGCTGCTCAAGGAATTTATGAGCTAAAAGTAGTTAAGAAAATGCGTATTGGGATTTTTTCAAGTGGAGATGAGCTTGTAGAACCTTGGGAAAATGCTGATGAATACAGCATATATAATGCAAATGCTTTTGGTATTTATGCTATTTTGCAAGATTATGCTGATGTTGAGTATTTAGGACTTATAAAAGATGATTTAAATGCATATAAAAAGCTTTTAGAAAATAAAGAATTTGATATGCTTATAAGCAGTGGTGGAGCTAGCGTGGGTGAGGCTGATTTTATCAAACAAGCTTTACTTGAGTGTGATTTTAGCTCTATTTTTGAAAAAGTAAATGCTAAACTTTGCAAGCATGTAAAACTTTTTAGCAAAAGCGATATGCTTTTTCTAGCCCTACCAGGAAATCCTTTAGCCTCTTTAGTTTCAACGCATATTTTTGCAAAAAATATACTCAATTTGCTTTATGGTAAAGATTTTTTGGAATTTGATAAAGCAAGATTGACTAAAGATTTAAATTTCAAAGGTCAAAGAAATGATTTTGCTTTTGGAAAATTAGTCGATGGATATTTTAAACCAAGTGAAGCTAAATTTGGCTCAGGTATGCTAAAACCTTTATGTGAAAACACGCATATTTTAATCACGCAAATTGATGATACAAAATTAGTAAAAGATCAAGAAGTTAAAGTTTTAAAAATTTAATAGGGTATTGCACTACCCTATTTTGAATGATTAACTTCTTGCTTTATCTAAAGTTTTAAAAAGATTGTTTAAGATATTTTCTTCATTTTTTTGGTATTTGCTTTGGCGTAATTTCTCCCAAGCATATACGCTATAATCTTTAGAAATCGAACCTATATTTAAATCTGTATTACTAAAAGCATTATTGCTATCTTTTTTATACTCTTTTTCCTCTTTGTCTTTAAGTGCATTAAGTGTAGCTTGAAATTCATCTGAAGATGTGTTTTTTTCTTTGATTTTTGTCATATTGTTTAGGGCTAGCGGACTATTTTTATCATTTACTTGCATGAGTTGCTCCTTTTAAAATTTAATAACTACAAGCAAAAAACATTCCTTAATTTTAAAAACTTGACAATAAAATAAAGTTTTGATAAAATCACACTCTACTTTCAAAATGCGGGAATAGCTCAGGGGTAGAGCACAACCTTGCCAAGGTTGGGGTCGCGAGTTCGAATCTCGTTTCCCGCTCCACTTCTTTTAACTAAAATCAAACTTTTTTGATGTATTATATAATTAATATATTTTATATAAGAGGTTGCTGTATTGTTTTTTAAACAAATCATTCTAGTTTTATTTTTCTATACTTTAAGTTTTGCTTCGAATTTTGATGAAGTAAAATTAGCTTTGATTAAAGAATTTAAAATAAATTATCCGCAGTTAGAAATCATTTCTTTAGATCTTAACACTCAATCAAGTTTGCCTGCTGATTTTAATCAATATATTTTTTTAAAGCTAGGTAATCATAATTTTGATAGAGCCGATGGTTTTATAAAGGCTGAATTTAAAACTCCAGAGCAGTTTAAAAAAAATATATTTTTTAAGTATTTTTTAAAGGCAAAATTAGAAGTTTTGCAAACTACGCGTCCTATTTCGCGTAATGAAAATTTAAGTCCTGCTAGTTTTAAAATTTTAAAAATTCCTTTTGATAAAGCCCCTCAAGGTGTATTAAAAAAAGATGAAATCGCAAATTTAATAGCCAAAAGCAATATAAGAGAAAATATGATTTTAAAATATAATATGTTTAAAACCAAAACCCTTATACAAAGAAATGATTCTGTTTATGGTATTATCAAAGATGGGGATTTAAGCATGATGATAGAATTAAAAGCCTTGCAAAGTGGGAATTTAAACCAAAGAATTCGCCTTAAAAACAAAGATGGAAAAGTCGTGCATGGTAAAGTTATTAGTAAAAATTATGTGGAGCTAAAATGAAAAAAATTTTAGTAGGTATTAGCGGGGCTAGTTCTTGTGAACTTGGTTTTTTATTGTTAAAACATTTAAAAGAAAAAGGGCAAATTTATGCCATTGTGAGTAAAAATGCAAAAATAAGCTTTACAAAAGAAAATTCTCTTTTAGAAAATATAGACTTTTTGCAACACATAAAAGATAAATTTGAGCTTGAACATGTAAATTTTTTAGATAATGAAGATATTAGTCAATGCGTTGCAAGCGGATCTTTTGGCATAGAAACGACTTTTATCACACCTTGCTCGATTAATACTTTGGCAAAAATTGCTTGTGGTATAAATGATACTTTACTTACAAGAGCTGCAGGAGTGGCTTTAAAAGAACGTAAAAAACTCATACTTGGGGTAAGGGAAATGCCCTATTCTACTTTAAATTTAGAACAAATGGCTAAACTTTCTAGCTATGGAGTTATCATTGCTCCTCCTGTAATAGCAAGTTATGCTAAGGTTGATAATTTAGAAAAGTTATATGAATTTATCATAGGAAAATGGCTTGATTTAGCAAATATCGAGCATAATTTATACCAAAGGTGGCAGTGATGGCTAGTTGTGTGTATCCAGGAACATTTGATCCTATCACTAATGGACATTTAGATGTTATCATTAGAGCTAGCAAGATGTTTGAAGAGGTGGTAGTTGCTATAGCTAAAAGTGAAAGCAAAAAGCCTATGTTTGGCTTGGAACATAGAGAAAAAATGGTAAAAATTGCTACAAAAGACTTAAAAAATGTTAAAATTACAACTTTTGATAACTTACTAGTAGATCTTGCTAAAAATTTGCAAATAAATATCATTATAAGAGGCTTAAGAGCAGTGAGTGATTTTGAGTATGAATTACAACTTGGCTATGCAAATCACATGCTTTGGGAAGATTTTGAAACTATATATCTTATGCCAAATTTAAAAAATTCTTTTATTTCAAGCTCCATAGTAAGATCAATTTGTGCTCATAATGGTGATGTGAGCAAGCTTGTGCCAAAAGAAATTATACCTTTATTAAAGGAGAGAGATTGTATATAGCTTTTGAAGGGGTTGATTGTGTGGGTAAAAGCACACAGATAGAACTTTTAAAAAAATATTTTCATAATGCATTTTTTACTAAAGAGCCAGGTGGAAGTGAGCTTGGAGTGCATTTGAGAAAAATTTTATTAGAAAGCAAAATACATTTTTCTAAAAAGGCTGAGCTTTTGCTTTTTTTAGCAGATAGAGCAAATTTAATCGACATGCATTTAGCACAAAATAAAAACAAACTTATCATTTCAGATCGTAGTTTTATTTCCAATATGGCTTATGCAAGATGTGATTTTGATCAAAATATTTTATTTGAGTTAAATTCTTTTGCCACAGGTGGACTTTTTCCACAAAAGGTTGTGTTTTTGCATGGCTCTAAAGAGCTTATCGCACAAAGACTTTCTAAAAAAGATCTAGATAGTATTGAAAAAAGAGGGGTTGAATATTTTTTAAATATACAAAATGCCCTAGAAGAAACTTTAGAGTTTTTAAAAACTAAGATAGATATAAAAATTTTAAAATTAGATGCTTCTTTGAGTATTGAAATTTTACATGAAAAAATTAAGGATTTTATAGATGATTAATGCTTTAAAAGGAATGAAAGATTTACAAGATGATCAAGCTACTCTTTATGAAAAAGTGGTAAAAACTTGTGAAGAAGTAGCTAAAAACTATGGTTTTACTTTTATTAATTGTCCGCATTTAGAACTTACTAAGCTTTTTAAAAGAAGTGTTGGAGAAAGCTCTGATATAGTTGGCAAAGAAATGTATGAATTTGTTGATAAAGCAGGCAATGAAGTGTGTTTAAGGCCTGAAGGGACAGCTGGGGTGGTAAGATCATACATAGAAGCTAAAATGGACAAGGCTCAAAGTGTTAAAAGATGGTTTTATCATGGCTCTATGTTTCGCTATGAAAGGCCACAAAAAGGAAGATTGCGTGAATTTCATCAATTTGGAGTAGAAAGCTTTGGTGTGGCAAGTGTATATGAGGATGCGAGTATTATTTTAATGCTAAATGAAATTTTTAAACGCTTAGAAATTCACACAAGTTTGAAGATTAATTCTTTAGGCTGTAAAGAATGTATGGGTGTATATAAAGAAAAACTCATAGCTTTTTTAAATTCTAAAGAAGGTTTTTGTGAAGATTGCTTAAGAAGAAAAGACTTAAATCCTATTAGAGTGCTTGATTGTAAAAATGATCATTGTCAAAGTTTAATCGAAAATGCGCCAAAACTAAGTGAAAATTTATGCTCATGTTGCAAGAAAGATTATGAAAAATTACAAAAACTTTTAAAAGAAAATGATGTTGAATTTGAATGTGATGAAAAATTAGTGCGTGGGCTTGATTATTATTCTAAAAGTGCATTTGAGTTTGTTAGCGATGAAATCGGTGCAAAAGCTGCCGTAGCAGGTGGTGGAAGGTATGATAGATTAATTGAATACTTAGATGGTAAAAGTGGTTATGGCGTGGGTTTTGCTATGGGTATAGAAAGGATTATGGCTATTTTAGAGCAAAAACAAAGCGTAAAATCAAGAGAAGGAATTTATCTTTGTGCTATGGATGAAGCTTATATAGATACTATTTTTAAATTAGCAAATACTTTAAGAAAAAAACATAAAGTATATATAAGTTATGAAGCAAAAAAACTTGCAAAGCATTTAAACCAAGCAGATAATGCTAATGCTAAAATCTTTTTGTGTATAGGTGAAGATGAAATGCAAAAAGAAGAGATTTTTTATAAAAATTTAGAAAATAAAGATACTAAAAATATAAAATTAGCAAATTTGGAGAATGAGTTATGATTGATTATGGTATTAATATTTGGGGTGCAAATAATTTTATCATCGAAAATGGCAAAGTATGTGTAAATCATGGTAAAAAACCTGCCATTATAGATATAGTAAATACTTTGCGTGATGATGGCTATAAGGGGCCATTATTGCTTCGTTTTCCTCATTTAATCCATAAGCAAATTGAGCAGATTTATGAAAAATTTTCTAAAGCAAAAAAAGAATTTAACTATAAAGGTTCTTTTAATGCTGTGTATCCTTTAAAAGTTAATCAATATCCAGGTTTTGTAAAAAATTTAGTCAATCTAGGCAAAGAATACAACTATGGCTTAGAAGCAGGAAGTAAGGCTGAGCTTTTACTAGCTATGGCTTATAATAATGAAGGCGCTCCTATAACAGTTAATGGTTTTAAAGATAAAGAACTCATAAATATGGGCTTTATAGCGTGTGAAATGGGTCATAATATCACTTTAACTATGGAAGGACTTAATGAGCTTGAAGCGATGATTGAAATTGCTAAAAATCGTTTTAAGCCAAAGCCAAATATAGGTTTAAGGGTGCGTTTGCATTCAGCTGGAGTAGGAATTTGGGCAAAAAGTGGTGGTATAAATTCAAAATTTGGTTTAACATCCACTGAACTTATTGAAGCGGTAAATCTTTTAAAAACTAATAAACTTTTAGAGCAATTTACTATGATACATTTTCATTTAGGCTCACAAATTACTGAAATTCATCCTTTGAAAAAAGCTCTAAATGAAGCGGGTAATATCTACACCGAGCTTAGAAAAATGGGGGCAAAAAATTTAAAAGCTATTAATCTTGGTGGAGGTTTAGCGGTAGAATACTCTCAGTTTAAAAACGAAACAAGCAGAAATTACACCTTAAGTGAGTATGCAAACGATGTTGTGTTTATTTTAAAAGGTATTGCAGAACAAAAAAAAGATTTAGAGCCTGATATTTTTATAGAAAGTGGGCGTTTTGTAGCAGCTAATCATGCTGTTTTAGTAGCGCCTGTTTTAGAGCTTTTTTCTCAAGAATACACAGAAAGCAAGCTTTTATTAAAAGATAAAAACCCAAAACTTATTGATGAACTTTATGATTTGTATAAAAACATTAAAGCTTCTAATGCGCTTGAGTATTTACATGATAGCATTGATCATATGGAGAGTATTTTAACCTTGTTTGATTTGGGTTATGTGGATTTACAAGATCGCTCTAATAGTGAAATTTTAGTGCATTTGATTATGAGAAAAGCTATTTCTTTGGTGGGTGATCAAGCTGATTTATCGAGTTTGCAAAATGAAGTGCAAGAAAAATATTTAGTGAATTTTTCAGTATTTCAGTCTTTACCTGATTTTTGGGGTTTAGAGCAAAATTTCCCTATCATGCCACTTGATAGACTCAATAAAAAGCCAACTAGAAGTGCAAGTATATGGGATATAACTTGTGATAGCGATGGGGAAATTTCTTATTCTAAAGATAATCCTTTGTTTTTACATGATATTGATGTAGAAGCTGAAGATTATTTTTTAGGATTTTTCCTAGTGGGAGCTTATCAAGAAGTGCTTGGTATGAAGCATAATCTTTTTACACATCCAACCGAAGCTTGTATAAGTATTAATGAAAAGGGTTTTGAAGTAGAAAGCGTGCTAGAGGCTCAATCTATTTTAGATACCTTAGAAGATCTTGATTATGATGTGCATGCAATTATGGACAATATTAATGAAAAAATTTATGCTTCAAAACTTGTAAATGAAAATCAAAAAAAACATATTTTGGGTGAAATTTATTTATTTTTAAATGATAATGGATACTTAAAAAGTATAGGTTCTAAATGAGTATTTTTAAACTAATCAAAGAAGATTTTTCTATGCCAAAGCAAAAAGATCCTGCATATAGATCTTGGGTGGAATTAGTTTTTAACTATCCTGGTGTTTGGGCTGTGGTAAATTATCGTTTTGCGCATTTTTTTTATATCAAAAATTATAAACGCATAGCAAGAATGATTAGTGGAATTTCTCAGTTTTTAACAGGGGTTGATTTGCATCCTGGAGCTACGCTAGGTAGAAGGATATTCATAGATCATGCAATAGGTGTGGTAGTAGGTGAAACAGCTATAATTGGTAATGATGTGATTATCTATCAAGGAGTAACCTTAGGTGGTACAAGTTTAGATAAAAATACCAAAAGACATCCTACTATAGAAGATGGTGTGATCATAGGCTCTGGGGCTAAAATTTTAGGTAATATTACCATAGGTAAAAATGCAAAAATAGGTTCAAATGCAGTTGTATTAAAAGATGTTGGGGCAAATTTAACAGCTATTGGTATACCTGCTTATATTAAAGAATTTCAAATAAGCCAAAAAGAGAGAATTCAAAAACTAGAGGAAAGAATTAAATTTTTAGAAGAAAAACTAAATAAAGAGGACAAATGATAGCAATTACAGGTGGAGGCACGGGAGGGCATTTGGCTATAGCTAGATGTTTATTGCAAAGCGCAAGAAAACAAGGCATAGAATGTATTTACATAGGAAGTGAAAATGGCCAAGATAGACTTTGGTTTGAAAATGAAAATGGTTTTTATAAAAAATATTTTCTAAGCTCTCAAGGTGTTGTTAATAAAAAAGGCTTAGCTAAAGTTCAATCATTTTTACATATTTTAAAACTTGCAAGAACAACAAAACAAATTTTAAAAGAACATAATATTAAAGTAGTTTTTAGTGTGGGTGGATATAGCAGTGCCCCAGGCGCTTTTGGTGCTTTAATGGCAAATATCCCACTTTTAATCCATGAGCAAAATTCAAAAATAGGAAGTTTAAATTCACTTTTAAAGCCTTTTTCTAAAGCTTTTTTTACTGCTTTTGATGATCAAATTAACAAAGCAAATACTTTCTTTTGTCCTTATCCTATCAGCGAGATTTTTTCTCAAAAAGCAAGAGTGAGAAAAGAATTAAAAAATATTATTTTTCTTGGTGGCTCTCAAGGGGCTAAATTTATTAATGACCTTGCTTTAGAAAATGCTTTATACTTTAAAGAAAAAGGTATAAATATCATTCATCAATGTGGTAAGAATGATTATGAAAGATGTAAAAAAGCTTATGAGGATTTAAATGTCAAAGTAGAGCTTTTTGACTTTGATAAAAACATTATGGATAAAATTTTTAAAGCAGATTTAGCTATATCAAGATCAGGCGCAAGTAGTCTTTTTGAGCTTAGTGTAAATTTACTTCCTTGTATTTTTATTCCTTATCCATATGCGGTTAAAAATCATCAATATTTTAATGCTTTGTATTTAAAAGAGCGTAATTTATGTGAAATTTTAACCCAAGAAGAAAAACATCAATTTTTAAATTTAGTAGAAAATTTCTCATTAGAAGAAAAATCTTTAGCCTTGCAAGGATTAAAAAGCGAAAATGGCGCAGATTTTATGATAGAAAAAGCAAAACAAATGGGGTTTATTTAAATAAAATACTCCCCAAACGCACCATATTTGAACCACATTTTATAGCTAGTTCAAAATCCCCACTCATACCCATAGAGCAAATTTTTGCCCCGTGTTTTTGTAAAATTTCATAGATTTTAAAAGTTTGCTCAAAGCTTTCTTGAACTTTTTCCTCATCCATAGAGCCTATACACATAATGCCTGTAAGGTTTAAATTTTTACACTCTTCTTGTATTTGTAAATACTCTTCTATGGCCTTATTTTGCTCTATGCCACTTTTAGAACTTTCATTGGCAGTATTAATTTCTAATAAAGTATCTAATTTATAATCAAGTCTTTTATCTACGGCTTTGGCGATTTTTAAGCCATTGCAAGATTGCCAAAGTAATGGGTTTTGTTTGATTAAAAGATTGATTTTGTTACTTTGAAGATTGCCTATAAAATGCCATTTGATTTCTAAACCTTGAAGTTTTTCTTTTTTTAAAGCTAAAGCTTGGACTTGATTTTCTCCAAACTCTACAACACCTTGCTTAAAAAGCTCTCGAATTTGTTCATCTTGAACATACTTGCTAGCTGCTACTAAACGCACATTTTGTTTTATGGTTTTTTCAAAAATACTTTCTAAATTCATCTTTTCCTACATCAATTCATATAATTTTTTACGCTCACTTGAGCTTCCTATACCAAGTTGCATACGATATTTAGTGATAGTCCTACGCCCTAGTTGCACACTTGGGAATTCTTTTTGAGTGAGTTCAAGAATTTTCAAATCACTCAAAGGTTTTTTAGGATTTTCTTTTTTAATTAAATTACTAAGAAAATCTTTGATTGTAGCATTAGAAGTTTCACCATCATCAACTGCGGTGGTAAAGAAAGATTTTAAAGGTATTAAACCTCTATCACAACTTAAGTATTTGTTTGCAATTGCTCTTGAAATGGTAGAAGCATTTCTTTCAAGATCTTGTGCTAAATCTTTAAGTTGCATAGGTTTGATGTCCCCACCCATGAAAAAATCATATTGATATTCTATAATCATAAGCCCTAGTTTATAAAGGGTAGCTTTACGCATAGCTAGTGCATCGATTAAATTTTTTGCATCTTTTAAATAAGCACTTAAAAACTCATGATCTAAACCATCTGCTTCAAAAGCAATTTCAGGATAATAATCATCATTAATTTTAATTTTAATTTCACCATTTTCTTGATAAATAAATATATCAGGAATAATTTCCATGCTCTCTTCAAAATACTCCAAAAAAGGTGGAATGGAGATTTTTTTAATTATCGCTATAGCCTTTTTATACAAAGGATCTTTGATAAAATCTTTTGCATTTTCTAAATTTAAAATTAACATTTTGCAAAACTCATAAACCTCATCATCTAAGTCAAAATGCTCTAATGCAAAAATAAAAGCTTCTTGATTGTCTTTTGCACCTACTCCAATAGGCTCAAGATACTTAAATCTTTGTCTGATTTTTTCTACTTCTAAAGGATCAAATTCACCTAAAATTTCTTCATCATATTCAAAATAACCTTCATGATTTAAACATTCTATGATTTTTTCAGCAATGGTTTGGGATTTTTTAGTAGGAAAAAATGGTGGTATGATTTGCTCACTTAAAAGTTCATACACATTTTTTACTTCCAAGCTTTTTGCATCAATCATTTGCGTGGTGGTATTTTTACTAAAATATTCTTGATAATACTTGTTTTGATTGTTTGTAATGTTTGAGTTTTCTTTGATCTCTATAAAAGGATTTTCTTTAGCAAATTCATCTAAGCTTTCTTTTAGATCTTCAATGTTAGCTTGCAATATAGGAAGCCAAGATCTTAAGGTTTGTGATAGTTTTGCTTTTTGCGTTATAGAGGTTTTTTGTTTAAGCATTATTCAAGTCTAAACTCACTTCCAAGATAGTATTTTTTAACATCTTCATTATGTGCAATTTCATTAGCATTGCCACTAGCTAGCAACCTTCCGCTTCTAATCACATAAGCTCTATCGCAAATTGCTAGAGTTTCTCTTACATTATGATCAGTGATTAAAACACCTATATTCATAGCTTTTAAATCATTAATTAAGCTTTGAATTTCACTCACTGCGATAGGATCAACCCCAGCAAATGGTTCATCTAAAAGTAAAAATTTAGGATCACACATAAGTGATCTTGCGATTTCACAACGCCTTCTTTCGCCCCCGCTTAAGCTCATACCTTTTCTGTGCCTAATAGGCTCTATGCTAAGTAATTCTAGCATTTGTTCTATCTTTTGTTCTAATAAATTTTTATCCTTATATATTACTTGGGCGGCTAAAAGTAAATTTTCTTCTACGCTTAAGTCTTTAAAAACACTACTTTCTTGAGGCAAATACCCAATGCCAAGCTTTGCTCTTTTATTAAGCGGTTCTTTTGTGATATCTTGTGAGTCTAAAAACACCTGTCCGCTTGTTGGTAAAATAAGCCCACATATCATATAAAAACTCGTAGTTTTTCCTGCTCCATTAGGCCCTAAAAGTCCTACAACTTCTCCACTTTGCACTTCTAGCGAAACATCGTGTATGATTTTTGTTTTTTTAATGATTTTTTCTAAATTTCTAGCTTCTAGCTTACTCATGTATTATATACTTTCTTTTATTTTCATAAGGAATGATTTGTAAAATTATATTAAAAATTTGATATTTATCTAAATATTTTTTTAATTTTTCATCACCCCACTCTACCAAATGCAAACCTTCTTCAAAAAAATTTTCAATCAAGCCATTTTTTAAAAGTCCATCAAAACCTTCTTGATAAATATCATAATGATACATTTTACCTTGTTGAAAATCATACTCTTGCATGATAGAAAATGTAGGAGAATTAAGCGTTTTTTCTACTCCAAGAAATTGAGCATAATTTTGCACCAAAGTAGTTTTACCGCTTGCTAAATCCCCTTGAAGTAAAATAACTCCATTTTTAGGCAAAATTTCACAAAGTTTATAAAGCTCATTTTGACTTAAAATCATTTCTTTCATTGAATTTTTACCACATATTTTTCTTGCATAGCTTTTGGTATGCTTTTGGTTGTTGGTATGTCTAAAACTTTATAAATATTAGTATATTCTATAAATTTAATGCTTATTTCATCGCCAATTTTTACTTCTTTACTAGCTTTAACTACTTGATTATTTATACTTACTACACCACTTTTGCACATATCTTCTGAAATAGCACGACGCTTAGTAATATTAACTACATTTAAAAATTTATCTATTCTCATAAAAATATTTTATCAAAAAATACAAGAAAATGTTATAAAATGTCTAAATATTTTACATTATATTAAGCTAAATTCGTTAAATTTTACAATCATTTTTTTACAAAGAGGAAAGACAATGAAAAAAGATATTAAAAAAGTAGTTTTAGCATATTCTGGCGGACTTGATACAAGTATAATTTTAAAATGGCTACAAGATGAGTATAAATGTGAAGTAGTAACTTTCACAGCAGATATTGGACAAGGCGAAGAGCTTGAACCTGCTAGAAAAAAAGCGCTTTCTTTGGGTGTAAAAGAAGAAAATATTTTTATTCAAGATTTAAAAGATGAATTTGTAAAAGATTATGTGTTTCCTATGTTTAGAGCAAATGCTATTTATGAAGGAGAATATTTACTAGGTACAAGTATAGCAAGACCTTTGATAGCAAAAGCTTTGGTAGAAATAGCAAATAAAACTAATGCAGATGCTATTAGTCATGGAGCAACAGGTAAAGGAAATGATCAAGTGCGTTTTGAATTAGGTGCTTTGGCACTAAATCCAAATTTAGCCATTATTGCTCCTTGGAGAGAATGGGATTTAAATAGCCGTGAAAAACTTTTAGCTTATGCGCAAAAACATGGTATTGATATAGCTAAAAAGCCAGGTAAGTCACCTTATTCTATGGATGCAAATTTATTGCATATTTCTTATGAGGGTTTAGTACTTGAAGATCCTGCTGCTAAACCTGAAGCGGATATGTGGCGTTGGGTGAAAGATTTAAAAGAAACTCCAAATGAAAGCGAAGTGATAGAGCTTGAGTTTAGTAAAGGCGATTTATGTGCTATTAATGAAGAAAAAATGTCTCCCGCACAACTTTTGGCAAAACTTAATGAGCTTGGTGTAAAACATGGTATAGGTCGTCTTGATATTGTTGAAAATCGCTATGTGGGTATGAAAAGTAGAGGTTGTTATGAAACTCCGGGTGGAAGTATACTTTTAAAAGCACACCGTGCTATAGAAAGTATCACTCTTGATAGAGAAGCAGCACATTTAAAAGATGAATTAATGCCAAAATATGCAAGTTTAATTTATAATGGCTATTGGTTCTCGCCTGAAAGATTAATGCTTCAAGCCTTAATTGATGAGTCACAAAAATATGTAAATGGTAAAGTTAAACTTGAATTATATAAAGGTAATGTAATAGTAATAGGCAGAGAAAGTGTGAATGATAGCTTATTTAGCGAGGCTTATTGTACTTTTGAAGAAGATGCTGTGTATGATCAAAAAGATGCAGCAGGCTTTATAAGATTAAATGCTTTGAGATTTATCATCGCAGGTAAAAATGGAAGAAAATTTTAAAAAGGAAAACAATGAAAGTATTATTAATTAAAGATGTAAAAAGCTTAGGAAAAGCAGGAGAAGTTAAAGAAGTAAAAGATGGATATGGACAAAATTTTTTAATTGCCAAAGGTTTTGCCAAAGCTGCTACACATGAAGTTTTAAAACAATATGAAGCAGAGCAAAAGAAAAAGGCTGAAAATTTAAGATTTGAACTTGCAAATTTGGAAAAATTAAAAGAGGAATTATCTAAAATCACTATTTGTATAGCTAAGCCTGTGGGAGCTAATGGAAGCTTGTTTGGTGGGGTTACTAAAGATGAAATCGCACATGCATTAAAAGATCAAAAAGGCATAGAGCTTGATAAAAAAAGCTTAGAATGTGATACCATAAAAGAGCTTGGTGTGCATGAAATTTCAGCAAAATTAGGCCATGCAATTCATGCTGTATTTAAGCTAGAAGTTAAAGGAGAATAATGTTTCACGCAACTACAATTTTAGCTTATAAAGGTAAAAATAAATCTGTAATTGGTGGAGATGGGCAAGTAAGTTTTGGAAACACTGTTTTAAAAAACAATGCAGTTAAAATTAGAAAATTAAACAATGGAAAAGTATTAGCAGGTTTTGCAGGAAGCACTGCTGATGCTTTTAATCTTTTTGACATGTTTGAAAAACTACTTTCTAGTTCTAAGGGTGATTTGTTAAAAGCTGCAATAGATTTTTCAAAAGAATGGCGTAAGGATAAATACCTAAGAAAACTTGAAGCAATGATGTTGGTATTAGATAGAGATCATATATTTTTACTTTCAGGAACTGGAGATGTAGTTGAGCCTGAAGATGGTGCTATAGCTGCTATTGGTAGTGGGGGTAATTATGCACTTTCTGCTGCAAGAGCTTTAGCCAAACATTCAAATTTAGATGAAGAAGAATTAGTCAAAGAAAGCTTGCAAATAGCTGGTGAAATTTGCATTTATACTAATACAAATATTAAAACTTATGTAATTGAGGATGATAAATGAATTTAACTCCAAAAGAGATTGTGAAATTTTTAGATGATTATGTAATTGGACAAAAAAATGCCAAAAAAATCATAGCAATTGCTTTAAGAAATCGTTATAGAAGAATGCAGCTTAGCCCTGAACTTCAAGATGATATCATGCCAAAAAATATTTTAATGATAGGATCAACTGGGGTTGGTAAAACAGAGATTGCAAGACGCCTTGCTAAGATGATGGGACTTCCTTTTGTAAAAGTTGAAGCAAGTAAATATACCGAAGTTGGTTTTGTTGGACGTGATGTAGAAAGCATGGTTAGAGATTTAGCTAATGCTGCTTTAAATTTAGTAAAAAACGAAGAAAAAGAAAAAAATAAAGACAAAATTAATGAATTTATAGAAAATAAAATTTTAGAAAAACTTTTACCACCTTTACCAAAAGGTGTTAGTGAAGAAAAACAAGAAGAGTATCAAAATTCTTTAGAAAAAATGCGCGTGAAATTAAAAGCTGGTGATTTAGATGATAGCACAATAGAAGTTGAAATTTCACAAAGCGTGTTTGATACTAATCCAAATTTACCACCTGAAATGGGTGCTATGCAAGATATAGTAAAAGTTATTGGCGTGGGTAATAAAAAAGTTAAAAAAGAAATGAAAGTAAAAGATGCAAGAATAGCTCTAGCTCAAGAAGCAAGTGAAAAAATTCTTGATATGGAAAGTATTAAAGGCGAGGCTTTAAGAAGAGCTGAAAATGAAGGGATTATTTTTATTGATGAGATAGATAAAGTAGCAGTTTCAAGCTCAAATTCAAACCGCCAAGATCCAAGCAAAGAAGGAGTGCAAAGGGATTTGCTTCCTATAGTTGAAGGTAGTACTATACAAACTAAATTTGGACCTTTAAAAACTGATCATATTTTATTTATCGCAGCAGGTGCTTTTCATTTAAGCAAGCCAAGTGATTTAATCCCTGAACTTCAAGGGCGTTTTCCTTTAAGGGTTGAGCTTGATTCGCTAGATGAGGATGCTTTATATGCTATTTTAACAAGACCTAAAAATTCATTACTAACACAATACATTGAGCTTTTAAAAACTGAAAATGTAGAGCTTGTTTTTGAAGATGAGGCTATTAGAGAAATAGCAAAAATAGCAAGCAAGGCTAACGAAGAAATGCAAGATATTGGTGCAAGACGCTTACACACGGTGGTGGAAAAACTTTTGGAAGATATTAGTTTTGAAGCAGATGAATATGCTGGTAAAGTTTATAAAATAGATGATTTTAAAGTGCAAGTTAAACTTGGAGATATCATAGAAAATAAAGATTTAGCTAGGTATATCTTGTGAAAAGTGGCTTTATAAGTATAGTGGGTAGAACTAATGCGGGAAAAAGTTCTATCCTTAATTCTTTATTAGAAGAAAAAGTGGCTATGGTTTCTCATAAGCAAAATGCTACAAGAAGAAAGATTAATGCAATTATAATGCATGAGAATCATCAGCTTATTTTTATAGATACACCAGGCTTGCATGCAAGCTCTAAAGCTATGAATCAGCTTATGATTGATTTGGCGATTAAAAGCATTGCAGATTGTGATGTGATTTTATTTGTGGCTAGTATTTATGATGATATTAAAGATTATGAAAATTTTTTAAGTTTAAATCCTAAAGTGCCGCATATTGTATTAATCAATAAGGTTGATTTGGTAAAAAAAGAAGTCTTACTTAAAAAATTAAGCGAGTATTCTCAGTTTAACTCACATTTTAGCGCTATTATCCCCTATTCTGCTAAGCAAAAATTTTATAAAAAAATTCTCTTAGATGAGATGATTAAGTATTTGCCTGAACATCCGTATTATTTTGATCCTGAGTTTATTACTACCACAAATGAAAAGGATATCTATAGAGATTTTATTTTAGAAGCCATATATGAAAATTTAAGTGATGAAATTCCTTATAGCACTGAAGTAAAAATAGAAAAAATCAAAGAGCTTGAGCAAATTTATTATATTAACGCTATCATCATTACAGATAGTAATTCTCATAAAGGAATGATACTAGGTAAAGATGGAGCTACAATTAAGCGTATAGGTAAAGAAGCTAGGATGAAAATAGAAAAATTAGCACAAAAAAAGGTAATGCTAAAATTGTTCGTTCAATTAGAAAAAAATTGGCATAAAAACGAGCAAAATCTCAAAAAAATCCTTTATGATGAGTAAAAAAATCATCAAAAAAGATTTTCTTACTTATGAAAAACTTTTATATATAAAACTTACAAATCCTATTAGTGAAGATGAAATCTTAAAAAAGAGCTTTGAGGAACTTGGTCTTAAAGATGATTTTTCATATGAGCTAAAGTATTTTCAAGATAAATCTTTTACTCATGTATTTTTGTGTAAATATGAAGATATTTTAGATGTTGATTATGTAATCCCAGAACCCCTGCTCTTTGAAGTGTATTTTAGGAATGATACAAATAGTGAAAATCTTGCATTATTATTTAAGAAAAAATACATAGTTTTAGTGGAGTATTTGGGGTGTGAATTTCAAAATTGCAAAGTTATGCCATTAAATACTTATAGTAAAATATATGATGAAAAATTAAAAAATACATATAAAAACATCATAAGCATAGACGATACTCAAAATCTTAGCAGTTTTGATAAATTTAATAGTAATATTTTCTATCAAAAATTATTAAAAAAATGTGATCGAGTTAAAATTAATTTTGCCAATAAAGCAAAAATAAATCATTTAAAATCTTTTAGTTTTAAAATTTTATTAGCTTTTACATGCGGGATTTTACTAGCCTTAGTTTATCCTTTGTATTTATATACGCAAAAATCATTTTATGAAAAAGAAAAAATAAAATATGAAAATTTAATCAAAAATCAAGATGATATCTTAGAGCAAGCAAAAATAAATCAAAAACAAAATCAAGAAGTTGAAAAATTACAAGAAAAAAATGAACAAAAAATTGATTTGTTACAAAAATTTTATGCAAATACGCTCTGCTATAAGGATTTTTATAATTTTTTAAAAGTCTTAAATTCTCATCAAAGTTATATAGAAGCTTTATATATAAAAAATAATGATTTTATCATAAAGCTTAATAAAGATTATGATTTTTATGATGATTTTAAAAAATATCATTTTGTGTTAAAAAGTAAAGAGATTAACGATGAAAAAATTACTCTTGTTTTTGAAAAATCTTTATGAAAATTTAGAAAATATCTTTACGAGATTATCTAAACGCGAATTTATATTGACTTTGATAATGGCTTTTGTATTTGGTTTTTTTATAATCTATATGAGTATTTTTGAGTATTTCGAAAAACAAATGAAATTATCAAAAGATGAGTTATTTATTTTACAAGCAAAATATAAGCAAAAACAAGAATTGATTTCTGATTTTAAAGATGAAAAATTGCAATCTTTTGATAATGAAATATCCTTAGAAGAAAGCAAAGATTATCAAAGTGTTTTAAAAAATATAGAAAAAAATCTCACTAAAGTAAGGTTTTTACAAATCCAAAGTCATGAAAGTCAAGATCAGTATTTTACTTATTATGATTTAAGATCGAGTTTTAATGGTGATTTTTATTTCTTAATGCAATTTTTGCAAGAACTAGATCCTTATATAAAAGTCAAAAATTTAGAGCTTGTAAAATATGAAAATGAATTAAAAATTACATTAAATCTTATTTTTACTCTAGTATAAAAATGATTTTTTTGATAAAATTTATCTAAACATGGCAAGCGATCGCTTCTTTTGAAGAGGAAAGTCCGAGCTGCAATAAGACAAGGATTCCATCTAATGGATGGCTAGGGTAACCTAAGGGAAAGTGCAACAGAAAGAAAACTACCATATTATATGGAAAAGGTGAAACGGTAGAGTAAGAGCCTACCAGTAGCTTTGGTAACAAAGCTAGCTATGTAAACCCAATCCGCAGCAAGAAGGGGTGGTTTTAGTCTTATAATATAACCCTTCGCTTGAACTTGTTTGCAAAAACAAGTCTAGATAAATGATCGCTCTTGACAGAACTCGGCTTATCGCCATGTTTTATTTCATATAAGCAGATGCTTTTTTGAGTTTTTGTAAATTTTTTGCTACTTCATCTTGCTTTTTTTTCATAAAAGCTATTGCCTCATTAGTAAGAGCTAAAGCCTCATTGGGACAATCTTTAAAGTCAGGTTTTTCTATGAGTTTAACTATTTTTTCCACATCTTCAGTATATACAGCTAGTTTAAACTCATCTATCCATTTTTTTTCACTCATTTTTGATGAACTTCTCTCCAAGCCTCTAACAAGCCTTTGACTACATTGATAACTTCATCTACTCTTGCTTCACTATTTTCTATATTTGCCAAAGAAAGAAGTTGTAATTCTCTAGTGTATAGGCCACTTAAGTAGTGTGCTATTTCTCCGCCTTTTTCATAATCAAGGCAATTTAACAATTCTATAAAAATAGCACTAGCTCTTTTTACATAATACACTCTTTCTTCTATATTTCCATTTTGAATAGCTATTTTTATCCTACTTGCAAAGCGTAAAATCCCACTATATAACATCTCTATAAGTTTTTCTTGGGATTCTACACCAGTTTGATTTTGTGAATACGCATTATATACTGCACTATTTAGCATTTAAATCCTCTCTATTTTTTAAGAATTTTGATTATTTGCTGCATTAATCATATTTGTAATAACACTTGCTTGGTTATTTAATTTTGCAATTATACCATCATATGCTGCCCATCTTGACCACATTGTGTCATATCTGCTTTCTATGGATTTTTTAGTATTTTCTATAGTTTCGTTTAGATTTTTTGATTCTTTAGTTAAAGAGTCTTTATAACCCCCAAAAGAACCATCAGAGCTCATCATCTCGCCCATAGTGTTTTTTAATACCCCAAAGGTTCCAGTTTCTTCTTTATAAACTGAATATATAGTTTTTGGGCTTAAGCCAAATTTTTTCAAAAATTCTTTATCACCTTGAATTTCTAGGTTACTTCCTGATGTTCCTTTGATTCTAAATTGAATTTGCTGATTCTCGTTACCTTGATTAATGATTTCAAAACTAGCTTCTAAACCTTCTAAGCCAAAACTATTTATATGATCAACTAAATTTTTAGCTTTTTCTATATCATCCGCACCAGTTAGTTTAAAAGGATCTCCATTGGCAGTTTTACTTAAATCTATAGTTTCATCATTATAAGTAATGGTAAAATTGCCTTCTTTGAATTCTATTTCATCACTACCAAGCTTACTTACTCTATCTCCTGTTAGATCAATGTCTTCAAAGCCATTATGTCCTACGAAAAATTTCTCAGCCATTTCAGGATCTTCATTAAACTTAGCATTAAATTTTCCAGAGTCAAAGGTTAAAACCCCATCATTTAAAGTCAAACCATAATCAGCTAAAGATAAACTTACTTTTGAAGAAACTTTAACACCATCTGAAGTATCACTATCTCCAACTGTGATTGTTCCATCTACTGTGATAGTTTGAAGCAAAATATTGTTAATTTGTGATTTTATATTATAAATCGAGCTTACACCTACGAAATTTCCTTTTGTCCCTGCATCAGGATCGTATTTTGTCGCTGCATTAAGATTGATCATTAAATCATTATAAGCAGTAGCTAAACTTTCTAAAGATTGCGCTATGGCTTCAGTATCTTGAGTAACATTGAAACTAATTTCACCTTTTTGTTTAAGTTCTAGGGTAATATCAGGTCCTATATCTGTGATGGTATTAGTTGATCTAATCATCTTAACGCCATCTACACTAAAGATAGCATCCATACCTTTTTGGATATGATTTTCATTGTTTGAAGCTACATTGTAGCCTTGTGGAGTGTTATAATCTAGATTAATTCCAAATTTTTCACTTAGCAGTTTTTTGGCATTTGGATCTCTAGAATAATTTGCTTGGTCTATATTACCATCAGCATCAGTTGCATAACCACCATCAAAAAGACTTAATTCACCACCATTAGTAGCTCTAAATGTAAAAGATTTTCCATCTTCCCCAAAGCTTAATTCTACTTTTCCATTAGTTTGTTTTTTTAGATCTTCTGCTAAGCTCTTATAAGTAGTATTCTCGTCTATATCAATAGTAAATCTATCATATCTTTCACCATTTTTTATAACAAAAGTTAAAGAAGTGCTTTCTCCTTTGGATAAAAGTTTCTCTTCTTGGTTTATATTACCACTAAGCGATCCAGTTATTTTATCTTTATCCTTATCTCCAGCATCTGTTGGTCTAAAACCATATAAACCACCTGCACTAATGCTATTTTTATCAAGCTCCCAACCCATAGCTTTTAAGAGTTCATCATCACCTGAAAAAGAGATATTGTTTTTAGTTCCTGTTTCAGTGCTTTGCACTACTAAACGATAAGGATTGTCTCTATCTCCGGTATTTACTAGCTTAGCTTCTATTTTACCACCTGTGGCGGAATTGATTTTTTCAGCAAGTTGAGCTACGGTTGTACTTTTATCAATTTCTATTTTATAGTCTTTTCCATCTTGGGTAATAGTAAAAGAAGCTTTGCCGTTAGAATCACCTTTTATGCCTAAACTGCCCATGACGGTAGAAGTTTTGTCTTTAAAACCATTGCTTTGATAAACATCTTTTTGAGCAAGTTGATCGACTATGACTTTCATATTTGAAAGATTAGATAAAGAGCCTACAACTAAGCTAGCAGCCGCACTATCGCCACTTACACTAGGAGAAACTTTCTTTTTGTTAAATTGAGAAGTATCGCCAAGACTATTTACAGCAGTTTGAAAAGCAAGTAGTTTAGCTTCAAGCTCTGCTAAGTCTTTTTGTCTTGAAGTGTTAGTTTCAAGTTGCGTGTTATAAAGCTTTAAGTGAGCATTCATTTCTGCTTCTTTAAGCTTATTAAGCGTATCGCTTGTTAAAACTCCTGAACCTATACCTAAACTTCCTAAACTACCTACTGCCATGATTAACTCTCCTTATCAAAAATGGTGCCAATAACACCTTTAAAATGTTCTATTAATTTCATAACTTCTTCACTAGGAATTTTGCGTATTAACCTACCTGTGTCTTTTTCGGTGACATTTACATACATTTCGTTTATTTTATCATTATACGCAAAACGCACATTTGTTTCCAATGTTTCCATTTGTCTATTAAGTTTTTCTGTTGCGTTTTTTAATTTTTCATTTAAATTCTCATCTTGATCATTTAAATCAACCTGTTGCTTATTCTCTTGAGATGGCTTTTCAACACTTTTTGTGTTAAAATGAGTTATATTTGTATCCCTTTGAATATTGCTAATGTCCATTTTAAACTCCTTTTTAAAAGACTCTAAAACACACTATCGACACAATTTTAAAAAACTTAATATTTAAATTAAAAATATATATATTTAATAAGCAAAAAGTGTTCTCAAAAAGTTTAAAATTAAAAAATTTCAAACTTTTTGAAGAATTTTTCATCATTTACAAGTAATTTTTTTGCAATAAGTCTGTCTATAACTTCTTTAGAGCAATTTGTCATTAAAGGCCACTCTTTATGATAATCTTCTAATGATCCTTTATTTGTCGCATCAATTGCAACACAATCTTTTTTGATAAATATATCTCTTTTTGCATCGATATTATTTACCACACGCCAAATTAACATATAAGGATTTTCCAAAATAGCATCTGAATCTAAAAAAACTAAAATTCTAAAATGTTTTTTATGAATTTGTAGTTTTTCAAAAATTTGAGCAATTTTTTCTTTTTTATCAATTAAGATCACACAAATTGGAGCAAAGGTTTGGGTGTAAAATTGTTTTAATTTTAAAATATTTTGATCTTTTTCTTTAAAAAGTGAAAACAAAGTTTCATCACTTAGAATTTCAAGTTCAACTTTTTTCTCATCGCCACACGCATCAAGTCCTGCTTTACCACCGTAACAATAAGTGCTTGAAGCATGATCGAGTTGATCGCAAATTCCTTCACTAATAAGTAATTTTTCTTCATCAAAGCGATTAAGTATATAAGGTATGAGCTTGTCATAATCTTGCAAGCAAGGTGCATTTTCATCGACAAAAATAGCATGTTTTACAAAACTCATTTGCCCTACTCCCCAAAAAGTATGCATTACTTGTTTTGCATGAGCTGGATATTTTGCTTCTATTTTGGCTAAAATCAAATTATGAAAAACTCCATTTTCAGGCATGTTATAATCTATCAAATCAGGTGTGTTAGTTTGAAGTAAAGGTAGAAAAACTCTTTCTGTGCCAAGCCCCATGTATTTATCTTCTAAAGGCGGTTTTCCTACAACCGTAGCTTGATAAATCGCATTTTTTTTAGCAAAGATTTTTTCTACTTTTAAGACAGGACAAAGTTCAACAGGAGTATAAAAGCCTGTATGATCTCCAAAAGGTCCCTCGGGTGCAAATTCATTTGGATCTACAAAGCCCTCAATTACAAAATCACTATCATAAGGCACATAAAGATGATTGCTTTTGCATTTTGCCAAAATGGCAGGTTTTTTCTTGATAAAACCATAAAGTAAAAGTTCAAAAATACCTTTTGGTAAAGGCGCTTGAGCACACCAAATATATAAAGGATCTCCACCTATGGCTATACTTACTGGCATTTTTTGATTTGCTTTTTTATACTCATGGAAAAAGTGGCTCGCGTCTTTGTGAATTTGCCAATGCATAAGCAAGGTTTTTTCATCAACTACTTGCAAGCGATACATTCCAAGATTATTTTGTTTTCCATCTATGCTTTGAGTATAAACTTGCCCCATAGTGATAAAAGGTGCAGCGTCTTTTTCCCAAGTTTTTAAAATAGGTATTTCATATAAAGAATTTAAGCTTTTGTAGTTAAATTCTCCATCTTTTTTGATGCGTTTTGGTGGGATATTTTTTAAATCAAGCAAGGTTTTGAAAAAATTTAATTTCGCACCAAAGCTTTGCGGTATGTGCATTTTAAGTAAAGAGCTAATTTCTTTAGCTACATCTTCATAATCTTTTCCAAATGCTAAATTTAAAGCTTTTTTGCTGCAAAAAGTATTTAATAATACAGGATAATCGTATTTTTTGCCATTTTTTACTGCATTAGTAAAAAGCAAGGCTTTAGAGTCTTCTTTTTTAACTTCTATATAAGCTAAATGTGCCATTTCAAGTTCTACATCTACTGGCTCATGGATGGTTTTTAATAAATTATTTTTTTCTAAAAGCTCTACGAATTTTTGCATTTATATCATACTCTCTGCTTCTTTTAAAATTTCTTTTGCACCTTTTGCTATCATTTCTTTGGCTAAAAGCTCGCCTGCATTTGAGTAATTTTGCTTATCAATTACTCTTTTTTCTTTTAAAATTTTACTTGCATCGGGTAAGCCCACTATGGCGCGAATTTCTATTTTTTCATCAATGATTTTTGCATTAATTCCTATAGGTACTTGACAACCACCTTCTAGGGTTTTTATAAAATCTCTTTCTATATGAGTTTCTACAAAGGCATTTTTATCATTTAAGCATTCAAGGTATTTTAAAATTTGTTTATCATCAATGCTTTCTATACCTAAAGCTCCTTGAGAAGCTGCAGGTATCATCTCATCAAGTTCAAAAGCCCTAATGTATTTTATTTCTTTATCTAAACCCAAGCGTTTAATGCCAGCTAGAGCTAAAATAATAGCGTCAAATTCCTTAGCTTTAAGTTTTTCTAAGCGTGAGTTGATATTACCTCTTAGAGAAATGATATTTAAATCAGGTCTTAACGCTAAAAGCTGCATTCTTCTTCTAAGACTTGTAGTGCCTACTTTTGCACCTTTTGGAAGAGCATTTAAGCTTTCATAATACTCACTTAAAAAAGCATCATTTACCACTTCTCTTTTTGAAATAGCAGCTAAAACTAAGCCATCAGGAAAGAAGCTTGGCACATCTTTTAAGCTATGCACAGCTAAGTGTGAATCACCTCTTAACATACTTTCTTCAAGTTCTTTTGTAAAAAGTCCTTTTCCACCTATTTTAGCTAAAGGAGAATCAAGTAAAACATCACCTTTGGTTTTAAAACCCTCTAAAAAAATTTCTAAATCAGAATGTGTTTGTAATAATTTATTTTTTATATACTCACTTTGCCATAATGCAAGTTGGCTTTTTCTTGTTGCGATGATTAATTGCATTTTTTATGCTCCTGTATGATTTCTACATCTATGATTTCTTCTTCGTTGTTTGTTTGATGATATTTTCTTTTTTGTTTTGTAAATAATTTTAATATCGTCATAAAAAATAAGAGTAAAATTCCCAAAAATGTGCTTAAAATTCCTGGTATTAAAAGTAAAATTCCAACTATAGTTAAGGAAAATAATTTAATCATACCAAATAAATTAGTATTGGCATTTTGCATAGTGATGAGATTTGTCCAAGTCTTTGCTAAAAACATTGCTCCTAAAAACATACTTGCAAAAACTATCATAAAAAAATTTAAAAAACCAAAAAAGACTATAAATAAAATACTAGCAATCAATTCTAAAATCAAAAAAGCACTTAAATTTGTTTTTGCTATCATAAAATTTTCTCTAAGTGTGAAATTACTTCTTGGGTTTTTAAAACTTGTTTTTCTAGAGTATTTCTATGGATTAACTCTACTTCATCGCTTTCTAAACCCTTACCTATAACTAAAGCATAAGGAAAGCCCATTAATTCAAAATCATTAATCTTTACACCAAAACGCTCATTTCTATCATCAAACAAAATTTCTTTATCTTTAAAATGAGTATAAATTTGCTCGGCAAATTCCATAGCTTTTGTATCTTTTATATTAGAAACGATAATATCTAAAACAAAAGGAGCTAGAGTTTTATTCCAAATACAACCTTTTTCATCATGGCTTGCTTCTATGGCAACAGCTACTAAACGGCTCACCCCCATACCATAACAACCCATAGTGAAAAATTGAGCTTTACCATTTTCATCTAAATAGCTTGCATTCATTGCTTTTGAGTATTTATTTCCAAGTTTAAAAATATGTCCTACTTCAATACCTTTGCTTTGCTTAAGCTTGTGCTGACATTTTGGACAAAGATCATGCTCTTTAACTGCGGCAAGATCTTTAAAGCGTTCTTTGTTTAAATTTACAACATTGATTCCAACCAAATGATAATCTTTTTTATTTGCTCCAATAATCATATTTGTTTCATTTTCAAGCTCATGATCAATATAAAAATCAACTCCATTTAATCCTACAAAACCAATAAATCCTGGTACTAAACCTGCTTTTTCTAATTCTTCTTCACTTACATCGGCCAATTCTAATGCATTTGCTGCATTTAGTGCTTTAACTTCTTGCAGTTCATCATCGCCGCGTATAAAAAATACTACAATTTTTTCTTCATTTTCATAAATAGCTTTTTTAGCAATAGCTTTAACAGTATAGTAAGGATTAATTTTAAAAAATTCTGCTAATTCTTCTATAGTTTTTACATTTGGAGTGTGAAATTGTGTAGCAAAGTCAGCTTCTGGTCTTTCATCTTCGCAACTTTTTTTAGCTCTTTTTGCTGCTTCGATATTTGCAGCATAATCACAATGCTCACATAATAATATATCATCTTCGCCATTTTTAGCCAAAACCATAAATTCTTTTGATCCACTTCCGCCAATAGCCCCACTATCAGCTTCAACAGCTCTAAAATCAAGCCCTAATCTTGTAAGAATTTTACTATAAGTTTCATGCATAAGATTAAATTCTTTATCTAAATCAGCTTCATTGCTATGAAAACTATAGCCATCTTTCATTAAAAATTCTCTACATCTTAAAAGCCCAAATCTAGGTCTAGCTTCATCTCTAAATTTAAGTCCTATTTGATATAAATGCAAAGGAAGTTGCTTGTAAGAATTTACTTTATTTCTAACCAAAGCTACTATGGCTTCTTCATGAGTTGGTCCTAAGACAAAATCATTTTCTTTTCTATCTTTAAAGCGTAAAAGCTCTTTACCAAAAACATTAAATCTCCCACTTTCTTTCCAAAGTTCAGCTGGGGTATTAAAGCTTAAATTTACTTCTAAAGCTCCCGCTTTATCCATTTCTTCTTTGATGATATTTTTAATCTTATCTAAAACTCTTTTTCCTAAAGGTAAAAAATTATACAAACCACTTCCAATTTGTTCTACAAAAGCACCCTTAACTAAAAATATATGACTTGGCAGGGTAGCATCTTTTGGATTTTCTTTTGTGCTTATGGCATAAAATTTACTAAATTTCATGATTATTCTCCAAATTAAATTCACATTTATAGAAGTTTAAACCTTCCATGCTTTCATTTTTTAAATCAAACACATAACGCATGGCATTTACAACAGAGTCATTTTGCATAGTTCCACTTAGTTTTTTTAAATTTACACTAGGATGATGTAAAAATGCATTCATTACCTGTCTTATAAGCTTTCTTGCTTCTTCATGATTTGAGTGTTTTAAATATCCTTTATCTATGGCCTTTTGTAATTGTTCTTTAGCGATTTCATCAGCTTGCAAGCGTAATTGCTTGACCAAAGGTAAGGTTGCTAGTTTGCTTAGATGTTGAAAAAACTCATTTGTCATAGTGCCTACTATAGAATAAGCAATCTGGGCTTGATGTTCTCTTAGTGTTAAATTTTTTCTTACAACTTCTTCTAAATCATCAACAGCATAAACTATATTTTTTTCATTTGCTTTTACATCAATATCCCTAGGCACTGCTATATCAAAAAAATATCTTTTATAATCTTTTTCTTCTAATATGTCATTAGTTATGATAGCATGTGGAGCATTTGTGGCGCTAAAAAATATCTCATATTTATTTAATGCTTCTTTTAAATTTGCGATACTTTCGCAATTTGCATTTTTACCTAAATCCTCACAAAGTTTTTTGGCATTTTGTATATCTCGATTTAAAATCAATACTTTAGCTTTAGCATTTAATAAATGTTTACAGGCTAACTCGCTCATTTCCCCTGCACCTACTACAACTGCAGTTTTATTTTCTAAATTTATAAGCTCTTTGGCTTTTGCTACTGCTACTGAAGCAACTGAAATAGGATTTTTGGAAATTTCAGTTTGATTTCTAATATTTGCTGCACATTTAAAAGCATAATGGACTGCTCTAGTTAAATGCACACCACATCTTTGTTCTTGTAGAGCAAATTTATAAGCATCTTTTAATTGTCCAGCAATTTGTGTTTCTCCAATAACTAAACTATCAAGTGAGCTTGCCACAGAAAATAAATGATGGATAGCCCCACTATCTTCATAAAAATCAGCTTTTGTGCTTAAATTTTCTTTATCAACCCCACAAAGCAAACTAAGTGTTTTTAAAATATGTTCATTGATACTTTCAATTTCTCCGATAAAAAGAAAAATTTCAACTCTATTGCAAGTGCTAAGCACTAAACTTTCTAGAATTTTATTATTAGTATGGATTAATCTTAATAATTCTCTTTTTTTATCTTCATTAGAAAAGGAAAGTTTTTCTCTAGTAGCAATATCTGTATTTTTGTGCGTAAAACTGATACAATAATAATGCATTAAAATTCCCTTTCTATCATACTTTTAATAATATCTTCTAAATCTTTTATATTGTATTTTTCTATGGCTTTTAAGGCATTATTTGCATAGGTGTTTAATTCTTGACCAATTTGATTAAAAATTTCATGCTCTTGCATTTTATTTTTAATCCAAGTAAGTTCATCTATGTTTAAATCTTTCTTGTAATAAGACTTAAGTATTTCTTGATCTTGTGGATTTAATTTTTCATATAAATACATATAAGCAAGGGTAGTTTTACCTTCTTTAAAATCATTCATGGCGGGTTTGCCTAAGGTTTGTTCATCGCCTTTGATATCTAAAATATCATCTACGATTTGAAAAGCCAAGCCCAAGTTTTTACCATATTCTGCAAAATCATCTTCATTTAAATTAGCAAGTATAGCCCCACATCTTGCACTAGCTTCGATTAAAACGGCTGTTTTGTTATATATCATTTGCAAATAAGCGTTTTTATCGGTATTGAAAGTTTCGCTTAAATTTACATCCATTAATTCGCCAACGGAAAGCTTTACAACAGCATTGGAGATGATTTTTGCTAATTTTAAATCTATTAAAGAAAGTTCATAGAAGGCTTTTGAGTATAAAATATCTCCAAGCATGATAGCATTTTTGGCTCCAAATTGTTCATTGATAGATTTTACACCTCTTCTTAATTTTGCTTCATCAATCACATCATCATGCAATAAGCTTGCAGCATGGATTAATTCTATAATGGCACAAATTTTATAACTAATATCGTTTTCACTAGCTATTTTTAAAAGTAATTTTGAGCGTAATTTTTTACCGCCTTGAAGTTTTGAACTCATTGTTAAAATAGGCTTGTAATTTAATTCAGATAAAAATTCATGCATATATTGATCTATCTTTTGCACCATGCTTTCCTTAATTTTCTTATAATTATATTTTATTAAATTTTACTTTAGTTTTGATTAAGAGTGACTTTTCTAGGATCTAAAAATTCCACTTCTAATCTTTTATCTCTATCTTCTATGTAGATAGTGAAAATAGCCTCACCTTTTTTAAAATCACTAAATTCAAGTATTAATCTTGCTCTATCTATGTGTGGATTTTTATAATCAGGCACTAAAGTTTGATCTACCCAATTTAAATTTCTTCTTAAAGACATCACAAATTGCCTAGGGTATTTTTTATACCTTGAATGAACGATGATATTAGTTTGATCAAATAAAGTCCATGAAAAGTCAAAATAATAAATCTCATCAGGATAGTCAATTTCTTTTATTTTTACACTTGCTTTTTCATCTTTACTTAAGGTAAATTTATAAGTATAATCAAAAAATACTTCAGCTTTTAAAAAATTAAACATCAAAAATAAAGATAAGAATAAACGCAAAATCAACCCTCATGCCCTAAAATTTCAGCACTTAAGCCTATATAAAAATCATTTTTTCTCTCATCTATTAAGAGTGAATTTTCCATTTGAAATTGTGCTACATCATTTTCATTTAAATTATTTTTTTCTAAAAGCTCTATCATAGCGATATGATCGGCTAATAATTTTTCTAAAACATTTTCTAATGCACCTAAATTTGCATATTTTATTGTTTCAATAAATTTTTCTTTAGGGCTTTTTGCAAACATTTCATCAAAAATATCCATTTTTATCCTTTTATGTAAGTTTGAATTTTTTCTATTAAAGTAGTTTTATCGTTAGCTTCATCTAAGTCTTTAATTTCTTTTTGCCAAGAAATATGTATATAATCCATCTTAGCATTTTTAGCACAAAGTCTGTCTTTTAAGCTATCGCCTATGAAAATACTTTTTTCATATTTTGCTTCATCTGCGATTAATCTTAGCATCATAGGATCAGGCTTAGCTTCTATACCATAACTAACACCTAATATTTTATCAAAATATGAAAGAATGTTTTGTTTTTTTAAAATAGGTACCAAGCTTTCTTGAGGTGCATTTGTGGCTATAGCTAAATAGCAATCATTTTTTTTACAAAATTCCAAAACCTCAAGCACACCATCAAAAAGCACCACGCTTTGATCATAATGCTTAATAAAATACTTCTCATAACCTTCTTTAAAGCTAGTATGTGAGTAAGTATCAACCCCATAAAAAATCTTAGCATAATTTTGCCCAGGAGTATTGATAGTATCTAAAATAAACTCTCTTTTTAAAGGTTCTAAATTTAAATCAGCTCTTATTTCATTTACCGCACATACTATAGCATTAGCACTATCTATAAGCGTGCCATCCATATCAAAAATTACATTTATCAATATTCATCCTTAAATTTAATTTTATGTTTGTCTTTTTTATAACTTTGATTATTTTTTAGCTTATATAAGGCATTGGCTTTTGAAGCTAAGGTTTTTTGGTCTAAACTTTCATCTAAACACTCATTTACAAAAATCTCCAAAGCCTTAGTATAAGTAGAATCTAAAAACACCGCTTGAATTTTCTCAAAGATTTTAGCATTTTTTTGCATTCTTTCCCTAAAAAGAGTTAAATCAAAATCTTCTCTTTTTAAAGCACTCACAGCAGAATTAGTAAATTTTTCTAAAGCTCTTACATATTTTACCCTTAAAGCTTTTTCATCATTTTTCATTCTGCTGCACTTGTATTGATTCTACATTGTAATGCTTCTTGTACTAAATTTCTTGCTATTGAAGCTTCAGCATCTACAATATGTAAATGTTTATCAGTATGTGGGAAAATGATCTTAGCACCTGTACCACTTGTTTTTAAAACCGTTTGTATGGGTTTGTTAAAGCTAGAAAGCACTTGATAGAGCATATCAAGCTTAGCTTCATTACTTATAGTTATAATAGCAACTGAGCATTCTTCTATATTTGCTACTTTTAATGTTTCTACTTGGGCTACATTTGCAAAAAAGATATTTTCATTTCTACTGCGGCCAAGTTCAACTAAATTTAAATCACTTTCTAAAACCAAATATGGAATGCCTGTTTTTTTGATCTTTTGCACCACTTCTTGACCTAATCTTGTATAACCAAAAATGATAAAATGATCTTTCATTTTTTGATCACATAAATAAAATTTAGCCATATCATTTTGCTCACCTTCGGCTGCGTTGGCTATTTTTCTAAGATTATTTAAAATAAAAGGCGTTGCAACCATAGTGACGATAGAAACTATAATAAAAATTTGCGCTGTTTTTTCATCTATAAGTGAATTTACTTGCATTAACGAAAATACTGCTAGCGCAAATTCTCCAATTTGAGAAATACTCAAAGCAGTTTTTAACGCTACTCTTTTTCTTGTGTAAAGAATTAAAAGACCATAAATTACTACAAATTTTATCAATAAAACCAAGCTTACAAAAACAAAAATCAAAAACCAATTTTCAAAAACTATATGAAAATCAATTTGCAAACCAACACTGATAAAGAAAAATCCTAAAAGCAAATCTCTAAAAGGAACCAAATCTGCTTCTATTTTATGTTTATATTTAGTTTCAGCTATCAAGGCTCCAGCTATGAATGCTCCAAGTGAGTATGAAAAACCAAAAGAATGAGCCAAAAAACTCGCTCCTATTACGGTAAAAAGTATGGTAGCGATGAAAATTTCATTTGCATTAGTTTTAATGATGAATTTTAAAACATAAGTAAAAAGGTATTTGCCTATAAAATAAAGCAAAACAAGTAAAATCACAGCACTGACTAAAGTTGTAAGTAAAAGTTTTGAAATATCAGCATTTTGAGAACTAAATATATCAATCATTAATAGCAGTGGTATCACAGCAATATCTTGAAAAAGTAAAATTCCTAAAGCTTTTCTGCCGTATTCTTCGTTGATATCGCCATTATCATTAAGTATTTTTAAAACTATAGCAGTGGAAGATAAGGCTAGAGCAAAACCTGCTATCATTGCGATATGGCTTGCTATACCTAAAATATAAGTTACAAGTAAAGTACAAACCAAACCACAAGTTAGCATTTGCAAACTTCCATTTAAAAATACTTCTTTTTTCATTGCTAAAAGATGTTTAAATGAAAATTCAAGCCCTATGGTAAACATTAAAAAAACTATGCCAAATTCAGCTACATGTATAACAAATTCATTAGTGCTAAAACCATAAAATTCACGCACAAATAAACCTGTAGCTATATAACCTATAATAGTTGGAATACCAAATTTTTTAAGTATAACATTAAGTATGACAGCAACTGCTACTGCGGTTAAAAATAAAGTTATAAAAGCATCCACTCACCAACCTTTTGTAATGTTTTATTATTTTATTTTTTCTAAAAAAATTAAATCAAAATTACTTCTATGTTTAACTACTGCTCTTGATTTTGAAGGATTATCTCTTCTATCAAGTTCTAATCTTAACTCTTCAATAGTGTTTTCAAACTCATCAATTTTTGTTTTTAGTTTTAAAATCACATCAACACCAGCCAAATTAACCCCAAGATCTCTTGTTAAGCGTAAAATCATTTTGATTCTATCTATATCTTTTTGAGAATAAAGCCTCATTTTACCATCGGTTCTACTTGGCTCAACTAAACCTTCTTTTTCATATTGTCTTAGAGTTTGTGGATGTATACTTAAAACTTTTGCAACAACACTTATAAGATACACCGGTTCATCATAACTATGCTCCATTACTTACTCCTTTCAAGGTAATTTTTCTTCTAAAATTTTTACAAATTCAGGATCAAGGCTATTAATATCAGGTATTTTTACATTTAAAATTAAATACATATCCCCATAAAGATCTGTTTTTCTGTTTTGCACTCCATAGCCTTTAAGTCTAATTTTTTGATTGTTTTTAGAATTTGGCGGTATGGTGATTTTAACTTCTTTTCTTGGGGTATGCACACTGATTTTATCTCCAAAAAGCGCTGTTTTTAAGCTAATTTCAACCTTTTTGTACAAATCATCATCTTCTCTTTCATATTCATCGCTTTTTTCAAGTTCAACTTTTAAAATCAAATCCCCTCTTTGCCCTTGAAAGCTTTTTCCTTTACCTCGTATGCGTAGCTTTTCGCCATCTTTTATGCCATGTGGAATTTTGATTTTAACTTGCTCGTTATTTATATTTACCAAATGCTCACCACCTAAAATTCCTTTTTCAAAAGGAATTTTAACACTTGCTTGCAAGTCTAAATCTTCTTCAAATCCTCCAAATCCTCCAAAGCCACTTCTAAAATTATTACTAGAACTAAAACCGCCACTAAATCCTCCAAAGCCTCCGCCAAAAATATTTTTTAAAATATCATTGATGTCAGCTCCACCTGCATTTCTTGAAAAATCATGAAAACTTTGCCCACCAAACATAGAATCGCCATATCTATCATACTGAGCTCTTTTTTTCTCATCACTTAAAATTTCATAAGCGGCGTTAATTTCTTTGAATTTTTCCTCAGCACCATTTTCTTTGTTAATATCAGGATGATATTGTCTTGCTAATTTTCTATAAGCTTTTTTTATCTCATCTGCACTAGCGTTTTGCGAAACTCCTAGTGTTTCATATAAACTATTACTCATTTTTATTATTCCTTAATTTTTTATAAGATTATATCAAAAACTTTAGTCTTAGTCAATCAACTTTTATAAGTTTTAAAACTAAAGGTTTTATTTACAATTGTGTAAAAATAAAATTTTATACTTGCATTAAATGATTTTACAAAGGATAAAACATGAAAAAAACTATGATTCTTTCTTTGGCATTGGCAACTAGTCTTTTTAGTGCTAGTATTGATTTTAAACAAGCAGATGATAATGTAAAAAGAACTTTACCAACTGATAATCAAAATACTATACTTTCTTATCATGATTCCATACAAAAAGTTAAAAATTCAGTTGTAAATATCTCAACTTCTAAAACTGTTCAAAGTAGTTCATTTGGAATTGATGATTTTTTCAATGACCCTTATTTTAGACAATTTTTTGGTTTTGATTTCCCACAAGCTCCAAAAAATAAAAAAAATAAAGAAGTTGTAAGTTCATTGGGTTCTGGTGTAATTATTTCAAGCGATGGTTATATTATAACAAATAATCATGTTATAGAAGATGCTGAAAAAATCACTGTAAATTTACCTGATTCTAGCACTGAATATAAAGCTAAATTAATCGGTGCTGATCCTAAAACAGATTTAGCAGTGATAAAAATAGAAGCAAAAAACTTACCCGCAGTAGTTTTTGCTGATTCAGATAAATTACTAGAAGGTGATGTAGTGTTTGCTTTGGGTAATCCTTTTGGTGTTGGAAGTAGTGTTACAAGTGGGATTATTTCGGCCTTAAATAAAAACAATATAGGTCTAAATCAATATGAAAATTTCATCCAAACTGATGCTTCTATTAATCCTGGAAATTCAGGCGGAGCTTTGGTAGATAGTAGAGGAGCTTTAGTTGGGATAAATTCAGCCATACTTTCAAGAAGTGGTGGAAATAATGGCATAGGTTTTGCAATCCCTTCTAATATGGCAAAATCTATTGCACAAAAACTTATTGAGCATGGAAAAATTGAAAGAGGATATTTAGGCGTAGTCATAGGAGCTTTAACTCAAGATATTAAAAAAGCCTATACTAATCAAGAAGGTGCTTTAATCACTGAAGTACAAAAAGATTCAGCAGCTTATAATGCAGGGTTAAAAAGAGGAGATTTGATTATAAAAGTAGATAAAACTGTGATTAAAAGCCCTATGGATTTAAAAAACTACATAGGAAGTATTGATCCAAAACAAGCAGTAGAAGTAACTTATGAAAGAGATAATAAAGTCAAAACAGCTAAATTTATGTTAAAAACAGATGAAAAGTCGCTACAATATGAAAAAGGTTATATTGATGGTCTAAAATTAGTGGAACTTGACTCTAAGAATAGACAGCAATACCGCATACCTGAAAGTATTAGTGGTATTTTAATTACCGAAGTTACTCCAAAATCAAAAGCTGAAAAAATAGGTTTTGAGCAAGGTGATATTATTATAGGTGTTGATCAGTATGAAATTTCAAATTTTAAAGAATTATCTAAGGCTTTAGAATTAAATAAAGGTAAAGAGTATGTTAAAATTTGGATTAATAGAGGCGGATTTGTAAGAGCTTTACTTTTTTAAGAAAGGAAAAAAATGACAAATATTTTAATGATAGAAGATGATTTAGAATTAGCAGAGATTATAGCTGAATATTTAGAGCAATTTGATATGAAAGTAGATATTGCTCATGAGCCTTATATAGGTCTTTCAAGACTTGCTTTAAATCCTTATGATTTAATCATTTTGGATTTAAGCTTACCTGGACTTGATGGACTTGAAGTATGCGAGGAAATTCGTAAAAAATATGATACACCTATTATCATTTCAAGTGCAAGGCATGATATTAGCGATAAGGTTGCAGCACTTGATTTGGGTGCAGATGATTATTTACCAAAACCATATAATCCTCAAGAACTTCAAGCAAGAATTAAAAGTCATTTAAGAAGAATTTCAAACACAAAAACTGCTCAAGCTCAAGTTAAAAAAGATCTTGTATATGATAAATATAAACATACTATCACTATGAAAGATCAAGAAATTAGCTTTACTAATGCTGAATTTGATATTTTGAGTTATTTAATTAAAAAAGAAGGTGGAGTGGTAAGCCGCGAAGAGCTTGTGTATAATTGTAGCTCTATTAGTGAAGATTCTAGTAATAAAAGTATAGATGTAATCATTAGTAGAATCAGACAAAAAATCGGAGATGATCCTAAAACTCCAAAATACATTCATTCAATCAGAGGTATAGGATATAAATTAACTCAATGAATAAATCATCAATTTTTTATACTATAACCTTTGTTTTTTTGCTTGCAAGCGTTAGTGTAATTTTAGCTTTTTTATGGCTTATAAAATATGATCAACAAAATTACACTAATGAGCTTAATGCAAAATATTCTTTTATAGCTAATGCAAGATTATTATATTTTAATCATGTGATTAGTGAAAGAGAATTTTATGAGCAAACAAAAAATTACAAAATGATAGAATTAACAACTCCATCAGCCATAAGACAAATCATCTATAAAGCTGAAACTATAGCACGGGCTCAAACTAGCACAGGTGTAGTTGAAATCATTACTTTAGAAGATAATGTGTATTTAAAAATCATCTTTGATGGTAAGCTTTATTTATATAAAGATTTAGAATATCAAGGTTATCGTTATTTTGTGATCAAGCTTATTGCTAGTATAGTAGTAATGGTTTTATTGATTTTATATATTTTTATCATTAAAAAATTAAAACCACTTAGAGCTTTAAAAAGACAAATTGATAAATTTGGCGAAAATAAACTCAATGAAATTCAAAATGTTAGCAAGGGAAATGATGAAATTTCTCAAGTAGCAACAGCCTTTTATGAGTCTATTTTAAGAATTCAAAAACTAAACACTTCAAGGCAGTTTTTCTTAAGAAATATTATGCATGAGCTAAAAACCCCCATTACTAAAGGTTTAATTACTTTAGAAATGCTTGAAGATAGCAAATATAAAGAAAGATTAGTGGGTGCTTTTAATCGTTTAGAGATTTTGATTAATGAATTTGCAGCCATTGAGCAAATTACTTCGGGTGCTGGTTTGATTAATTTAAAAAAATACAATATCTTAGATCTTTTAGATGAAGCTAAAGATATAGCTATGAGTGATGATGAAAAGGTAAAAATTAGTATAAAAGAAAGTTTTAGTGTCAATGTAGATTTTAAACTTTTTACCACTGCAATGAAAAACATGATAGATAATGCGACAAAATACTCTGATGAAAATTGCGTTACTATAGAAATAACTAAAGATTATCTTTGCTTTAAAAACAAAGGAAAAGCCTTAGATAAAGACTTGAAATACTATACTCAAGCCTTTACGCAAGGCAAGAAAAATAAAGATAGTTTTGGACTTGGATTATACATTGTTAAGACTATTTTAGATTCTCATAAACTCACGCTTTATTATGAATATAAAGATGGTGTTAATCATTTTTATTTTAATGATATACAAAATATAATTTTAAACTAGGAAATTCATGCCTTTATCGCGTTTAAATGAAGAACAATATAAAGCCGCTAGTGCTCCTTTTGGACACAATCTAATTATAGCAAGTGCAGGCACGGGTAAAACTTCAACTATAGTTGCAAGAATAGCCTTTTTACTTCAAAATGGTATAAAGCCTGAAAAAATTATGCTTCTAACCTTTACAAACAAAGCTAGTAAAGAAATGATAGAAAGACTTAGTAGGTATTTTGATAAAAGCATTACTTCAAAAATCACAGCTGGAACCTTTCATAGTACTGCTTATTCTCTACTTAAAGAGTTAAATCACGATATTATTTTAAAACCTGCGAATGAGCTTAAAATTCTTTTGCGTTCTATTTTTGAAAAACGCACTTTTCATCATTTAAGCGATACTAAACCTTATATGCCAAGCTATTTGTATGATGTGTATTCTTTATTTCAAAATACTAATGCAAACTTAGATGAATTTTATAATTGGTTTTGTCAAAATTATGATGAACAAGCTGTTTATGCTGAAATTTATGAAGATATTTTAAAAGAATACGAAGAAGAAAAAATGCGTTTTAACTATGTGGATTTTAATGATTTATTGATCAAATTAAAACATGTTTTAGCTTCACATCATTTTGAATTTGATGAGATTTTAGTAGATGAATACCAAGATACTAACACCTTGCAAGGCTCGTTAATTGATGCTTTTAAAAGTAAAAGTTTGTTTTGTGTGGGTGATTATGATCAAAGTATTTATGCTTTTAATGGGGCTGATATTTCTATTATAGGAAGTTTTAAAGATAGATTTGTCGATGCAAATATTTTTACTTTAAATAAAAACTATCGTTCTAGTAAAAATATACTTGCGTTAGCTAATAAGGTTATTTTAAACAATGAAAGATTATATCCTAAAGAATTAATTGTAACTAGAGAAGGAGATTTTAAAGCGCCAAGTTTGCTAACTTTTAATGAATTATTTGATCAATACTCTACCATAGCAAAAATAATCTTACAAAGCGGGGTTAATCTTGATGAAATTGCTGTGATTTTTAGAAACAATTCTAGTGCAGATGGAGTAGAAGTAGCCTTAAGAGAACTTGGCATAGCAAGCAAAAGAAAAGGTGGAGGAAGTTTTTTTGAAAGCTTGGAAGTTAAAAACTTTTGCTCTATGCTTGCAATCGTGCTTAATCCAAAAGATATCATGGCTTTTATACATTTACTTGAATACACCAAAGGAGTTGGTGGGGTTTTGGCAAAAGATATTTTTGATGCTTTATTAAAATTAGGACATTCTAGTTTAATTAAAGGCTTTTTAAATCCTGATAGTAGTGTGAATTTAAAAAAATACAAAAAACAAAGTTACCAACTAGGACTTTTTGATGATATTGAGGAGCTAGCCTCGCCTTCAAGATTTAACTTAGAAAGCGAATTTAACACCCACCCTATTTTAAGCTTACCCAAAATCAACGAGTTTTGTGCAAAAAATCTTGAAAAAATTTATCTTTTTATTAAAAAAGCAAGTGAGTGTAAAATCTCAACCCAGCTTGTAGATTTGATTTTAGAAAATGATTATTTTAAAGAAATTTGTGATATTTTGGCAACTAAAAGAGCGACTAATAAAAATTCCAATGTTGATTTAAATAAAAAAAATGAAATTTTAGAAAAAATCAACGCGAAAATGTTTGTATTAAAAGAACTTGCTAAAAATTATAGTGATAATTATAAATACTATAACTTTCTTACTCTTGGCGCTAGTGAAATGAGTAGTGGTAGTGGGGTTAATCTTTTAAGCATACATGCTAGTAAGGGGCTTGAGTTTGAACTTGTATTTGTAATTGATCTTGCACAAGGAAGATTTCCTAATCAAAAACTCATGAGCATGGGTGGAAGTTTGGAAGAAGAAAGAAGGCTTTTTTATGTAGCTGTAACTAGAGCTAAAGATACTTTATACTTAAGCTATGCAAAATATGATAAGATTAAAAAAAGCAATTATCAACCCTCGTGTTTTCTAATCGAAGCAGGTATGTGCAAAGAAGAATAAAAATAAGACTTTATTAATCTTTTTATATTATGATTAATAAAAATCATTCAAGGAGAAAAAATGAATAGTGTATTATTCAAAGGAAATAAAGTAAATTTAAAAGGAAACAACATCCAAGTTGGCGACATGGCTCCAAATATCACTTTAAAAGCCAAAGATCTTTCAGGTGTTGAAATTGCTCCAAAAGGTAAAACTCAAATTATTATCAGCGTACCAAGCCTTGATACTCCAGTATGTGCAACTGAAGCTAGAGAATTTAATAAAAAAGCAGCAGCAAGCGGTGTAGAAGTAATCGTAGTTAGTATGGACTTACCATTTGCTATGGGTCGTTTTTGCTCAACTGAAGGTATAGATAATTTAACTGTCGCGAGTGATTTTGTTTCTAAAGAATTTGGTGAAAAATATGGTGTTTTAATGGCTGATGGTCCGCTTGAGGGAATTTTAGCTAGAGCAGTGTTTGTAATTAAAGATGGCGTAGTTGCTTATAAAGAATTAGTAAATGAAGTAACAGAACTTCCTAATATGCAAGCTTTAGAAAATTTCTTTAGTCAAAGTTGTGGATGTGGTGGTTGTGGTTGCCACTAAATTTTAAAAGCCTGTAAAAGGCTTTTAAATCTAACTGCAAAAATACTTAAAAACAATATTAGCAAACCTTTTCTAATTTTGGAGCAATAACAAATCTACAATAAGCTTGGCTAGGATTATTTTTAAAATATTTTTGATGATAGTTTTCAGCCTTATAAAATTTTTCTAGTTTTAAAACTTGTGTAACTATGTCTTTAGTGTAATATTTTTGTGCTTTTTGTAAAAAATTGCTAATAATTTTTAACTCCTCATTAGTTTGATAAAAAATAACTGATCTATACTGCGTTCCTTCATCAGCTCCTTGTTTATCTAAGCTTGTTGGATCGTGCATTTTGAGAAAAATTTCTAAGATTTTTTCTAATGAAATTTGTTTTTCATCATAAATTATCTTAGCTACTTCTATATTCCCATCACCATTTATCACGCTTTCATAATTTGGATTTGGCTTACCACCGCTATAACCTACTTCTGTATAAACTACGCCTTTAATTTCATCAAACACAGCTTGAGTACACCAAAAACAACCCGCACCTAAGATAATTTCCTTATTTGTCATTATTTTCCAAATCCTCATTTTCTTTTAAAACAAGCTGCATAAGATAAAGCTCTTCTCCATCTATGATTTTTAAATCTTTATCTTCGCATTTTGGGCACCAAAAGATATTATTTTCAAGTACTCCACTAAAATGGCATTTTTGACACTCAACTACTACTTCTTGAATATGCATAATAAATTTAGCATTTTTACATAAGGGGCTATTTTCTTTAAAAGTTTCAAAGCTTCTTTGCAAAAGTGGAGGTTCAACCCCACTTAAACGCCCTATTTTAACATGCACTTCTTCAATAACTTTTCCTTGAGCATATTCTTCACAAAGTTCTAGCAAAGATTCTGTAATACTTAACTCATGCATTAGCAAATTCTTGGTAAAAGTTCGCCTTTTGGAGCTTCTAAAATGCGTTTTGCTCCATAAGCATTTTCTAAGACCACTCTTGCTTTTTTATTAGCTGTGATTTCACCTATAATAGCTGCATTAGTATTAAATTGTTTTAAAATTTCTAATGCTTTTTGTTCATCTTTTTTATCTACACAAATAATAAAAGTTCCTTCATTTGCAAGCTCATAAGGCTCATACCCAAAAAGCTCACAAACCCCCAAAACTTCATCGCAAACTGGGATTTTTTCTTCAAATATTAAAAGCTCTAAATTACTTAATTTAGACCATTCATTTAAAACCGCACTAAGCCCACCACGCGTAGCATCACGCATTGCTTTTATGGAAATATTTGCATTTAAAAGTGTTAAAACTTCATCTTTTAAGCTTTTACAATCACTTTGGATATTTGCCTCTAAATTATTTCTTTCAACCAAAACCGCACAACCATGAGCTCCAATATCCCTTGAAACTAAGATACTACAACCACTTTTTAAGTTTTTGGTATTGATTTTTTGTATATTTTTACCTATACATGAAGTATTAATGTATATTTCATCGCCTTTATTTTTAGGAACAACTTTAGTATCCCCGCAAACTAGCTTTACTCCCGCTTTATCGCATTCTTCTTTTATAGATTTTAGTATAATTTTTAACTTTTCTAGCTCAAAACCCTCTTCTAAAATTAAAGCTAATGATAAATATAGTGGTTTTGCTCCCACCATTAATACATCATTTACGCTACCACAAACTGCTAATTTTCCTATATTTATATCTTTTAAAAAGATAGGATTTAATACAAAAGAATCAGTACTAAAAGCCAAATCATCTAAAATAGCAGCGTCATTTGCTTCTTTTAAAACATCATTTTCAAAAATAGAAAAAATTTCACTTATCAAAGCATTCATTTCTTCGCCACCGCCACCATGGGCTAAAGTAATTTGCTTCATTTTATGCCTTATCTTGATAGTATTTATAATAAGCCGCACAAGCTCCTTCACTAGAAACCATACAGCTACCTATGGGATTTTTTGGAGTGCAAGCTTTTGCAAACACCTTACAATCGTAAGGCTTAGCTAAGCCTCTTAAAATTTGACCACAAATGCAAGCTTTGCTTTCATCTTTACTTTGTACTTTACAATCAAACACTTTGCTAGCATCTAAGTGTGCAAATTCATCTTTTAGACAAAGTCCGCCATTTACAATCACTCCAAGACCTCTAAATTCAAAATCACAAGGTTTAAAGTATTTTTCCACTAAAGCCTTAGCTTTTAAATTTCCTTCTTTGCTAACTACTCTGTGATATTCATTATAAACTTCAAAAGTATTTGCATTCATTTGCTCTACTATATTTAACACACTAAGCATTATATCAACTGGCTCAAAACCACTCACTGCTATAGGAGTTTTGTATTTTTTAGCAATAGGTTCGTAAATATTTGATCCTGTGATAACGCTTACATGGGAAGGCCCTAAAAAGGCGTCAATTTTTACATTTTCATCTTGCATGATAGCTTCTACCGCGGGTGGAACCAACACATGATTAATATGAAAAAATAAATTTTTTAAATTTAAAGCTATACCTTTTTCTATAATCACCCCACTCATAGGTGTAGTTGTCTCAAAACCTATGGTAAAAAAGATTATATTTTTTTCAGGGTTTTTTAAAGCTATATCTATCACATCCAAAGGTGTATAAAGTGCTCTAATATCAGCCCCTTTAGCTCTAAGATCAATTAAGCTTTCATAACTTCCTGGCACTTTAAGCATATCGCCTAATACGCAAAAGATAGTATTTGGTATACTTGCAAGCTTTAAAGCCACATCAATACGCTCTCTTGGCATAACACACACAGGACAGCCTGGGCCATGAACAAAATTAATTTCTTTTGGCAATAAATCAGGCAAACCAAATTTCATAATACTATGCGTATGTCCACCGCAAATTTCCATGATATTAATAGGCTTAGTAATTTTAGAAGCAATAAGTTCTTTTAGGGCTAAAATTCTTTCTTTATCTCTAAAATCATTAATTAAATCCATTTTTTAGCCCCATATCGCCTTCATTTTCATCGATTTGTCCATTTTGCATTTTCTCTGCTATATCAGCATAAATTTTTAAACTCTCTTGTGCAGCTTGAGTGTCGATTTTTTCCATAGCAAAACCCACATGTATAAGCACATAATCGCCTACTTTTAAAGGCTCACTTATTAAATCCAAACTTACTCTTCTTTTAACCCCTAAAGTTTCTACTATGGCTGAATTTAGCTCATCAATTTCTAAAATTTTAGAAGGTATAGAAAGACACATTAGTTAAGCTCCTTTTTCATTTTTAGATAATTTATCCAAAGATCAAATCCTGTTTTTGTTTTACTATCTAAAATCATAATATCTATTTTAGGATTTAGCCTTTTAGCTGCCATAGAAGCTGCTTTGAAATCAAAGTCAAAATGTTGAGCTAAATCGGCTTTAGTAATGACCAATAAATCAGCCTTTCTAAACATCACTGGATATTTTTCCACCTTATCGCTACCTTCTGTTACTGAAAGTAAAACTACATTTAAATGTTCACCCAAATCATAACTTGCAGGACATACCAAATTTCCCACATTTTCAACAAAAACTATATCAAGTTTGCTAAGTTTAAAATGATGTAAAGCTTCATGCACCATAAAAGCATCTAAATGACAAGTTTGTCCTGTAGTAATTTGATGAGCTAAGCCTCCTGCTTTGATAATGCGGTTTGCATCATTATTAGTTTCTAAATCTCCTTCAACCACAGCTATTTTTAAATCATCTTTTAAAGTTTTTATAGTTTCTTCTAAAAGCGTTGTTTTACCGCTTCCTGGGGAACTCATTAAATTAATACAAAGAGTATTATACTCATTAAAATGCTCTCTATTATGAGCTGCTTGATGATCATTTTTTGATAAAATTTTACTAATAACATTAATAGTTTTTTCATCTTTTAAAACTGGATTTTCATGATGGTGATCATGATGATGTTCATGTCCATTAATAGAACAACCGCAATCTTTACACATAATCTTTCCTTTATATTTTTATTTTATTGTATATAAAAAAGTATTAAAAAAATATGAGTTTTATTAAGTTTTTAAAGATAAATAATGCACAAGTTGCCCAAGTGCGATAGAACTATCATTGCAAGGAAATTGCAAAGAAGTTTTATAAGCAAAATTTTTTCGATCTAAAATTTCAAGCAAGGTTTTATTTTGAAATACTCCGCCACATAAAAGCACTTCTTCTTTAAAATCTTTTGAATATTCTATAATTAAATTTGCAATGCCATTTAGCAAACCTGTGCTAATTTTAACCTTATCTTTATCTTCTAAAGCTTGTAAAAAGGCATTTTTAAAGCAAATTTCTTTTTCTTGGATATCAAATTTGTAACTATAATCAAGATTTTTATCATAATATTTTTCCATCAAAAGTCCAATTTGCGCTTCATAATCAAGCTTTTGTATATCAAAAGCAAAAGCGCCAAAAGCATCAATAATCCTACCAAGAGAACTTGTATATAAAGAGCTTTGAGTGTGAATTTTTTTAAGATTGTTTAATTTTACTTGAGAAAATTTAGCTAAAAACTCGCTAGCTTTGCTTTCTAAATTAAAATCAAAAATTAAAGCTAAAGCTAAATTTGCGATATTTTTAATATCTGCATTAATTAGTTTGAAATTTTTAAAATGATTTAACCTTTCATAGCTTTTTAAACTCGCTCTAAAAATCTCTCCGCCCCAAATTTTTCCATCATCTCCATAGCCTGTTCCATCAAAAACAAAGGCTAAAACATCATTTTTGTAAATTTTATGTTCGAATAAACAAGCACACAAATGTGCATAGTGATGTTGCACGCGAAAATTTTTATAATCTTTAAATTCTTTTACATAGTTAAATTGTGGATGTTTATCGCTTAAAATTTGATCAAAATTTAGTTTATAAGAGTTTTGAAAGAAAGTTAAAATTTTAAAAAATCTCTCTTGTATGTCTAAACTTTTCATATCGCCTATATAAGGAGAAATGAAAATTTGATTTTTAAAAAAACATGCAAATTCGTTTTTTAACTCACTTCCTAGAGCTAGAATATTTTCTTTTGTATTAAAAATATCTGCTGTATTGATATAAAGTGGGTTAAGACCCCTTGAAGTCCTTAAAAACATAGTTTTTTCGCTAATAACTTGAGCAATGCTATCATCGCTTGAATTGTGTATTGTTCTATCATAATCAAGATAAAAATCAAACACATCACTAAGTTGCTCTAAAAGTTTTGTTTCTTCATAAATAATGCTTTGTGAGCTTAAATTAGCACTTGTTGCAATGATAGGTTTTTTAAAATGTTCAAAAAGCATTAAATGCGTTCCCATATAAGCTAACATAATACCTATTTTATTGGTATCTGGTGCTAAGCTTTTATGGATATTTTTGCTATTTAAAATAACTATGGGTTTTAAATTTGAAGTTAAAAGTTTTGCTTCAGCTTCATTAATAAAAGCTAATTCTTGAGCCATTTTAAGATCTTTTACCATGATAGCAAAAGGCTTTTTAGGGCGATTTTTGCGTATTCTAAGTTCATTTATAGCATTTTCATTTGTGCTATCACAAATTAAATGAAACCCACCCATACCTTTAAAAGCTATGATTTTACCTTCTTCTAAAAGCTTTGCAAGCAAGATAAAAGCTTTTTCATCTTTGGCTAAAATATTTTGATTTTTATCTTTTAAAAAAATAGTAATTTTACATTTTGGGCATGAGAGTGGTTGGGCATGAAAACGACGATTAGTAGGATCTTCATACTCGCTTTGACAAAAAGAACACATTTTAAACTCATCCATAGTCGTATTAACTCTATCATATGGAAGTTTTTTTATAATAGAAAATCTTGGCCCGCAATTTATGCAAGTGATGAAAGGATATTTAAAACGCGGATTTTTCTCATCGTAAAATTCATTATAGCAATCCTCACAAAGAGCAAAATCGCTTAAAATCGGGCTAAATTTTTCACTATCTTGTGAAGTACTTATGATAAATTCATTATAAGTTTTTTGAAGTTTTTTATAAGAAAAGCTAAAATCATCTATCCTAGCTAAAGGTGGTAAATTAGCAAAAAGTTTTTCTTTAAAAATTTTTAAATCATCATTGCCACACTCAAGGATTATAACAACACCTAAGCTATTATTATAAACTTCACCTTTTAAATTAAGCTCTTTAGCTATGTTAAAAATAAAAGGACGAAAGCCAACGCCTTGCACTAACCCTTTAATATGAATTTCATATCCAAAGTGGGACATCACTTAACTTAAAAAATGGTATGTGTTTAAATACATTTTTACTAAGGCTTTTATGCTCAAACAAACTCCCACTAAGCACGGCACAATCAACTTGTTCTTTAGTCCTTAAATCATCAAATAAATCCCTTAAAAAATACGCCAAACTCTCAACAACACCTAAGGCTATGATTTGATTTTCTACTCCAGCAAGCTTAAAACTCATCACACTTCTTAAGGTTTTAGTGTAATCAAATTCTTTTTGCTCATTAAGCTTAAAATCTATCCTAACACCTTTTGCCATTTTACTCTCATCTGCTAAGGCCAAAAGTGCTAATGCTGCTTTTTTCTCGTCTTTACCAAGCTCTAAAATCATCCCTACCATGCCAAAAAGATTAAAAAAATTATTAGCCATATTTAGTTCTTTTCGCACTAGGGTAAATTCTTTTTCATAATTAGCTAATAATCTCTTAGCAACATCATCTTGACTTATAGTTTCATAAAACTCATCAAAGCTTTTTGGTAAATTTAGTTTTAAAAGATTGATTTCTTTATCAAGTAAAATAATATCATCATATTTTTTACTAAGTTCTAAAAGCAAAGGCTTTTTGTCTTTAAAATCAGACAATATACAAGAAATTCTTGCAAAATTTTTATCTTCTTTTTGAAAAATCAAATTTTTAAACTCGGGTAAAATATAATCATAACCCCTACAAACTACTAGCTCATTTTCGATTAAAGCTACTTCAAAATCATCTTCAAAATGTTCTAGCTTTTTAAAATTTAAAAACTTAATTCCTTCTTTTTCAAGCTCAAAACACAAGGCAAACAAGAAAAGATTATCATATATTTTTATTTTAAAATATTCATGATTTAATTGATGATTTTGTCTAAAAATAGCATTAAATTTAAGCTTCATTAGAGGCTTTTCAACCCCTGCTAAGATTTTAAATTGCTCGTTATTGCAAGAAAAAAATGCATTGATATGTTTTGGGTCACAAGGTATTAAAAAATCATCCAATGCTTCATTAAAAATTTCAAAAGCATATATTCCTTTTGGACTTTTAAAATGCATTTTTTCTTTGTTTTTTAATTTTTCCAAGGCTTTTTTTAAATTATCGTAGAAATTTTCTTTAGTGATTTTTATAAATTCTTCTTCTATTTTAAATTCTTCTTCTACAAAAATACCCCATTCATTTTCTAAAAGCTCGCCATTAGTATAAGCATTTGCATTAAGTCTTGTTAAAAAACTTCTTTTGGTAAAGGTTTTTTCTTTTTTTATAGGTGTAAAATCTTCTTCTATAACTTTTAAGTCAAATTTGTTTAAAAAAACACTATGGCTGATATTTTCTAAATTAGAGCAAAAGGCTTGAATTTCATCTTTTTCGCCTTTAATCTTAATGATGATTTTTTCATCTTTTTGCTCATAATCATACACATAATCTTTAGCATAATAAGCTAACAAATACTCAAAAATATCATTTTTAGATTTATAATCAAAAGTAATTTCTAAAAGCAAGTTTAAAACCTTAAAATTAAATTTTTAAAAATATAAATATAACAATTTTAATTCTAAGGAAAGCTTAAAAATATACTTAAAAAATAAGACTTTTTAGAAAAATTTCTCTTGCTTTATAATCAGGCATAAATTTATATAAAAAATCATAAAATTCTTTTTGATGATGTGGGTAGATTAAATGTGTAAGTTCATGTAAAATCACATATTCTATAGCTTTTATAGGTTTTTGCATAAGTTTTAAATTTAAGTTTATGTATGCTTTTTGATGATTACAAGAACCCCATCTTGAAATCATTTCCTTGATGCAAATTCTTTGCACCTTTCTTTCAAAAGCAAATTCCCATTTTTTTATAAAATACTCAAAAATCACCCTAGCACTACGCCTTAAAAAAAGATCTAAGGCTTTTTGATTTTTTGCAAAAATTTTATCTTTTTTTATAAGAACTTTTTTATGATTTTCGTTAAAAACTAGCTTGTATTTTTTACCTAAAAAATACAATTCATCACTTGCTAAAACTACTCTTTTTAAAGAAAGTTCTTTTTCTTTGGCTCTAATCCAACTTTCATTTTTTTCTAAAAATCTTAAAACATCTCTTTGCTCATAATATAGCGGTATGCTAAGTTTGAAATTTAAATCTCTATCTATCCTAAGTCTTAAGTATTTAAGTTTTTTCTTTTCAAAAACAAAACGAAATTCTTTAAATTCTAAAATTCCTTTTATACTAGTGCTTTGCCTTGCCATTTTTTACTTTTCCATCTATATGAATTTACTATACCGCGCAAAAACTCATCTGCACAAAAACCTATCCAAACTCCTAAAATTCCAAGTCCAGCATAAAAACAAAGCACATAGCCAACCGGTAAAGAAACTCCAAGCATAAATACCACTCCACTTAAAAACGGAAACCTCGCATCACCACTTGCTCTTAGTGAATTTACCATGACTATATTGAAAGTTCTTGAGATTTCTAAGAAAATTGAAAGAGTAAAAAGTGGTATCATAAGCTCTTTTAAACTTTCTTCAAGCTTTACTATATCCATGGTAAAATCTTGCAAAACATAATTAAGCAAAGCCACAAAAGCACTTGCAATCACGCTAAAATACAAAGCTATCCAAGTATGTTTATAGGCCACATTTAAGTATTTTGCGCCGACTAATTTACCTATGATAATTTCATTTGCTACGCTTATAGCTTGCCCTACTAGCATGATAAGTAAAGAAATTTGAAAATAAATCGTTTGAACGCTTAAATTTTCTTTACCCAAGCTTGCTACAAAAGCAAAAGCTATGGTATATTGTATAAACCATATTAAATGCTCTCCTGCTGCAAAACCACCGATATTAAAAATCTTTTTAAGTACGGCTCTTTCAAGGTTTACCATCTCTTTAATTTTAAGATGAATTTTGAGCTTAAAACTAAGTATTGCTATAAGCATGCTAAAGGCTACCAAACGCCCAAGTATATTACTAAGCCCTACCCCAAAAAGCTCTAACTTTGTAAAATGTAATATATAAAAATTTCCTATAAATATCACAACATTCATCAATAAGGTAGCAAACATAACCCAATAAGCCATATTATACACCCTAATAATAGCAGCCAAAACTATACTCATGGCGTCAAAAAACAAGCAAATTCCAAGCATGTGTAAGTAAATAGCACTATCTTTTAAAAGCTCATTTGGAATTTGTAAAAGATAAAGCAAAAACTCTCCATGCCATAAAATCAAACTTCCGCACACAAAACCAAGCAAAGCATTTAAAAATAAACTTTGATGAATTGCCTTTCTTGCTAGAGTGTAATCTTTAGCCCCTAAAGCTTGAGCAATCACTACGCTACAACCCACACTTAAAAAACTAAAAATAATGATAAATAAATCTGCTACTTGATTACCCGCACCCATAGCTCCAACTAAAAAGTTAGAATATTGCGAAACCATAACGGTGTTGATAATCAAAGAAAAATATCTTAAAAACATTTCTAGCAATATAGGCATACTAAGATGTTTGAGTGAAAGTTGTTTGCTAGCCATAAATACTCTTTTTGATAATAATCTTTTGAAAGTAAAAAGTAATTTTACTTAAAAATTACTTTTTATAAGCTTTATAATATCTCTAAAACAAATTTATCATTTTCATCTTTAAAGGTAAAAACTTTATTTTTACAAGGATAAGATATACTATCTTTTTTCATACTAAATGTTTTATCTTTTAATTTTTCAAGCATAATAGGTAATTCTTTATTAAATAATGCCTTATCAGGAATTCCACACCCATGAGTTAAATTTTTAATAAATTTACCATCTATATCTTTTTCATCTATTAGATGAAAATCTACTTCATAATTTAAAGCTTTTAAAATTTCTATCATAGAAATTTTATGATCAGCTGGAGTTAAGTCATCTTTGGCACTATGATAACTTGTATAAATAATATTTTTATTCTTTTGAGCTTGTAAAATCAAATGATCTTTATTAAGTAAAGCTCTTATTAAATAATTTTCATCAGCAAAATAATAAGGTGAGTTTGGGTTTTTGCGTGTCCAATAAGTTTTAACATTGCAATTTACAATAGTATTTGGGTCGCGAAAAGTATAATCTTCTTTATTTAGTTCTTTTCCAAGAAAATACTGCAATGGAGGCAATGCAGCACCTGAATTATCTATTACTCCATCTACATACCAAGGAGCTATTTTAGCACACATTAATGCCACTAAGCCACCGTATGACCCTCCCCCGTAAATTTTAGGTAAAGATTTAAATTGAGGATAATTTTTCATTATATCTTTTAAGGCATTGATATGATCGATAGCAGGCATAATGGCAAAATTATTATACTCATTGTTAGGTGGGATAAAAGTGGAAGTAAAATATGCTTGATAATTTTGATCTACCAAATTTTGCCCTTTTAAGCTAGAAATTGCTTGATTTAAATACTCATAATATTGCCAAGCATTATAAGTGTTTAAATTACTTGTATTGATATTTAAATTTTCCAATGCTATTTTTAAATGCGGTAAATCATCTTCCATAAAAGTAGTAGTTGCACTATATTTGTCCACATCCGATCTTCTTTGGCAAAAACAATGATAAAATACATTTACAGCTACTACATCAAATTTTTTAGCTATAAAATTTCTATAACTTTCTAGAAAATGTATATTTGCATTAGCTCCATATCCGCCTATGATGAAAACAATAGCTTTCATTTGCTTACTATCATCATAAGTAATTCTATATTCTAATTTACTTTCTCTTTTTATATTTAATTCTACATCATTACAAGAGTCTATGAAATAGGTTTGATTTATGAGCATATTAAGCCTTTTAGAAATTTTGATTAATTATATCATCAAAATTTCTAAATAAATAAAAATTATCCAAAAGCTCCATTTAAATAAGCTTTTGTTTTTTCTTCTTTAGGATTTTCAAAAAATTCCTTGCTCTCTCCAAATTCTACAAGTTCGCCTAGATGAAAAAATGCAGTATAATCAGCCACGCGCTTACCTTGTTGCATGTTATGCGTTACCATGATCATAGAAAGATTATGACTTAATTCTTTAATAAGCTCTTCTATAACGCTTGAAGATATAGGATCAAGTGCAGAAGTTGGTTCATCTAAAAGTAATAATTTTGGCTTTATGGCCAAAGCTCTTGCAATACAAAGGCGTTGTTGCTGACCACCTGAAAGTGCTAGAGCATTTTGTTTTAGTTTATCCTTTACCTCCTCAAAAAGCCCTACTTTTTTAAGACAATCTTCCACCAAAGCATCTTCTTCATCTTTGTTTTTGATCATCCCATGGAGTTTTGGAGCATAAGAAATATTATCATAAATGCTTTTTACAAAAACATTAGGTTGTTGAAATACCATTCCAACTTTTTTTCTAAGCACGACTAAATCTTGATTTTTAACATCTTTTCCATCAATCTCAACAAGACCATCGATTTTTGCTATTTTGTCATTCATCCTATTAAAACAACGCAAAAATGTGGATTTTCCACAGCCTGAAGCACCTATTAAAGCTGTGATTTTATTTTTTTGAATTTCCATATTAATATCAAATAAAGCTTGTTTTTTACCATAAAATAAATTTAGATTTGTTGTTTTTGCTATCATTTTAATTTTCCTTGAAAATATCTTCTTAAAAGTATTGCTGCTAAATTTAAAATCACCAAAAGAGATAAAAGCACTATAATCCCTGCTGCTGTTCTTTCTAAAAATGCACGCTCTGGCATAGCTGACCATGAAAAAATTTGAGCAGGTAAAACACTTGTTGGTGCAAAAACACTATTTGCCACATCAGGTATAAAAGCTATCATACCTATAATCATCAAAGGTGCCGTTTCGCCAATAGCTTGAGCTAAAGTTAAAATAGAACCTGTTAAAATCATAGGCATTGCCAAAGGTAGCATAATGCCTTTTATCATTTGAATTTTAGTCATGCCTAAAGCATATGCTGCATTTTTCATATTAATATCCACACTTTTTAAGGCAGCTTTAGTTGAAACAATAATAATAGGTAAGCTCATAATAGCCAAAGTTAATCCTCCAACTAAAGCACTAGAACGAGGCATCCCAAAAAGATTAATAAACACCCCAAGTCCTAAAAGTCCAAATAAAATACTAGGAATACTTGCAAGGTTATTAATACACACTTCTATAAAATGCGTAAATACATTTTGCGGAGCAAATTCTTCTAAATAAATAGCTGCTCCAACTCCTATTGGGATACTTACAACCATACATACTATCATCACAAGTAAAGTTCCAACCACAGAAGCAAAGATTCCTGAATTTTCAGGTGATTTAGAATCTCCATTAAGGAAAAAATTTGTGTTAAAACTTAGTTTGATTTCTTGCTTTTGAACTAATTCATCAACTAAAGTTTTTTGTTCATCGCTTAGTTTATTATAGTTTTTTTTCATATATTGATCAACTTCAGAATTTGCTAAAAGCCAAGATTTTTCTTTGATTTGACCTGTTCTTATTTTCCTTTGTTCAGCACGCGATAAAAGCTCATATGAAGGGCTATTTCTATCAGCCTGGGCATAAATGTAAGTTTGCTTAAAAGCTCCTATCCCAAGATACCCTACGCTTGATAAAAAAATACAAAGAAAAATAAGGTTTATATAAAGCCCCATTTTACAGAATCTTTTGAAATTTTTTGAAGCTTTTTTTCTTTGTTTAAAAAGTTTTTTCATAAATTTTTCCTTTTATGGAAGCGATTTATCAAATAAACGCTAAAAATATTAATGATTAATGTAATAATAAAAAGCACAAGCCCTAAAGAAAATGCACTTAAAGCTAAAGAACTATCAAAAGCTTGATCACCACTTAATGCTTCTACTATTTTTACAGTCACTGTTGTCATATCTTCTAAAAAATTCATTGTTAAATTTGGACGCAATGAAGCAGCCATAACAACAATCATTGTTTCACCTAAAGCTCTTGAAAGTCCTAAAAGACAAGCTGCAACTATACCTGGCATTGCTTCTGGTAAAATTACTGCAAAAACGACTTCTTTTTTAGTCATACCTAAAGCATAAGCTCCATTTATCCTTTTTAAACTTACAGCTTCAATGCAATCTTGTGAGAGTGAAGCCACTATAGGAACTATCATAATACCCATGATAAAACCTGCACCTAGGGCACTTTGAAAACTAGCTTCTATACCAAAAAGAGAAAAAAACCACACTATAAAAGGAGCTACCACTATGGCTGCGAAAAATCCAAAAACTACAGTAGGAATTCCTGCTATGATTTCTAAAATAGGTTTTAAATAGTTTTTAGATTTTTTACCTGCAAATACTCCAAGATAAATAGCACACATTACACCTAAAGGTAAGGCTGTTAGCATTGCTATTAATGAAATATAAAAAGTTCCCCAAAATAAACTCAAAGCACCAAAAACCCCATGCTTGCTACTTCCATCAGCACCTACAAATGCAGCATCTGCTGCCCACTGACTTGAGAATAAAAAAGTAAATACGCTTTCTTTTTGAAAAAATTTTAATGCCTCTATTAAAATAGTTAGCATAATAGCAAAGCTTACTACTACGCTAACAAAAGCACAAAGAAAAAGCGTTAATTTTATTATTTTTTCTTTTATCAATTTTTCATCCTAAAAATTAAAAAACTTTCCCTGCTTTAACAAGCTCATCAGTTAATAAACCTTTTTCTTCTATATGTTTTTGGGTTTGTTTTAATGTTTTTTCATCCAAAGGAACTAATCCTATTTTTTCTAATTCTGCTCCGCTTTTAGCTAAATCATCACTCATATAAATTTTTGCAAATTCAAATACTTCTGGATTTTTCTTAGCATTCATATATATAAACAAAGAACGAGCTAGTTTATATTTTCCTTCGGAAATATTCTTCTCATCAGCTTTTACACCATCAATATCAACTGCATTAATCTTATCATCATTACTAGCTAAAAATCCGTATCCAAAAAGCCCAAAAGCTTCTTTATCAACAGAAAGTTTTGAAACAATTAAATTATCGTTTTCTCCGCTTGGTATAAATGCTCCATCTTGGCGTATAGTTTTATATGCACCTTTATATTCAGGAATTTTTTTAGAAATATCTACCATTACAAGCTCTTCTATACTATCTCTTGTTCCTGAACTTGATGGAGGACCATAAATTGTAATTTTTCTATTTGGTAGATTTTTATTGATTTGTTGCCAATTTGTATAAGGATTTGGGACTAATTTTCCATCTTGTGGAATTTCTTTGGCCAAAGCTAAAAATAACTCATGTAAGCTTATATTTAATGGAGCATTGATTTTATTTTGAGCTAAAACTATGCCATCATAGCCTATCATAATCCCGACTATATCACTCACACCTGATTTTTTACAAGTTTCAAATTCACTTGGCTTGATTGCTCTTGAAGCATTAGAAATATCAGTAATTCCCTCGCAAAACACTTTAAAACCACCACCTGTGCCAAGACTTTCAACTATAGGTGTTTTTGTATTTTTTATAGAAGCATACTCTTCAGCAACAAAAGAAGTAAAAGGATAGACAGTAGATGAACCTGCTATTTTTAATTCTGCCGCGTTTAAACTAACAAAGGTAGCCACACTTAAAGCCAAAAGTTTTTTCATTTTTTCTCCTTGTTTTAAAAAAGTAATGAAAATTTAAAAAAACTTGGAAACATTTTGGATACATGTATTTTTTGATATAATTTTATATGCTAAATGTTATTTTGATAGAAGATGATAAAGATTTAAATGAGTTAATTAGTTTAAGACTTAGTCAAGAAAATATAAAAATTTATAATTATTTTGATTTTTTTGACTTAGAAACCTTTCTAGATACAAATGAAATAGACTTAATCATCATGGATAGAAATTTACCAAGTGGCGATAGTGTAGAGATGATAAAACAATTAAGAAAAAAAGGTTATATGGAGCCTGTGATTTTTCTTAGTGCAAAGACTTTACAAAAAGATATTTTAGAAGGTTTTGAGCAAGGCTGTGATGATTATATATGCAAACCTTTTGATTTTAATGAACTTTTATTTAGAATCAAAGCCGTAACTAAAAGAAATAAAACTCCAAAAGAACAAATTTCTTATCAAGATTTTACTTTATATATAGAAGAAAGAAAATTAATTTATCAAACAAATACATTTGAAAATTTATCAACCCTAGATGTAGAATTACTCAAGTGTTTTTTTAATCACAAAAATCAACTTCTAAGCCGTCAATTTTTAAGTGAGCAGGTATGGAAAAATGACACAACAAGCGATAAGACAATCAATACGGCTATTTTAAGATTAAAACAAAAAATTCCACAAATTAAAGAAAATATCATTTCAGTGCGCTCGGTGGGTTATAAATTGTGTTAAAAATCAGAAATTTTTTTGCTTTATTTTTTATATGTTTTTGTATATTTTTTATAGGATTGTTTTATTTTGTTAATGAGCAATATATAAACAACACTATAAAAAGCACTTATGAGCAAAAATTAAAAACCTTGAATGATACATTAAAATTTAGCATTATAAAAACACTCAATACAAACAACATTCAAGAATTTTCTCAACAAACAAGAGCAGATTTTATCATCAAAAAAGATGGAAAAACCATCTCATCTTTAGATGATTTTGATTTCTTTAAAAATCAATTTAACGCAGATTTTACACATGAATTTTTTAATAATAAAGAAATTTATTATAAAGCTTATCAATATGAAGGATATAAATACATCATCATTGTTTATCCAAAAATAAACGCAAAAATACAAGATTTTTGGATAAAAAATATTTTGATTTTTTTGCTTTTTTTAGCAGTATTAACTGCAATATATATTTTTATATTTAACTTTTTTAAAAAATACTTTCAAGAATTACTTTTGTTTATTAAAAATATAAAGAGTCAATCAGAATTTCATTTTACAAAGAACTTTTTTTATGATTTAAATTCTTTAAATTTAAGATTATTAAAAATAAAAAAATTATTTTATGAGAAAGAATTACAAAATAAAAAACAAGCCAAAAAAATTAAAATGAAAAACACTCAACTTTCAAATTTAATCAGTGCTATTTCACATGAGTTAAAAAATCCTTTAAGTGTTATAAATTTAAGTTTGCAATCTTTAGAAAAAGAACATAATGATGAAACTATGAAAAAATTTATGCTTGAAAAAATTCACAAGCAAAGCGTAAAAATCAACCAACTAACACACAAACTAAATTTTGTTTTTAATTTAAATATAACATCTTTAAATGAAGAAAATTTTGATTTATATGCTTTAAGTAAAAATATTGTTGAAAATTTTAATGAAAGCAGGATTAAAATTCAAGGAGAGCAAACTTTCATAAAAGCAGATTCTTTTCTCATTGAGCAAGTTATTATTAATCTCATTAGCAATGCACTAAAATATAGTCAAAAAGATATTTTTATTGAAGTTAAAAACCAAGAATTTACTATACAAGATCAAGGCATAGGCATAGAGGAAAAATATTTAAAATTAATCACAAAAAAATTTTATAAAATCAATACTAGCCAAAACAATTCTTTTGGACTAGGATTGTTTTTAGTTAAAAAAATACTCACTTTACACAAAAGTTCTTTAAAAATTCAATCTAACCCACAAAAAGGCAGTGTTTTTTCTTTTAGTATAAAAAATACAAAATAATTTTTTTATTATTAATATCTTTTTAATAAAACTATATTAATATAATAAAGCAATAACACTTAAAGGAGAGAAAATGCTTTCAAAAGAAGTAGTAGCTTTATTAAATGAGCAAATTAATAAAGAAATGTATGCAGCAAATTTGTATTTGAGTATGAGTTCATGGTGCTATGAGCATAGTTTTGATGGTGCAGGGGCATTTTTGTTCGAGCATGCAAGAGAAGAAAGTGATCATGCTAGAAAACTCATCACTTATTTGAATGAAACTGATTCTAAAGTAGAATTAAAAGAAGTTAAAAAACCTGATAGTGATTTTAAATCATTGCTTGATGTATTTGAAAAAACTTTTGAGCATGAGCAAAGTATCACTGCTTCTATTAATAATCTTGTAGATTTTATGCTTTCAAGTAAAGATTATTCTACTTTTAATTTTCTACAATGGTATGTAAGCGAACAACACGAAGAGGAAGCGCTTTTTAGAGGTATAGTAGATAAAATCAAACTCATAAGCGATAATGGTAATGGCTTATATATGGTAGATCAATACATCAAAAGTCTGACTAATAAATAATTTTTAGCTTCCATAAATTTGGAAGCTAAATATCTTTTAATTTAAAAGAATTATTGCAAAATAAAAGTAAATTTGCTAAAATACTTTTTATTTAAAAGGATTTTTATGCAAATGAATGAAATTACTGATAAATTAAAATTTATACTCCAAAAAGAAGGAATAAAAAACGCCAAAGATTCTGATGTAGCTAAGATGCTAAATATCAATCCTGATACCTTTTATAGTATGAAATTTAGAAATTCCATACCTTATAAACAAATACTTCATTTTTTAAATGAGAGAAATATTAATATCAATGCGTTTTTTTATGAAGATTCCCTTGAGAGTAATACTCTAACGCATGATCTAAACTATAATGTTTTAAAATATTATGATGTTAATGCTTCTATGGGAGGTGGAGCTTTAAATGATAATGTAAGTTTTTCAGAAGTGATTATAGATGAAAAACTAAGTGATTTTTTTGGCTCTAAAGATTGTGATATCATCCCATGTATAGGCGATAGCATGGAGCCTGAAATCAAAGATGATTCTTTGTGTTTAGTAGATAAAAGCAAAAGCTTTAAAGAAGGTGGAGTTTTTGCGGTAAATACCAGAGATGGTTTATTTATCAAACAAATTTTTAAAAGCAATAAAGGCGGAGTTTATTTACACTCTTTTAACCTAAGTTATGCGGATGTTCATTATCAAAATGGAGACTTTTTAATTGTAGGTAAGGTAGTAGGGACTATTAGTAGAATTTAATATTTAGCAAATAACTTCTTTTTCTATATGATAATTTTTATTATTTAAATTAATAAAAAGTTAATAAATTATATTTTTAAGTTAATTTTTATTAAAAAATAGTCAAAATTATGTTTTAAAAGTTAATAGATAATAAATAAGAGTGTTTTTATCTTTTAACAAAACTACATGAAAGGGAAGTTATGAAACATAAACTAGCTAAAGTCTCCACTTATGCTTGTTTAGCATTGGGCATTAGTTTGACTACACAAGCTTTTGCTTCTTCAGAGCCTAGAACCCTTGATGGTTATGTGGCTCAAGAAGATGCATTTTTTGATTATCTTTATAAAAATCACCCTATTTTTAAATATGAAAAAGAAGGGCGTTTAGTGGGTAAATTTACCCATAGTGATAGAACTGAAAATTGGGTTGTAAATCAAAATGGAGCTAAATTTGCTGCCGAGCATGATTTAAAGCAAGCCTCTATTACCTATCGTTTGCCTTATGAATCTTTTTTGGATTTTCCAAACAAATTTGTGGGTCCAAAAAAATGCGGTGAGTGTCACCCTGCTCAATATGCTTCTTGGGAGCGCTCTCGTCATGCAAAAACCGTGCGTTTTCCACATGAAATGGAAGAAGTTGGTGGAGCTGAAGGTTTGAAAAAACCTATGTATAACTCTCAAGCTACTATTTTACCCGATGGAATTTATCCAAATGATGTTTATGCTCTCATTGGAACACCAAGAACAAAATATGGTTTTATAGATAGATGGCTTGTGCGTGGAACTTACCATGTTGAAGATGGAAATTTGAGTGATTTAAGTGGTAAATTAACCGCTGGAGGCAATCAATTTTCAAGACTTTGGAGTGAGTTTTTAACCCCTGAAATGGCACAAAAAATAGCTGCATTTGCACCTGGTTTTCCTACTAAAATGGAAGATTTTGGAGGAAATGGCTCTCAAGTATGGGGAACAAACTCTTATGCTGCAACTTATAAAGAAAAAGCGGTTTTCCAACCTGCTACTGCGTATTGTGAAACCTGTCATACTTTTAAATTTGACTTTAAAAGCAAGGAAGAATTTTACAAAGCACTGGGTAATCCAAAAGAACTTCAAAAACATACCATCTCAAAAGGTATTACTTGCGAGGAATGCCATGGGGCTGGAGCACATCTTTATGGAGCAAGAGGTGCAGGCATGCCATCAAATTGTGAAAGATGTCATCAAAGATTTTCATATAATGAAACCGATGCTAAAATCAATCCTAGAAAACCTTTCAACGCATATTTTAAATCAAGTTGCCCTGCGTGTGGAACAGAAGGTGCTCAAATGTATTCTTCAGCACACTACGATAAGGGTATGAGATGTAATACTTGTCATGATCCGCATGAAGTAACTTTTAATGATTGGAAAAGCGGTTATACTAAAACAAAACTTAAAAAAACTTGCAAAGATTGTCATGAAACTCAAGCAAGCTTTTTCAAAAAAGGTGGAATTCACGCAAAAGATAACTGTACAGCTTGTCACATGCCAAACATGATGAGTTGTGAAAACTTTGGAGCAGTTCAAAACCCTGATAAAGGTGGATTTGATAATGTTAGAGCTTCACATATTTGGAATATCAAAGTAGATAAAACCGCAAAAACACTTAATCCACCAGAAGGCAAAGAAAGATCGCCTAAAGTTGGTGGCTGGACCATAGCTAGAGATGATGAAGGTAGATTTTTCCTTGATTTAATGTGGAGTTGTGGTAGAACTAGTTTTAGTGATATTAACCTAATGGGTCCTGGTGCAAGTGGTTGTCATAGTCCTGTGCAATCAACCTTACCTGAAAAACTTCACTTTAGCAATCAAGAAATGATTTATGATAAAGTAATGCAGTGGCAAAACCCTGTTAAAGAAGGCTATGAGAAAATTAGAAAAGGCATAGCAAATATTGATAAAACTTTTGCTGAAAAAAATAAACTTTCAATAGAGCAAAAATCAAAAGTATTAAGCCTAACTAATCAAGCTCAAGCCATAGCTGATAGACTAGAAAAAGATGGTTCTTGGGGTGTTCATGGACCTGCTTATTCTAAGAAAATCATAGAAGAAGCTTTAATTTATATCCAAGAAGCACAAAATATCCTAAATGGCAAATAAAAACAAAGGAAGAATGAAAAATTCTTCCTTAAAATAAGGAGCTAGTCTTGAAAAATTTAATTACTCGACTTTTTATTGTGCTTTTTACTCTTTTTATGCCATCAGGATTTATTTTTGCTGAGGCTAATGGAGAAATAGGCTCAATAGAAGGTGTAAAAAGCATTAGCTTAGCGCAAGCTCAAGAAATGCTAGATCAAAACAATACTTATTTTTTTGATGTCAATTCAGAGCAAGATAGACAAGCTAATGGTTATATACCTAATTCCATATCAACCTATGTGGAAAATTGGCAAAATTTATTACCTAATGATAAAAATGCAAATTTAGTATTTTATGGTTTAAATCGTTTTAGATTTGAAGCTTCTCAAGCAGCTGCAGTTGCTATAGAACTTGGCTATAAAAACTCTGTTGTAATGCTTGATGGTATAGAATCATGGGTAACTTCAGGTAGAAAAGTTGAAAAAATAGACACAGTTAAATGGGAAAAAGCTAAAGAAATTATCGAATTTAAAGACACTATCCACTCAAGATTTAAATTTAGCAACACCCCATCTTGTCGTGATTGTCATGCTCAAAAAGGTAAAGGCATTAGAGCTGATATTGCAGCAAATAAAAACCTAATCAATCAAAAATGTGCAACTTGTCATGAAAAAGCAAGCAATGCTTTAGCAAAAAGCGCTCATGGAGTAGAAAAGTTCTTACCCGCTCAAGATATGCAAAAGAAAAAAGAAAAACCATCTTGTGCAACTTGTCACTCTATTCATATTACCCCAAAACATTCAGGAATTTATTCACAAAAACAATTAGTCGATCAAAAATGCGCACAATGTCATAAACAAAAAAGTGCAACTTTTCATATGACTTTTCATGGTAAAGGTATGTTTTTAAGCACTCCAGGTGAAACTCCAAGTGTTGCTACTTGTTCTGATTGTCATGGAAAACATAATATTTTAAAATCAAGCGAAAGAAGCTCAACTCTCTCGCCAATTAACCGTGTTCAAACTTGTAAATCATGCCACCCAAATGCAAATAAAAATTTCGCAAATTGGATGGCACATGCTGATCATAGTGATGGCGAAAAATATCCTGGATTACATGGTGCTTATATATTCATGACTATTTTGGTCATTTCTGTATTTGTTTTCTTTGGAGCCCATACTATACTTTGGTGCTTGCGTTTAATTGCTATGCGTATAAAATATCCTAAAGAATGGAAAGAAGCAAGAAAAGCAGCACATGAAGATAAAGTAAGAGTAAGAAGATTTAGCACTTTTCATAGAATTCAGCATTTTTTTATGGCAGTTAGTTTTTTGGGTCTTGCATTCTCAGGCTTACCGCAAAAATTCTATGATTCAGCATGGGCTAAACCTATGATTGATTTAATGGGTGGAGATATCATTAACGCAGCAACCATACATCATATTTCAGCCATAGTAATGTTTGCAGTATTTTTCTCTCACATTGGAGAAATCATCATCGTAAATTGGAAACGCCGTGATGTAGCAAGGGATTCAATAACTGGCAAAATAAGCTTTATAAAAGTTTTAAAAGCTACTTTTGGACCTGATTCTTTAATGCCAAATTGGCAAGATTTTAAAGATATGAAAGATCATTTTAAATGGTTCTTTGGTTTTGGACCAAGACCGCAATTTGACCGCTGGACTTATTGGGAAAAATTTGACTATCTAGCAGTATTTTGGGGTATGTTTATCATTGGTATTTCAGGGCTTATTTTATGGTTTCCTGCTTTCTTTGGTAAATTTTTACCAGGTGAAGCAATCAACTTAGCAACCCTACTTCACTCTGATGAAGCTTTACTTGCTACAGGATTTATTTTTGCAATTCACTTCTTTAATACGCATTTTAGAGCAGATCGCTTCCCTATGGATATGGTGATTTTTTCAGGAAGTATTAGTGAAGAAGAGATTAAACAAGAAAGAAATGTATGGTATAAACGCTTAAAAGAAAGTGGAAAATTAAGCACTTTATATGAAAATAAAAGTAATTTCAAGGCATATCAATGGCTAGCTAAACTTGCAGGATTTGCAATGCTAATCACTGGCTTAGTATTTTTATTTTTAATGCTTTATACTTTCTTTAACACTATCTTATAACCTTATTCGCTATAATAGCGAATAAGGACTTTTTCTAATTTTTTCAAGGATTTTAAATGTTTAAAACAATACTCTCACTTAGTTTTTTAAGTATTTTTTTTATAGCTTGTTCCAATGAAGAAAAACTTGATTCTAATTTAATCTCAAGCGGTACACAATTTTCTAAAGAAAATTTACAAAAAGCAAATGATTTAGATAAAAAATCTTATGAAGAAATAGCCTATTTATTTAAAGATAATACAAATATAAAAAGTGATGATAAAAACATTTTAATCATTTTTAGCGCAAATCACTGCCTTTATTGTGATAAATTAAAAGAAGAAATTAAAAATGATAAAAAAATACAAGAACTTATAAAAGACAAATACAGCTCATATTATATAAATATAAGCTATAAAAAAATTCATACATTTTATAAAAACCATAAAAGCGACTTAAGCACAGCTGAACTTTCTAGTATTTATGATATAGTAGCCACCCCTACTATTGTAATTTTAAACAAAAACAGCCAAACTTTGCTAAATTATCCTGGTTTTATTAGCGCAAAAAGACTAAGCGCTACAATGGAGTTTTTAAATCAAAAAGAAAATCAAAATTTAGACGAAGCAGCCATAGCACAAAAACTCATACATTTTTATAAAGAAAATAATATTTAAAGGTTAAAAATGCAGTATTTTTTTTCTTTTGCAATGAGTTTTTTACTAATGAGTATATATGCCATAGCTTGTGCTGTGGCAACCTTTATAGAAAATGATTTTGGTATTAGTGCGGCTAAAGCTTTAATTTATAATAATGCTTGGTTTGATATGTTGCATTTATTGCTAGGTTTAAATTTAATCGGAGTGATATTTTACAACAAGCTTTTTCAAAAGAAAAAATACTCTATCTTGCTTTTGCATTTATCTTTTATAGTGATTTTAATCGGTGCTGGACTTACTAGATATTTTGGCTTAGAAGGTGGAATGCATATAAGAGAAAATCAAAGCTCTAACACCATAGTTACTAGGGAAGAATTTATAAAAATTACTGATTTTGATGCTAATGCTAGTTTTGAATTTCCTATTAGCTTTACCACGCTAACTCAAAAGCATTTTGAAAAAACTATTGACTTAAATGGTGAAAAATTAATCATAAGCTCTATCAAATACACTCCACAAAAAGACTCTATCACACCTGCTAGCTTAAAATTAAATATTAATTATCAAAAAGCAAATACGCAAATAATCTTAAATCCAAATTTTACAAACAAACAAGCAGTGCATTTTAACTTACAGGGAAAAAATTTTACTATCAATTGGGGACCAAGAGAAATTAAGCTTCCTTTTGCATTACACTTAAAAGATTTTATACTAGAGCGTTATTTAGGCTCTATGAGTCCATCTTCTTATACTTCAAAAATTCAAATCATAGATAAGCAAAATAATATTAATCTAGATTATGATATTTTTATGAATAATGTTCTTGATTATGGTGGATATAGATTTTTTCAAAGTTCTTATGATCAAGATGAGCAAGGCACTATACTTTCAGTCAATAAAGATCCTGGTAAAATCCCTACTTATATAGGTTATACTTTATTGATTTTGGGATTTTTATGGGTTTTATTTGATAAAAACTCAAGATTTCATCATTTAAGCATTTATTTAAAAAAAGGTCAAAGTTTTGTATTGTTTATTTTGCTTTTTGCAAATTTACAAACTCCACTTTTTGCACAAGAAGATAAAAATGAAATTTTAAATTTAATCTCAAATTTACAAAAAAATTCCTATGAACATTCTTTAAATTTTGCAAGATTACTTGTGCAAGATCATAATGGTAGAATCAAGCCTTTAGATACTTTGGCAATGGAGTTTGTTTATAAAATCACTCAAAAAGAAAAATTTTTAAATCTTCACTATGATCAAATTTTTCTAGCAATGATGATTTATCCTAAAGAATTTAGAAAAATCAAAATGATAGCTATAAAAACAAACAAGCTAAGAGAATTAATAGGCACAGATATAAATGAAAAATACATAGCATTTGATGATATGTTTGATAATGGGGTATATAAACTTAGTAATTATGTTGAGGAAGCTAACCGCAAAAAGCCCTCACTAAGAACTAACTTCGATAAAGATTTACTAGCCTTAGATGAAAAAATAAATCATGCATATTATATTTATAGCGGTCAAGCTTTAACTATTTTTCCTGATATTAATGAGCAAAGTTTAAAGTGGTATTCTCCGGTGCAAATTTTACCCTTTGCAAAAGAAGATGTAGAGCGTTTACAAATGCTTTTAGTTAGCTATTTTTTACAAGTTCGCAATGGTGTTGAAAATAATCAATGGCAAGATGCAAATGAATTTTTGCAATCTTTAAAAGATTTTCAAAATCACTATGGAAGTAGTGTTTTACCGCCAAAAGAAAGATTAAATCTTGAAATACTGCTTAATCATTATAATATCTTTGATAATCTAACTTTTGTTTATATTAGCTTTGCGTTAGTGTTTTTCTTTTTAAGTTTTTATACTATATTAAAAAATATTTCTTTATCTGCCTTTGTATATAGATTTTTTTACATCATTTTAAGTATATGTGTAATCATGCATGCGCTAGCTTTAAGCATTCGTTGGTATGTAGGTGGGCATGCTCCTTGGAGTAATGCTTATGAAAGCATGATTTATATAGCTTTTGCTTGTGTGATGAGTGCTGTGGTATTTTTTAGAAAATCACTCTTGGCTTTATATGGTGCGAGTTTTTTAGCAGGCATTTCACTTTTTGTAGCTCATCTTGGCTTTATGGATCCTCAAATTGGGAATTTAGTACCTGTTTTAAAATCATATTGGCTTAATATTCATGTTTCTATTATAACAGCAAGTTATGGATTTTTAGCACTTTGTTTTATTATAGGGATTTTGAGTTTAATTCTTTTTGCTTTAAGGGGTAAAAATAAAAATATAGATTTAAACATCATTAAATTACACTGCGTTAATGAAATGTCTATGATAATAGGACTTGCAATGCTTACAATAGGAAATTTTTTAGGCGGAGTTTGGGCTAATGAAAGTTGGGGAAGATATTGGGGTTGGGATCCAAAAGAAACTTGGGCTTTGATTTCTATTGTAGTTTATACTATGGTATTGCACTTAAGATTTATTTTTAAAGCTTATTTTATTTTTGTTTTTGCAAGTGCTAGTGTTTTAGCCTTTTATAGTATATTAATGACTTATTTTGGAGTAAATTTTTATCTTTCTGGGCTCCATTCTTATGCAAATGGTGATGCTTTTCCTATACCAACTTTTGTGTATATTTTGATTGTGCTTAATTTTGTTTTAATTATTAACGCAGGAAGAAAAAGGGATTTAAATACGCCTAGTTTTTAAACTAGGCTTTGCTTTTTTCTATTTCTTGAAGTGCATGGATAAGATCTTTTAAATTTTCATAAGGAATATGAACTTTCCAATCTATTCCATTTTCTTTTTTTAAAGCCACACCTATACTTAAGACATCATTGCTTCCTATACCATAAGGATTAGAAAGATTACAAAGGCTTATTTCTCCACTTTTACTACCATGTAATTCTATAGTTTTAAATATTTTTTTACTCATGTTTATCCCTAAAAGCTGTGATAATTTTTGCTTGAAATTTTAACCAATCTTTTTGAAGCATGATAGGAAAACCACCATAAACCCTAGCACCTTCTAAATTTTTAGTGACCCCGCCCCTTGCGGCTATGGTAGCAAAATCTCCTATTTCTAAATGCCCACTTGTAGCACTTTGTCCACCCATAGTAACATTTTTACCTAAAATACTTGAGCCTGAAATTCCACTTTGAGCTACTATAAGACAATTCTCCCCTACTTCACAATTATGTCCTACTTGAACAAGATTATCAATCTTTGTACCTTGCTTTATGATAGTGCTTTCAAAAACTGCTCTATCAATAGTCGTGCAAGCTCCAACTTCCACAAAATCTTCTAAAATAACATTCCCATTGTGATAAATCTTATAATGCTCGCCATTTTTTGTATGCGCATAACCAAAGCCATCACTACCTATCACACAATTTGCTAGCAAATGGCATTTTTTACCTATTTTAGTGTCATTATAAATCACAACATTTGGATGGATTGTAGTATATTCACCTATACTTACATTATCGCCTATATAAGCTCCTGTCATTATCACTACATGATCAGCTATTTGGACATTTTCTCCAATATAAACATTTGGCATAATCTTGGCACTTTTAGCAATTTTAGAATTTTTCTTTTCACTAGAAATTAAAGGTTTAGCAAAAAGCTTACTTAAAAGCGCAAAAGATAAATGTGGATTATCAACAACTAATTTAACACAATCTTTTGAAACTAAATTTTCAAATTCTTTTGAGACTAATATAGCCCCAGCTCCACTACTTGCAATTTTTTTAGAGTTTTTTTCTCCATCGCAATAACTAAGTTCAGTAAAACTTGCATTATTTAATGAATTTAAAGCTGTAATTTCTATATCATCTCCGCAATATTCTATGCCTAAAAATTTAGCAATTTCACTAATTTTCATTTTACCTCCATTAAAATAGAACCACTTCTAACCACACTAATAGGATTATACTTTTTCATAGTTTTTAAAAAGTTATCAATATTTTTTGCATCATCACTTGCCATTACTATAATAAACTCATCATCACTATAAGTTACACTGCCATTATAAGCTTTTAATATGGCATCTAAACCTGCAAAATTTTCATTTAAAGCAATCTTTACCAAAGCTGTTTCTTTTTCAATAAAATCACTAGAATCAATCACTTTATAAGTAGGTATGAGCTTATGAAGTTGTTTTATGATTTGCTCAAAAACTTTTTCATCACCTAAAGTAACGATATTTATCCTTGAGAATTCTTTATCATCAAGTGGAGCAACTGTAAGAGATTCTATATTATAACCGCGTCCTGAAAAAAGCCCAACAACGCGTGATAATACCCCATGCTCATTTAATACAATGACAGAAATTACTCTTCTTTTCATTTTTTATCCTTGTTTTTATAGCTAGGTAAAATCATATTATAAATAGCTCCACCCGCAGGTACCATAGGTAATACATCTTCATAACGATCTATAGCTACATTTAAAACACAAGTTTTTTTAGATTCTAAGGCTGCTTTAAAAGCTTTTTGAAATTCTTCTTTATCAAAAACATTATAACCCTCACAATGAAAACCTTTAGCAATAGTAACAAAATCAGGTTGACTTGTTAGATCTGTATTAGAAAATCTTTCTTTATAAAACATACTTTGCCATTGTCTTACCATACCTAAAAAAGAATTATTTAAAATGATATTAATCACTTTAATTCCATAAGCACTTGCTGTCATTAGCTCTTGTATATTCATTAAAAAAGAACCATCGCCTACAAAATTTATTACAACTTCTTCATCTACAGCTAATTTAGCCCCAAGTGCGGCCGGTAAAGAATACCCCATAGTTCCTTGCCCACCGCTTGTTGCAAGTTGTCTTGCATAATTAAAAGGATAAAATTGCGCTACCCACATTTGATGTTGCCCTACATCAGTAATTATCCTTGCATCAGGAGCTAATCTAGCACATTCTTCTATAACCCATTGAGGTTTTAAAACTTCATCGCTATCTTCATAGATTAAAGGATATAATTGTTGATAGTTTTGTAAAGTTTTAAACCATTCTTGGTATTTTGTGTTGTCAAAACTTTCTTTTTTTAATTCTTCTAAGGTATCTAAAATAACACTTTTAATATCCCCAACTATAGGAAAATGCGCTTCGATGATTTTAGAAATAGAGCTTGGATCTATATCAATATGAACGATTTTTGCACCCTTGGCAAACTCACTTGTTTTACCAGTAATCCTATCATCAAACCTAGCACCCACAGCAATAAGCAAATCACACTCACTTAAAGCGATATTTGCACAATAGCTTCCATGCATACCTGCCATTTTTAAATTAAGCTCATCATCACTTCTTAAAATCCCTAGAGCCATCAAAGTTTCAACTGCAGGAATTTGGCAAAAATGAATCAAGTTTCTTAATTCGTCACTAGCATTAGAAGCTATGCAACCTCCACCTAGGTAAAATAAAGGTTTTTGAGCATTTTTAATCAAACTTACTAATTTTTTAATTTGCTTGATATTTCCTTTATAGGTTGGCTTGTAAGTTTTCATAGAAATTTCTTTAGGATAATGCCATACACCCATAGCAGCAGTAACATCTTTAGGTATATCAATATGCACAGGCCCTTTTCTACCTGTTGTAGCGATATAAAAAGCTTCTTTTAAAATTTTAGGTAATTCTTCGATATTTTTTACTAAATAATTATGCTTTACACAAGGTCTTGAAATACCTATAGCATCGATTTCTTGAAAAGCATCTGTTCCTATTAAAGAATTTGCAACTTGAGCTGAAATTAAAACCAAAGGTATAGAATCACTATAAGCGGTAGCTAAACCTGTAACTGTATTAGTAAAACCAGGTCCACTTGTAACTACTGCCACACCAACTTTACCACTCATTCTAGCATAAGCATCAGCACTATGTAAGGCCGCTTGCTCGTGTCTGACTAAAATGTGTTTAAAATGAGTTTGTTTGTAAATTTCATCATAAATATTTAAAGCCGCACCACCAGGATAACCAAAAACTACTTTAACATTTTCTTCTTTTAATGCTTCACAAATCATTTGCGAGCCATTTAGCTCTTTCATTATTTTACCTTTTTGCTTAAAATGGAAAATATTATAACGATAATTTAATAAATATTATTTTACAAGAAAGAGTTTCTTGAAAATCAAGAAACCACTTGTGCTTTTTTAGCGTATTCTATACCCAAATCAAAAGCTTTTGCATTTGCCTCTTTAGTTTTTGCAGGTACCATATCAAGCATAGTTTGTTTTAATGCATCAATATCAATACATTTACTCATATAAGCAGCTATAGCTAAAGCAACGACTGATTGAGTAGCTACATTCCCTACTTCTTCTTTAGCTATAGTAATAATAGGAATTTCAAAAATTTTCCATCTTGCATAATCTTCTTTACTTGGATGAACTAAATTTGGCTCTATAACTATAACACCACCATCACAAACACCGTCTTTAAAACTATGATAACCTTTATCAGCAGTTGAAAGCATAAAACTAACTTCACCTTCTACTGCATAAGGAAAAAAGATTTCATTTTCATCAACGATAATATCAACCTTAGTTGGCCCACCTCTAACTTGAGAAGTATAAGTAGAAGCTTTAAAAGCATTACGCCCTTCTTTAATGGCGGCTTTAGCTAGAATTTCACCTGCAGTGATAACCCCTTGTCCACCTTCACCACAAAATCTTAATTGATATTTCATTTTAATACTCCCAAATCAACCATTCTTTTTTCTTTCAAGGCTCTTCTAACTTCCTCATAAGCTTCACAATATTCTGCTTTGCTTTCATCTTGGTGTAAAATTCCTATAGGGAATTTATCCGCTCTTTGTTCATAGTCTAATTGTTCAAATTTAGACTTTTCAACGCAGCGATTTTTAATCCAATCAAGCATGCTTACAGCTTCGCCCATTTTGTTTTTTCTACCTAGGTTAATATGGCAGTTTGAAAATACATCTACAAAACTATAACCTTTGTGAGATAAAGCTTTAAAAATGATATTTTCAAGCTTATTTGCCTCTATAACATTTGTTCTTGCTACAAAAGAAGCCCCAGCGGCTTTAGTAAGCTCACAAGCATCAAAATTTGGGTCTATATTACCTGCTTGAGCTGTAACAGTGTAAAAGCCTTGTGGGGTAGTTGGTGAAGTTTGTGAATTTGTAAGACCATAAATAAAATTATTGATTAAAATATGAGTTAAATCTATATTTCTTCTACATCCATGGATGGTATGATTTCCACCAATTGCTAAAGTATCGCCATCTCCGCTTACTACGATTACATGTTTTTTAGGGTTTGCTAGTTTAATCCCTGTTGCATAAGCAATAGCTCGACCATGAGTAGTATGGACTGTATTGCAATTTACATAAGAACTCATTCTACCACTACAACCTATACCAGAAACTAAACAAACATCATCCATATTCCAGCCAAGTTTTTGAATAGCTCTAATAATAGCTTTTAAAACAACACCATCCCCACAACCCCAACACCATTGTGTTGGAAGTTTATCTACTCTTAAATATTCATCGTAATTAAAAGCCATTTTACATATTCTCCTTTACTTTAGCAATAATTTCACTTGGGGTTATAGGGCGACCATTTGCACGGTGCAAGCTAATAAAATCATCTCTTTTACTTACTCTTTGAATTTCTTCTAAATATTGCCCCATATTAAGCTCACTTACCATAACTTTTTCAAATTTAGATACTACTTGAGCTATTTTTTTCTCAGCTACTGGATAAAGGGTAATAGGTCTAAAAAGCCCTACTTTTAAACCCTCTTCTCTAAGTCTTAAAATAGCTTCTTTAGCAGATCTTGCAACGCTACCATAAGCGATGATTAAAAACTGTGCATCATCACACATAAACTCTTCATAAGTACAAATTTCATCGGTATTATTTTTAATCTTACCAAATAATCTTTTGATATTTTTATCTACTATTGCTCCATCTTCTGTTGGAAAGCCTATGTCTCCATGATGAAGTCCTGTGATATGATAACGATAACCTTCAAAGAAAGGATTTAGTATGGCAGCTTCATTTTCACCTGCTGCATAAGGTTTGTAATCTTTTTTATCACCCGTAAATTTTTTTCGGTTGATAATTTCTAATTCTTCTAAATCAGGTAATTTTGCCTTACCATTCATGTGTCCTATGGTTTCATCTAAAAGCAAAAATACTGGAGTCATGTATTTTTCAGCTAAATTAAAAGCTCTAATAGTTTCAGTGTAAGCTTCCTCTAATGAAGCAGGAGCTAAAGCTATACTTGCATAATCTCCATGTGTTGGAGCTTTTGCTTGAAATAAATCACCTTGCGCAACCCTTGTTGGAAGACCAGTTGAAGGACCACCTCTCATAACATTTACAATTACTAGTGGAATTTCAGCTATAAAACCCAAACCAATTTGTTCAGCTTTTAAAGAAATTCCCGGTCCGCTGCTTGCTGTCATGGATTTTACTCCACTCATAGAAGCACCTAAGGCCACGCTAATACCCGAAATTTCATCTTCCATCTGTATAAAAGTACCATCATTTTTTGGTAACATATGGCTTAGTTCATGTGCTATTTCAGAACTTGGGGTAATTGGATAACCACCAAAAAATTTACAGCCACAATCAATCGCAGCTTTGGCTACTAAAACATTACCTGTTGATATAACTTCTCTCATTTTGTTTTCCTATGCATTTAGTTTTTTATATTTATTTTCTTTAACAGCTTGTGCTCTTTCTTTAGCTTCTGGTGTAAGCTTTGCAAATTTAAATTCATCTCTTTTGGCAACAAAAATCGCAAAATCAGGACAGTGACTTTCACATTCACTACAGCCTATACAAGAATCAGGATGAACCACTTCTATCATCTGTCCTAAAACTGCACTGATTTCATCTCTCATTGCTAAAACTCCGGCTGGACAATAGCTAACACAGATATTACAAGCTTTACATCTTGCTTCATCAACCCAAACTGGTGTATTCTCTGGAGCAATCATTAATATTCCTTTCTAGTTTTTTGTAATTTTCTAATGATTTTTTATTAAAAATTATTTTTAAAACAAACTTTTTATTATAGCGAATTTATAGCATGATTAAATATTATTTAAAAGATAAAATAAAACTAATAAGATTTTATAACACAAAGTAACATTAGGAGTAAAAAACTCCTAAAAAATTATTTATAATTATACTGAATAAAAGAATTTTCTAATGCAATTTGTTCTTGATTGTCTAATTTTAATTCTAAAGTTTCAAGCACCCCATCAAGACTAATCCTTGCCATAATTCCAAAAGCTTTTTCTCTTATGCCATATTCTCCATCTAAAATCACACATACTGGTAAAAATTCTCCACTTTTTAAAGCCTCTATCATTCTCACGCAAGCACTAGCAGGAGCTAAATAGGCTGAAGTTTTTAAATATTTTATAATTTTAGCACCACCGGTTTTAACCTCTTGTTCAATTTGAACAATATCTTGCTTATTTAAGACTTCACTTAAAGCTTTATTTTGCACTTTACTTTGAGATTTTACCAAAACCATACTATCATTGTGAAAACCTATAAGCTTAGTATCTATATAAGAAGTTTTTATATCTAATTTTTTACTCACTTCGTATTTAAATCTAGCATTATCTAAAACACCTGCCATAGCAATGATTTTTTTTAATGAAAATAATTTGCTTTCATAAAGAGCGTTGAGTAAAAAATCTACAGGATTGCTTACTATGATAAACAAAGGATCGTTGTTAAATTTTTTAATATTTTTTGCACACTCAAGCATAATTTTAGAATTAATAGCAAAAAGCTCATCTCTACTCTGACCTTCTTTTCTAGCTACACCTGCACTAAAAATAACCGCTTGAGAATCTTTTGAGTATGTATAATCATCCGTACAAGTTATTTTAATATCAAAATTAAAAGCGGCTATGCTTTGACTTAGTTCTAATTCTCTAGCAAAAAGCAAGTCTTTATTAATATCAATCAATATAATCTCATCTATTAATTCTCTTAAAATTAAAGCATAAGCAATGCTTGCACCGACATTTCCTGCTCCTATGATGGTAATTTTCATCTTAGCTCCTTTGTTGTATTATTTAACTAAATTTGTCGGTAATTCAAAAATATTTTTTATCAAATGATAAGGAAGTTGCAAACTCTGTGCGATAAGTTGAGTTTTAAACTCGGGATTATCAATTGTTCCACCTAGTTTAATTTGTGTGCTAATTTGCCTGTCTTTGCCTAATATAATTTGATTGATAATTGGAACTTTAGAAATAACCGAACTAGCTGATTTTAGCGTTCTAAGCTCTAATAAACCATCCACTTGACTACTTCTTAAATTGATTTTAGCTTGACCTAAAATATCTGCACTATCACCATTAAAATTTAGCGCATCTATTTCAAAAAGATCTTTTTTGCGATTAAAACTTATACCAGCATTTTCTACACTAAAACCTTTTTCATTAAAAGTTGGGGCTTTAAATAAAATCAAACTAGGTATGGTATCAATAAAACTTAAGAGTTGCTGATGAAATTTTAAATCTTTTAAATAAGTATCTTTAAATAAAAATTTGCCTTTAAAAAAATCAGTACTATTACCATCTACATAAAGATTAAACTCGCCTTTTTCAAAAACATTTTGACGCATAAAAGTATTTAGAAAATCATCATCCATTTTTAAAGCTCTAATTTGCATTTGATTTTCTTTAAGCAAAAGCTCAAATTTAGACTCATTTCTATTAGCCCAAGCTTTTATATAGTCTTTTTTGATTTTAGCATTAAATTGATCAAAATCTAAAGTTTTGTTAAAATCTTTTAAGATCAAATCTATATTTTTAGCACTGATATTATAATTTGAATTTTCAAGATTATCTAGTGTGTTTTCTGTATCTTGTTCTGAAAATAATAAATTAACATTATTTAAAGTAATGTTAATATCATCATTGTCTTTTTGTGCAAAAACACTACCACTTGCGCTAGTTAAATTAAAATCTTCTCCTTTTATTTTTATACTAAAACTATCATACTCATAAGGATTATTATCCTTATAGAGTAAAAATGATTCAAAAGTAGTATTATTTATATCTACATCAAAATCTTTAAAATTTAAAGTATCTAATGACAACTCTCCATCATGCACATTATTTTTTTGCATTAATTTAGAATAAGTCTTATACTTTGCAAGCTTAGCAACATAAACAGACATACCTTGATCAAAATTTAAAGTCGTAGTAAGCTCTTTATTATATAAACTGATATTTTTATCATAGTTAAGATCTAAATCAAGAAATTTATTTTCCATTTTTAAGCTATCTTGTGGTAATTTTAAATTTGCTATAAAGGTCTTAAAATCACCTTTTTTTTGCTTTAAATCAATACTTGCATTAAAATCACCGCTGATTAATTCACTTTGTACACTTGCATTTTTAATCTCTAATTTATCTTTTTGTAAATCAATATTTGCTTGTATGATTTTAAAGTCACTTATATTTATATTAGAATTTACAATATCAAAATTTCCTTTATATGAAATTCTTTCAGGGTGTTCAAAAGGAATTTTTAAAATTAAATCAGTCTTTGCAACACCATTGTTTTGTAAAAATGGTAATTTTATATCATATAAACGCAAAATTTTATTCACTCTATAATCAGCTCTAGCATTGTCACTTTTTATGCGTATATAAATTCCTGCTTTTTCATTTAGCATATTGTCTATATAAATTTGACTTTGATTAAGATTGTAATTGTTAAAATATAATTTATCATAGATAAATTCTAGTTTTTGTTTATTAAATTCAAGCCTTACAAAAGGACTAATGATAGGATCTATACCTTTATCTAAAACCACTTTCAAGTTATTTACATAACCTTTAGCACTAATATCATTCAAATAATATCTATGTTTTCCAAAATCTGCAAAGCCATTTAATTTCTCTATAAAATAAAAATCAGCCTTTACCTTACCGCCCACCCAAAGAGCAAGATTAGAAGGCAAATGCACTCCATTTTCCACTAAAATATCAAAAATTTTTGAAATATTATTTGAGCTTATATTTTCTAATTCATAAGCAATCTCTTCTCTTTTAAGTGAGAATTTAACATCACTTTTTAAAAAATCACTATCAATTTCTCCTTTAAAAGTATAAAATTTTGTCTTAGGATTGATAAGTAAAGAGCCAACTACACTAAGGTTATGATCTTTTAAAAGAAAATTATCAATATTAGCTTGTATATTTTTATCACTAATTTTTAAATTGACTTTTACTAAAAGATTTTTACTGTTTACAAAAAATAGATTATTTTTATAAATTAATTCCACGGGATAGTTATTAACAAAAATTTCATCTATATTGATTTCTTGAAAAAACCAATAAATATATTTTACATCTTTGATAAGCTGCACAGCTTTACTCGCACTAGTTTCATTTTGAGTGTTTTGATTTTGAGAATTTACTATAACTTTTTTTGCATTTAAAATGAGTTTTTTATCTAATTTAATATATAATTTCTCCAAATTAATAGAAGAAATTTCTAATTTTTCTATGTAAATTCCATTTTTGAGGTAAATAAACAAAACAATGAAAAGTATCATAGGTAATGCTAAAAATTTAAGAATTTTTTTAATATGTTGTGATTTGATTTTAATTTTTCTTTTATCCATTTTTTATTATCTACTTTTACCTATAAAAACAAACTCTGTAGTTTTTATACCACAAGGTTCTGTTAGTAAGATTATAACGCAATTAGATAAAAATAACTATAAAATGAGCAATATTGATAAATATACTTTATATTTTTTAGGCCATCCACAATCTGGCTGGATAAATATAGGCACAAAAGAACTAAATAGAGCTGAATTTTTACATAAGCTTACCGTCGCTAAGGCAGCACTTGAAACTATTACTTTAATTCCTGGGGAAACGACTGAAATTTTCTTTGAAGAATTAGCACCAAAGTTAAATTTAAATGCCAAAACCTTAATGCAAGAATTTTACAAACAAAGCCCTTTTAAAGAAGGTATGCTTTTTCCCGAAACTTATAAAATTCCAAAAGGCATTACAGAAGAGCTTTTAGTAAAATATCTTTTGGCTTACTCTGCAAGTGAATTTAAAAAACTTTCTTATAAAATTTTTAGAGAATACAATGAAAAAAAATGGCATGAATATATCATCATTGCTTCCATTATACAAAAAGAAGCAGCGAGTAATGAAGAAATGCCTATAGTTTCATCTGTGATTAGAAATCGCTTAAGAAAAGGCATGAAGCTTCAAATGGATGGGACATTAAATTATGGAAAATACTCTCATGAAAAAATCACTCCACAAAGAATAAGATCAGATAATAGTTCTTACAATACTTATAAATTTAATGGCATACCAAAAGAAGCTGTGTGTAATGTTTCATTTGAAGCTATTAAGGCAGCTATTTTTCCTGCTAAAACAGAATATTTATACTTTGTAAGAGATAAAAAAACCAATAAGCATATTTTTACCTCTACTTTAAAAGATCATAATAAGGCAATAAGAAATTGATTATAAAATTTCTCTTTGGCCTTTTGCATCAGGTTCGCTTAAAACACCTGTTTGTGAAAGTTGTTCTATGATATTTGCTGCGCGGTTATAGCCTATTTTTAAGCGTCTTTGCAAATAAGAAATACTAGTTTTTCTATCTTCTAAGATTACAGCCTTTGCTTCTTCATAAAGCTCATCTAAATCTCCATCATCAAATTCACTTCTTTTATAAGCTCCATCTTGACTATCATCTTTTAAAAAGCTCTCATCATATTCTACTACTTGTTGAGCTTTTAAAAACTCTACAATATTTTCGATTTCATTTTCGCTTGCAAAAGGTGCGTGCAAACGCACTAAACCACTCATACCAGGAGGAGTAAATAAACAATCTCCACGCCCTAATAAACTTTCAGCCCCCATAGAATCTAAAATAACCTTAGAATCTATCTTTTGTCCTACTTTATAAGAAATTCTACTTGGTAAATTTGCTTTTACAACACCAGTAACAACATCTACTGAAGGGCGTTGTGTGGCTACGATTAAGTGAATTCCACTTGCTCTTGCCATTTGTGCTAAACGACCTATATAAAACTCTACATCCTTACCTGCTGTCATCATTAAATCAGCCAACTCATCGATAATCACTACAATAAATGGTAAAATTTCTCCACCTTGTTCTTTGATTTTTTCATTGTAATTTTCTATATTTTTAGTTTTTGCTTCAGCCATCAAACGATACCTGCGTTCCATTTCAGCCACCATATTTGATAAAGCATTTACCGCCTTTTTAGGATCAGTAATTACCGGTGTAAGTAAATGTGGAATATCATTATAAATACTAAATTCAAGCATTTTTGGATCTATCATCATTAATCTTAGTGTTTTTGGCGAATTTCTATAAAGCAAAGATAAAAGCATAGAATTTATACCCACACTTTTACCACTTCCTGTAGTTCCTGCTATTAAAAGATGAGGAAGCTTTTTAAGATCTGTGATGAAAGGATCGCCTACTATATCTTTACCTAAAGCTATAGTTAAAGGTGAGCTAGAATTTTTAAATACCTCACTTTCTAAAATTTCTCTTAAGTAAATCGTATCGATTTTTTCATTTGGAACTTCAATTCCCACTACATCTTTACCTGGAATTGGAGCTTGAATTCTTATAGTTTGAGCTTTTAAAGCCATAGCTAAATCATCTTGTAATGATAAAATTTTACTTACTTTAACATCTGCTGCTGGGCGAAATTCAAAAGTAGTTACAACAGGACCTGTGTAAGTTCTAACTACATCTCCACCTATTTTAAAGCGTCTTAATTTTTCCAATAAATCATAAATTTTTCTATCTATTTCTTCTTCATTTATCTCGCTTTTGCCTTCTTTTGGCATAGTTAAAAAATCTAAAGGTGGTAAAGAAAAATCTTTTGGTTTTTCAAAATTTCCAAAATCAAGATCTTTCAACAAGGCTTTGTTTTCACTCACTTCATTAGTGATAGAATGATGTGTTTTATTTTCTATTACTTCTATTATAGGCTCTTGGGTGATCTCAAATGGAATTTTTTCTTCCTTAACTTCATTTTGTGCTTCTTCTACTACAAAAGGACTTTCATAGTTTCTTTTACTTCTTAGCTCTTCTATACTAATAGGCTTAGCAAAATCATCTTCACTAAAATCAAGTTCTTTTACTTCATTTTGCGGAATAAAATCTTCATCTTTAAATTCTTTTACCCCTAAAAAGCTAGTTTTATTTTGAATTTTTTTAAACTCAGCTTCTTTTTGTGCTTCTATAGCATTTAATTCTTCAATTTTTTTAAAATCCTCATTAAGCTCTTCTAAGATTTTTTCTTTTTGCAAGGCTTTATATTCTTCTAGCAATTTAGCTTTTTGTAGCATTTGCTCACGCTCTTTAAGCTCTTTGGCAAACAAAGAATTTTCTTCTATCACCTCTTCTTTGTTTTCGTTTAAATCCATATTGCGTCTTTTATAGCTTGGTTCATCTAAATTTTTACTTTTTAAAGTTTGAGTATAAATATCTTCACTTTTATTTTTGTATTTTAATAAATACTCTTCAGGGGTCATTTCATCTTCCTTTATATTTATTTGACTAGCTTTTTGAGCAAAACTTGCAATAGGCTCTGAAAGCTCATGAATATAACTTGAACCTAGCTTTTTATCCTCTTCACTAATCACAACCTCTTCTAATTCTTGATTTTTTAAATCTTCAAGGTTAAATTTTTTATTCTCTTGGATTTCTTTTTTTGGTAGCTCTTTTTCCTTGATAAGTTCTTCTGTTTTATCTTTAATTAAAAGCTCTTGTTTGAGCTTTTCTTGTTCTTCTTTGGTTTCATTTTCATATTTATCGCCACCAAAAAAGCCAAAAATTTTATTTTTAATTAAAGTTTCAAGTTTTAAATAAAAATCAAAATCAAGCTCTATTTTAAATACCTCTTTGATAATTTGCGGAAAAGAAATACTAAAAGCAAAAGCTAAAAGCAAAATTACCAAGATTAAACTTCCTATTTTTCCAAAAAGTCCATCTAAGATTACAAACATGGCAGAGGCTATATAGCCTTTATCTTGCAAGAACGCTGAAGCAAAAATAAGTGAAGCAAAAATACAAGCAAAAACAGCCACACTAAATCTACGCTCTATAAGTTCAAAATTATAGTTATTTTTATACAAAAGATAATTAAACCAAAAAAAGACAAAAGGGTAAAATTTAGTCAATGATCCAAATAAAAAATAACTAAGTTTTGCCAAGGAATACCCTATAATACTTACTAAAGCTTGATCGGGTATCAAAGCACTTAAGCAAAAATAAAAAATAAAAATATTAGAAATAACAAAAATAGCTTCTTTTTTTATAATATATCCTTTATAAAGAAAAAAGCTATTATATCAAAAAATTATAAGTAGTTTAATAAACTAATTTGAGAAATTTTAGAAGTAGCCGAAAGCATAGCTTGATAAGATACCATAGTTTGCATAAACTGCATATAAGTTTGCCCATAATCAGCATCAGTTACACCGCTTTTAATAGAAGCTACATTGATATTTAAAAAAGTCATTCTTTTATTTGTCTCTTCTATATTATTAGTGTAAGCTCCTATGGTTGTTTGCATTTTTCTAACATGATCTTGCAAATGATCTATTCTTTCTAAAGCCCCTTGTAAACCTGTATTTCTAGGATCACTTCCTTCTGAATCAGCCCTCATACTGCCATTTAAAACAGCATCTATCATCTCATCTAAGTCTTTAATCAAATCAACATTTGGATCATCAATAGTTAAAGAATTATTTGCACTAAATACAAAACCTGATCCATCGCGTATTTCTCCTGCTGGAGGAAAACCGCTATTTGAATTTGAATCTTTAATAGTAAGACCTATATTAGTGTTACTTGAAAATTTATCAGTAATACTTATACGACCTTTATAGTCCATACTAACTTCAACAAAACCTTTAGAATCAGCTATATCTTGTTGGATAGTTTGAAAATCATTATTATTAATAGTTCCGTTTGCATTTGGAGTAATAGTTGCTGTGGGAACATTATCACTTGCAAACATACCGATAATATCATTTAACTGGCCATAAGTAATATCTTCAGGTCTTGTTTGCATACCCACTGCATTACCTGTATTTTCATTATATTGAGAGTGAGTAATAGGAAAACTTATGGTTTGACCCGGATTATTTGGATCAGGATAACTTACAGTAGAATTTTCTAAATCAATAGTTACATTATATTTTTGACCACTTCTAGAAGTGATTTCCATTTGGAGTTGTTGACCTTGCATGCTTCCATTGGCATTTGCTACAACTTCACTTAACTTTGTACTATCAGTAGCATATTCACTTGTACCTTTAATCACTTGAGAAACATTGCCAAAAACAGTATTTCCATCTTTTTCAAAAGGCACATCATAACTAGCCCCATTAGTTTTATCACCATTGATGTTACTTTTAATAAAATCTGTTTTGTGTAAGTCTATGTTAAACTGCTTACCACCTACTGTTACTTGTATTGGACTTTGAGCATTGTTTAAATTACCATCTTTAATTGCTGCATTCATAATACGCTCTGTAACTTGAGCCATTGTAATACCTTCAGCTTTAGCAGCATCACTTAAATCTTTAATTTGAGTCGGATCTAAAAGTTGTGGAGTCATAGCAACAGCATGAAAATCTAAAGAACTACTTCCTTCTTTTAAACTCTTTATTTCTATCTGCCCGCTATCATTTAATGCTACTTTAACAACCTCATTTCCCTCTGTATTTCCATATAATCTTCCAATATTTTTTAATACATCTTCAATTTTTGCATCAGGATCTATATCTAAAGTAGCTTTAAAACTTGTTCCATCAGGTCTAACACCTTGAATATACATAGTCGAATGTGGGAAAGAGAGTTTTTCATCATAGCTATCACCAAAATGCTCATCGGGCTTAAGTTCTCCATTTTGAACATAGTTTTGGCCTATTAAATGTGAAAATTTAGATTCTCCAGTTAAAAATTCTTTTTTGTCCGGATAACGAGCATCAGTAAAAGAAACATTTGTTGAAATAATTTTATTGATATTTGAATCAGGCTTAAAAAATAAATCCCATCCAGGTATATTATAAGGAATTTGGGTGCCAGCGCCACTTACTACAAAAATATTATCTTTATTCCCAGTATAATTTCCATAATTATCAAAAGGTTTATTTGCACTATTTGATCCTGCAAAGAGATATTGCCCATTAATACTAGTATTAGCAATATTTACAATAGAATCTCTTACAAGTTTGAGTTCTTTTGCTATAGCCTCTCTTGATTCTTGAGAATTACCATCACTTGCAGCTTTTGTGAGTAATGTTTTAAATTTTTCTAAAAGTTCTGTGATATTTTTCAAGGCAGTATCTGTGTTTTTTGCTAGCTCCATAGCAGATTGAGTTCCTTGAACTATTTGACCTATGTTTGCCATCTCATATTCTAATCTTGAGCCATTAATATAAACATTTGCATTTTCCCAAGAATGCTGAATAAGCTGACCTGTTTGCAATTGCAAATTATATTTATTAAGCAAAGACTGACCATCTGTGTAGTTTTGTATAGAAGTGTAGTAATTATACTGATTGCTAATTCTCATTATTTTGCTCCGCAAATAAATTTTTTTAATTATTTACAAGCAAAAAAAGTTCCAAATTTTAATGATATTTAAATTTTTTATATAAAATATTTTATATTGTTTTAATTTTTTTTTAGTATAATCTCATACTCTATTTAATTATTTTAAAACTTTCAAAAAGCCCGAGTGGTGAAACTGGTAGACGCGCCAGACTCAAAATCTGGTAAGGGCAACCTTGTGTCGGTTCGAGTCCGACCTCGGGCACCATTTGCTTTAGTTTTAAACTTATACTAGCTAAAATATACCATTTACAAAAAAACTTCTATAAAAGGTTTATGTTGAATTACACATTGACAAAAAAAGATAAAATATTTTATTATGAATTAAATTTGAAAAATCAAAACTTTTTTGATACTTTTTTAAAAATAATGGAAAATAGTATTTTTAAAGTAGAAAAAATTCAAGAAAATAATTTTATCGTAAGTGGAGGTAAATTTACTTGGATTTATGAAAATGGTAAAAATATCATAATAACAGAATCTGCCTTTGAGATAATTGCAAATTTTATTCTAGATGATTTTTTTAATCTTTACCGCCAAACTCAAACAGATAATGAAACAACAAATGAAACCAAAGACGTAACCGAAGAAAACTATACACCTAAAATGCAAGATTTCATGGATCAATTTAGTTGTTTTAATATTCCTCAAACTTTAGATGCAAAATCTTTAAAAATCAATACACAAGATATGTTTGAATTTGCAAAACAAATGAATGCTATGAGAGATTATTATGAAGATGAATTTGAACAAAGTGACAAAATGGATTCAGAGCAAAAAGCTTTAAAAAATTATCAAGAAAAAATTATACAAAAAGCCTTAAGAGATGTCTTAGATATCACTCAAGAAGAATTTGAAAAACTCTCTTTAAGTGATACAAAAAAAGCACAAGATTTTATCGATGATGCTTTGGAGATTGAACTTTTAAAATATACTGATATATTTATCAATCATAAATTAGATGATGATATTTTCACATGTATAATTAAACCTTTACTTGAAGAAGAAACAAAAAATCAAATAGGTTTTATACAATCTAAATCTTTTAATAACATCAATTCTAAAGAATATTTTTTCAATTTAATAAAAGCTGGTGCAAAAGTGACATTCAAGCAAGCTCAAAAAAGTATGATAATGCAAAATTTTTATTATTCTTTACAAGCACAGCTTTGCGAAATTTATAATCAAAATAATCAAAATTACAAATTAGAAGACGAAGAAATAAATAAATTTATAGAATCTTTACCTAACTATATAATTTTTAACAAAATAAACATAGCTTTGCAAATATCTCAAGTAACACAAGGAAAAGAGCGTATTAACCAACTTGATGATATTGAATGTTTATATGATGAGTGGCAAAAAGAAGAATGTATAGAACTTTTTATGTTAAATTATACCTATAGTCCTCCAAAACTTTTAGCTTATGAAAGAATTGATGCAAACTTAAATGATGAAGAGATAAAAAATAAAGAACAAGAACTCATAAGAGCGAAAAAATTTAATTTTAATGCCATAAAAGCTTACAAAATTAAAAAAAGAAATGATTTTTCTAAACAGATCTTAGAAGAGTTAGCTCCTTCACAAAAACACGAATATACTATAAATTTAAATTCTATTGAAGAAAAATACATAAAAGAAATTTTAAATTTAGATGAAAATGTAAATATTACAAATTTTCACATAAATACTATCAATTCTTTATTTAATAAAATTATCCGAAAACTTTGTGGTAATTTTTTAGCATTAGATGATGTTTTAGAACAAAGCAAAATACACGATTTAATTCACAATGATTTTATCGAAATTTTAATGCAAAAAAGTGTTAGTAAAAAAACTTTGAAAAATATAAATATTTGTGTTTTTGAACCTATTTTTAGTACTAAAGAATACGATTTTTATTGTAATTTAGAAGATGAACAAAAACAAAATTTTGCCTTAAAAATAGATCAAAATTTTTTCAAGACTTTATTAAAATGTGGAGTAAGTATCACTCAAAAACACCTAAAAAAACTACAAACCTTGAAAGAATTTTATACCTTAATGCATAAATTAAATCTTGAAAATTTTAATCAAAATTTAAATTATTACGAAAATCAAATATACTACACAAAAGACCATATCAAAATTCAATTAAAAAATTTAAATAAAATCACAAATTTTCAAGAATTTTTAAATAAAAATACAAATTTTATAGCTTTAAATCAAATTTTAGATATTTTAAGTCAAATAAAAGATTTATCTTCGTATGAAAAAGAAGAATTTTTACAAAATTATGATTTTAAAGATTGGCAGCATACTGATGGTGAAATTTTTGTATATGATAGACAATACATTAATGAAAACTCCATAGGTTTTTTAAAAGCAAATAAAGAATTTCAAGAACCAAAAATACGCTTACTAGGTTTTACACAAATTAAACCAAACAATAGCATAGAAAGTCAAGCAGAAGAAATATTTGATTATTTAATGCTAGGAGAATCTCTTTTTGATTTAGATAATATATTAAATTTCTTAAATATCATTAAACACAAAGAATATTGCTATGCCTTAAAAGCTAATATAACCTATGGATTAACATACAGACGAATGATAAATTTAAAAGAATTAGCAAATTATCTAAAAACAGAAGAAATTAAAAATATTATATTTATCCAAAATGACGATGAGTGCTTTAACTCCTTAAGTAAAGCTTTGAAAATATTAAATTTAAAAGCAAATTTTGATTTTAAATTAGATTTAGATAATAATTTGCAAATTTTCATACTAGAAAATGAAGAGAATAAAAATTTAAAATCAGCTATTATGTTTGGAGATACCACAGAGGAAGAATATATTTTAGATTTTATAGAAAAAGAGCAGTTTAACCAAAACTCTCTTCCTTTACTTTTTGATTTAAATTTTAGACAAAATGGCAATGGAGGAATAGCTTTAAATTCTATTTTTTATCAAGGTTGTTGCTATTTGGAAGACAACTATACTAAAGTTGATAAATACATAGGTAGTTTTGATTTTTTTCAATGTAATTGTTTTTTAAAATATTTTAAAAATGATTTAAAAAAGATCATTATATCCTATATAGATAGAAGCGAAGAAGAGGATTTTAACATTGACGAAAATATAGAATTTAAATCTAATTTTGATAAAAAATTCTTTGACTATGTTTATTCTTATAAAAATTCTTACAATAATCTTTTTATATGCGAAAAAAATAATATACTTTATATTATGTTTTGTATAGATATGTATCAATCAAATTTAGAAGATAATTTTACATGCATGAGCTCTTTTATAAATAAACATTTTCCACTAAGTGTAAAGGAAGTTAAATTTTACTCACGAAGTCCTTATGAAAAATTTGGACTAGAAACATTTTATATACAAGAACAAATACAACTAGAAAAATTACAAAACATTAAACAAACAAATGAAAATTTTATTTCATTGCAAAGCATCAAAATGGCTAAAGAATTTTATGATACATTAAAACCTTTTGATGGTTTAAATGCTCTAAAAATTTATAATGAATTTAAAAAAATTTGCCTAACACCAGTGAATTTTTTAGAAAATACAGATAAAGATTGTGTAGATTTTTTTATAGATATTGATATTTCACACAATAGACCATTTATAGATGAATATTATATTTGTTTCAAATTTGAGAAAGATTTTTACACTTTTTTTAAAGATGAAAATCTAAGTAGATGGGTTTTAACGATAACTTTTAGTCTATCATATGATGAGTATCTTGAGCAAAACAAATCTTACTCAAGCAATGATAACAATGGAGAATTTATTAAATATGCAAATTTGAAAGAAGTAGATGATATGGAAAATCTAGAAATCAACTATGAAGAGCAACAAATAAGATGTGAAAAAATCTTTGACTTTATAGAAACAAATCCACTCTTTAAGAAATTTTTCAATAAAAACAATCCTAGGAATTTTAAATTACGATTTGCTACTTATGCTGAACAAATTGATGAAATAGTTTGGATTAATAACACTTGGATTAAATAAAGAAAGGAAAAAATAAAAACACTAAAAAATTGAAAACCAACAACATAGGAAAAATTATGGATTTTAATACCGATATTTTAGAAAGCTTAGATGATTTCAAAGCATTTTTAGACACAAAACCTAGTAAAGAACTCCTAGAAGCAGTAAAAAATCATATAGATGATTTTATGGAAGGTGCATATAATAATTTAGATCCATAAAACTACGAAGTTGCTTTTGAAGAAGATACTGACATACCTTATGATGAAGTAAGTGAAGATGAATTTATGGATTGGTTTATTAAAAATGTACTTTATCATGATGATTTAAGTGAGATTTATAAAATACTAAAATCACTTGTTAAAGATTAAAACCCAATTTACAAAGAAAGGAAAAACAATGAAAACATTAGAAGAAATATTATCTTTAGAAGAAGATGTAGATAAATATGTAAAAAACTTATGTTTAGAATTTTATGATCTTGTAGAGGCTAACAAACTTGAAGAAGTTAAAGAATTTTTAAAAGATTATCCTGTGCCTGAAATATTTTTTGAAAAATGCTATACACCTTATTGGGATAGTGAAAACAAAAGAGCTATTATCGATCCTGTTATCGCTTTAGCTTGTGCAGGAATTGCTTATGATAAAAGTAAAAGTTTTGAAATGATGGAGTATTTTGAAAATTTAGGACTTAAAGCCAATGAAGTGTGCTTTGGATACAATGCACTTAATAGGTATATTGATAGAGATGGAAAAAATAAAGAAGTAATAGAGTATTTTTTTAAAAAAGGATGCACATTTGAAACTTATAATGAAGAAAGTGGCAGCACTCCTTTACATGAATGGATATTATGCGGCGAAGAAGTGAAGTATTTAGAAGAAGCTTTAAAACTAGGAGCAAATCCTAATATGAGAGCTATTAAAACAGAAAGTGAATTTAGCTTTACTAATACAGGAGAAACCCTTTTGCATAGAGCTGCAGAATCTGATGAGAAACCTATAGGAGCTTGTGTGGAAGTGCTAATCAAATATGGAGCTGATGTAAATGCGGCTAATTGTTGTATAAGTGATATTGAAGATGGGAAAATTGAATATTATGATCCTGCTACTCCATTAGATAGAGCTAACACCTATGATATAAGCAAAAACATAAAAATCTTAAAAAAAGCAGGAGCTAAGACTTGGGAGGAATTGGTTGAAGAATACAATATCGATACAAGCTTAGAAGAACCAGAACAAATTAAAATGTATGAAGAAAGAAGAAAGGATAAAAAATAAGATTAATAAGGTAAAGAACAAAAAAGGATTTTTCATTGAAATTTAATGATGTGAAATTTAAAATCAAAGAATTTGAAAGTGTGGATATCATCAGTGGTTATTCTCTTGCCTTTTATTTGCCTAAAGAAGAGCATATGATAGGAGAAGAAAACAAGAATAAAAACCAAAAAACAAAAAAAGATGAATATCGCATCAATAAAAGTAATTCTTTAGAATATATACAAAAAATCAATGAAGAAAAAGAAATTGAAAAACTTAAACTTCAAAGCAATGAAAAAATCAATGAAGAATTTGATAAATTAAAAGATGATGCTTTACCTGCTAAAGAATATAAAAGAAAAAATTATGAATACGATGTATTTTATGATGTTTATACAAGTAAGGATAATATAAACAAGTGCATAAAAAAAATCCCGATAGAAAATGGTGTGGCAATAGTAACAAAAGATTTTTTAGAGGAATTTTATGAAAATTCTGTTAAGGGTCGGTATAATTGTAAATGGTGTCTTATACCCAGACTAATCCGCAATGAAGGAGAATCTAGTTTTGATCCTGTGCCTATTTTAAATAGTAGCTTTGTCATTTCAGAATTAAGCAATATCAAACAAAAAACCCTTACTTTTCAAAGAAAAATAGCCAATGTGGAACATCCAAGTCATTTTGCTTTACAAAGCCCTAAGGAATTTAAAAGTATGCTTGAAAATGAGCAAAGCTTTGCTTCTTATGGTGGTAAAGAAAAACAAATAGAAGAGCTTTTAAAAAGCGCACAACATAAGCTTGAAACCATTAAAAAAGCAGATGGAATTTCTAAAAAAACTAAGGAAGATTTAGAGAAAAAGCAAAGAAAAGAAGTTGAAAAATGCAAAAAATTAAAAAATAGCAAGAAAAAAATTTCACCCAAACTCATAGGAGATACGGGAGAATATGTCACTTCTTTACTTTTTGGGAAAAGATCCACACGCTATTTAAGCAATCAAAGAAAACTAGATACTAATTTTAATACTAAAGGTTTTAATCACACCATACCTGATTTTTTAGTAACGCTAAATGATTACCCTACTTTAGTAGAGGTTAAAAATGTTCAAGATCAAGCTTTAACAGAACAAATAAGCTTTGAGTTAAAACTTGCTAGAGAATATGAGCTTGATTATTTATTTTTATGCAATCATTACACAAAATTAATAGATAATATAACTAATCTAGAGATATTTAATAAAGACAATAAAAACCATAAAGGATCAAGAAGTGGTTTTATCTACCACAGACATGCTCACAGAAGCATAAAGACAATATTTAAAGAAATATATCTACACCATATCAAAGGAGCAGCACCTAATAAAATAGTAATAAAAAGATTAAATTTAAATGACCCTGTTCATATAGAAGAAGAATTAAACAAAAACAAACAAATACAAAAAAACTAAAGGAAAAACAATGAAAACATTAGAAAATATCAAAGCTATGAGTTTTGAAGAAAAAATGCAAATTCAAAAACAGTTATTTGATTTTATTAGTAATAATGACTTAGAAAATGTTAAAAATCTTTTAAAAGATTATCCCATAAAAGAAAGCTTTTATGAGGCACATTTTACATACCATCATAATAATGAAGATTATGAGCTATCTTTATTTGATCCAGCAGCAAGCTTATTAAGGGCCGCATTTGCTTGTGAAGAAAATAATAATGATTTTTCTATTTTAGATTATTTATTTGATGAGTATGGTTTAAGTTTAAAAGATCCTAAATATAATTTTGCTTTTCCCGACATGAAACATATCAAAGAAGCTAATGAAAAATACATCTTAATGAAAGAAGTAGAAGGCGAGCCTAATATTTATAAAAACGCTCTAATCTACGCATATATACTCAATGCTAAAAACCCAAATTCTCAAATCATACAATATCTAGTCAATCGTGGAGCTAAATTTGAAGTGCATAATGAAGGATTTTCCGGTAGAACTCCTATGCATTTTTGGGTTATGCAAAATAATTATGAATTATTAGAACTAGCTATTAAAGGAGGGGCTAATGTGGATATGCAAACCCGACTTATTCAAGAGAGTGAATACAATGAAACTCTTTTATTTGAAGCTGTAAGCGAACCTGAAACTTATAAGGTTACAAAGCTTTTAATTGAACTAGGAGCTAATGTGAATTTTGCTACCCCAAGAACTCCTTTAGATAATGCAAGAGGATCTAGAAATAAAAAGCTTTTAAAAGATGCAGGAGCAATGACTTCAGAGCAAATTAGAAAAAAATATAATTTACCAGCATATGATTCTTCTCATTGTGAAATTAATGGAAAAACTGACTTTGATTTATTGGGTAAATATCGTGATGAATGCTCCAAACTTTTAAACGATGCTATAAAAAAGGCTAAGGAGAATGGAGAAAAAAAAGATGTAAATAAAGTTTCAACACAAGAAACTACAATAATTTTAGGAAAAACTCCTAAAGAGCTTATAGATGCTGTGCAAAATTTTAAAGTTTTAAAAGCTTTAAATTTATTACAAAATGACGCTATTAAAAGCATCAACAAAGACATTTTAAAAATATGTGATGATGCTATAAATGAGTTAATCGATAAAGTTGTAGTAGATTCTAACAAAGGTAAAAATATAGGAGATGGTATTTATATAGAATTTAGTGAATTTATTTGCATTGATTATAATGATGATGGTTATAAAGATTATAGCGGGTGTGTAAGGAAAGAACTCAAAAAAAGTAGTCTTTATGAGCTAAAAAAGATTTTAGAAGATATTATAAAGGGTAAAAGCATAGAATCTGCTTTGCACAGTTGTGCTTTTTATGATAAAAAAGGTAAATTTAAACCAAAACATCCAAATCTTTGCTATATTCCATTTAATCTTTTTGAATTAAAAATATTAGTAGAGATGGAATTTATATCTTTAGGGCAAATTGATTTAAGTTACATAAAAGACCTAAATCAACTTTTTGCTAGTTATTCTATGGAAATCATTCATTTGCATACAAATAGGAAAGATTTTAGCGGGATAGAGTCTTGGGATGTGAGCCAAATCAAATACATGAATGGACTTTTTAAAGGATTAAAAGATTTTAATGCAAACTTAAGCAAGTGGAAAGTTACAAATGTAAAAGATTTTGAAGATATGTTTTGTGATTGTGAGTCTTTTAAAAGTGATTTATCTAAATGGAAACCAAAAAAAGCTGAAAATATCAATTCTATGTTTCATGGAGCAAAATCTTTTGACTGCGATTTAAGCGAATGGAATCTACCAAGCGAATTAGTAGAACAATCAAACAATATATTTAGCGACTGCCCTTTGCAAAACAATCCACCTTCATGGTATAAAGCAGTATTTGATATGGATAATCCAAGCTATGAATTATTATGCAAACTTGTTAAGGCGCGTGATTATAAACAAGCTAAAATTATTTTAGAAAAGATACTTCCTTTACAAAATGAACAGTATCAACATATCACTCAGCTTTGTTTTTATGTACCGAAAGGGACAGTAAGCAATGCAATGCCAGATGAGGATTTTTTTAGTACTCTTGTAAAAAATGCAAAATCTCAAGGCTTTCATATTCCTATTAGTGATAAAGTGATGCATACTTGTTTGCGTTTTGATAAACTAGAATATGCTAAATTTCTTAGAACATTAGGCTATAAAGTAGTAATTACTGAAGAAAATAATTTTGGTTTATTTGTTGCATTAAAACATAAATTGAGCACAGAAAACAAAAATATTTTAGAATTTATCTTGGATAATCTTGATAGCAAAATCGATACTGCATTTTTTGAAAATATTAGACTTGACAAAACGCCTAATAGAAGATTTTGCGATGCAGATGATGAAACACTTGATTTTTTCTTTCAAGAATTAATAAAGCGTTACCCTAAAGAGATGCTTGATGAAAAACTACTAGTTATGTTTGTGCATAGCGATCTTATTTATTTACTTTTTAAACATGGATTAAAAATAGATTTAAAAAATATACCATATGATCTAAATATAGTAGGAAGGTATTACTTAGCGCCGATTCAGAAAATGCTCGCTTATGAAGCAAAGGGAAGAGTATCAAGATTTTTACAGCTTTTAAGACATAATTTATTGCGTGCAGATTCTATTATAGAATATCATACTGGAGTAAAAGCCCCTGCGTTGCTTATTTTTTTAGATAATTTTAAGGATAGATTAGACCTTGATGGTAAAGAATACCCAATAAAAGACATTTTAATAGAATTTGCAAGTCATAATGTAGATATACAAAAGCTTGGAACTTTTTATGATAAAGATTTTTATGAAATTTTAAAATTAAGCGAATATAAACAAGAAATATTGAAAATTTTTAAAAAATAAATATATATTATATTTGACAAACAAAAATGGTTTTTTATATATATTTTAGTTATCTTAAAAATTCTGTCTTACTAAAAAAATAATTAAATTTTTAACTAAAAAATATATAAAAACCTTTTTTTGAGACATTTTATAGGATAACCTTGTGATTTTTTAAAATGGCATTGAAATTTATCAACTTAAATTTGCATATATAAAATCTCATATAAAATTCAAACCTATTTTTATTTAAATACTTAAGTTTTACATTTTTGAGCTATCACATCCATAGCTTCTTGCGAGAGAACAAAATTTGTATGATAAAGCAAGCAGCTACCCATATCAAGCACTTTTAGCACAAGCTTTTTGTTATTAGCATCTTTTGGGTTATGTCTTGTATTAGCTAGATCATAAATTTCATACACCATATCTTTGCTAAGCTTATTAATGTCAAGTTCTATGATATTTTCTTCAAATTTCATAGGATCTTGTGTAAATTCTTCTTTGTTTTCTTTTTTTACAAAGCTTTTTTTCTTACTAAAAGATTTTAGCTCATTTTCTTTTGCTTCTTCTAGTGTATAAATTTCATTTAAACTAAAGCTTAAGTCATTGTCATTGTTTTTATATCTTAGTAAAAAGGCAAAGGCTTCATCTTTGCTTTCTTTAAAAAGTGTTTCAACTTTTTCTACTTGAGTTTCAAAAATAATCATATCAAAAGAAGAATAAAAGTCTAAAACCACAGCCTTAGCATATCTTTTACCACTTTTACTCATCATTGATTTAAAATCTTCAATCTTTCCTACAACCAAAAGCTCACCCTCGCCTTTGAGTGTTTCAAAATCCATACTTTTAAAATATTCTATACCTTCTATTTGACTTGCAAATTTATCTAAAGGATGACCTGATACATAAATTCCTAAGATTTCTTTTTCATAGCCTAGTTTTTCTATTAACTCAAATTCTACTTTGCTATCGTGAAGCCCTACTTTGATATCTGCGGCTATTTCTTCTTCTCCAAAAAGAGAAGCAGTAGAATTTCTTTTAACTTCAGCTATTTTTCTACTTGTTTCTGAAATAAGCTCAAGATTATCCACCAAGCATTTTCTAGTATAGCCAAACTCATCAAATGCACCTGATTTAGCTAAATTTTCTATAGTTTTTTTATTAATCTTAGTAGGATCAATAGAGCTTATAAAATCATCAAAATCACTAAAGCCCTCTTCCTTGCGAATAGTCATGATATTTTCTATCGCAGGAATTCCCACACTCTTAATCGCTCCAAGCCCATAAATAATAGCTTCAGAACCATCTTCAAGCTTAGTTGCACTAAATTCTCTTTGAGCTTTATTGATATTTGGCGGCAAAAGCTTGATATTCATTCTTTTCATCTCTTCAATGTATTTTGCGACCTTATCCACATTGCTTTCTTCACTTGTTAAAAGCGCAGCCATAAATTCACTTGGATAATAAGTTTTTAAATACGCTGTTTGAAAGGTTATAAGCGCATAGGCAGCCGAGTGAGATTTATTAAAACCATATTCAGCAAATTTCAAAATAAGCTCAAACAAATCATCAGCCTTTTTCTCATCATAGCCTTGTTTTTTAGCTCCTTCTAAATACTCTGCTTTAAGATTGTCCAAAATTTCTCTTTTTTTCTTACCCATAGCACGACGCACATTATCAGCTCCACCCAAAGAAAAACCACCAATTTTTTGCACTATTTGCATAACCTGCTCTTGATAAACTATAACCCCATAAGTATTTTCAAGTATAGGCTTTAAATCATCAAATGCATAAGTAGCAGCCTTTCTACCATGTTTAATATCGATAAAATCATCCACCATCCCACTATCAAGTGGTCCTGGTCTATATAAAGCTAAAACCGCGATTAAATCTTCAAATCTTTCAGGCTTTAACCTAGCATTCAAACTTTGCATACCGCCTGATTCTATTTGGAAAATACCCAAGGTATTACCACTTTGTATAGTTTTATAAACCTTAGGATCATTCATATCAATCTTTTCCCAAATCACATCTTTACCATAACGCTTTTTAACTAGTTTTATGGCATTATCAATTACTGTAAGGGTTTTTAAACCCAAAAAGTCAAATTTAATTAAATCCACATCTTCAAGATATTCTTTAGAATACTGCGTTACCAAATGACGCTCATCGTTTTTGCTTTGTCTAAAAAGCGGAGCTTTATTCCACAAAGCTTCATTAGATATCACAACTCCGGCCGCGTGCATACCTGCGTTTCTATTTAAACCCTCTAGTGCTTTAGCAAAATCCCAAACTTGACGCCCCTTTGGATGAGAATTTACAAATTCAGCTATTTTTGGTTCTTGCTCATAGGCTTTTTCTAAAGTAATTTTTAGCTCTTCAGGAACTAATTTTGCCAAAGCATCCGCATCAGGTATGCTCATATCACAAACCCTGGCTACATCACGGATTACTCCCTTTGCTAAAAGCTTACCAAAGGTAATGACTTGTGCAACCTTTTCAGCTCCATATTTATCGATCACATAATCAATCACTTCCCCTCTTCTATCTTGACAAAAATCCACATCAATATCAGGCATTGATACACGCTCAGGATTTAAAAATCTCTCAAAAAGAAGATTATAAGGTATAGGATCTAAATCTGTAATTTTCAAACAATACGAAACCAAACTCCCTGCAGCACTCCCACGCCCTGGGCCAACTGGTATATCTTTCTCCTTAGCTGCGGCGATAAAATCATGAACGATTAACATATAACCTGAAAATTTCATATTTTTAATAATACTAATTTCTAAATCAAGCCTATCTTTATACTCTTGGTGCTTACTCTCATCGATAAATTGAAGTCTTTCTTCTAAGCCTTTTTTACAAAGATACTCAAAAACTATATCATCATTATCAAAGCTAAATTCTTGATCTTCTTGTGCTAGATTTAAACTATATTTTTTTGCATATTCACGGGTAAATTTAAAATTTGGTGGGGTTGGATCGCCTAGTTTTAATTCTAAATTGCATTTATTAGCTATTTCTTGAGTATTTTCAATGGCTTCAGGAATATCGGCAAAAAGCTCGCTCATTTGCTCTGGTGTTTTTACATAAAACTCATGCACCTCATGTCTTAAACGCCCTGGATCATCAAGCTTAACCCCCATGGCTATACACATAAATACTTCATGAGCAGCCGCTCTTTCTTTAAAAGTGTAATGCGTATCATTAGTTGCAATAATTTTTATATCAAGCTCTTTAGCAAGTTTGATAATAGAATCATCAATAAATTTTTGATCATCAATACCATGACGCATAATTTCAAGGTAAAAATCATCTCCAAAAACATTTTTATACCATAAAGCTGCTTCTTTTGCACCCTCATAACCCTTTGCGCCAAATTTTATATTTCTTTCATTCTTGGTATTTAAATGCCAATTAATCTCACCTTGCAAACACGCAGAAGAGCAAATCAAACCATCACTATGAGCCTCTAAAAGCTTTTTATTAATCCTTGGGTAATAATACAAGCCATGTATATAACTTTGCGAGCTCAAATACATCAAATTTTTATAACCAATTTCATTTTTAGCAAATAAACAAAGATGAAAACGCTGTCTTGAACTTTTATCACTTAAATCATCGTGATTATGTAAATATGCTTCAAGCCCTATAATAGGCTTAATTCCTTCAGCTCTCATTGTTTTATAAAAATCAATAGCACCAAACATATTTCCATGATCAGTCATAGCAACACTTGTTGCACCTTGTGCTTTTAGCGTTTTAGCTAGCTCTTTGAGTTTATTTGCTCCATCAAGTAAAGAATATTCTGTATGTAAATGTAAATGTGTAAATTGGCTCATATTTTTCCTTGTATTTTTTTATTATTATAAAAAAAAACCTTAAATTTAAAACTTACAAGCATAAAAAATGTATAATAGCTTACTTTCAAAAAAGGAGTAAAAAATGGAAGTAAAAATTTATTATTGTAATCTTTGAAATTACAAACCACAAGCTGCAAGGGTTGCAGAAGAAATACAAAATGAATTCAAAGATGCGCAAATTTCTACCATAGAAAAAGGTGGTGGTCATTTTATAGTAGAAGTAGATGGTAAAATCATTTACTCTAAAAAAGACTTGTTTAATTGTGAAGTAGATAGATTTCCTCATGAGGGTGAAACTACCAAGCTTATGAAACAAATGTAAGCTAAACCCTCATTAGCGAGGGTTTATTTTGTTAAAGGAATAAGCATACCTTCATAAAGTTTTTGATAAATTTCTTCTGAGCATAAATGTTTAGCAAGCTCTAAACCAAATAAAATAGCCGTAGCAGGCCCAGCTGCTGTGATGACATTTTCATTTACCACAACTGCTTTATTTACTCTAGTTCCTTCAATACCCACTTCACAACCAGGATAGCAAGAAAACTCCCCGTTAATCACTCCTGCTTTTGCCAATATCATAGGTGAAGCACAAATAGCAGCTACGATTTTTTTCTTAGCATGTAAATCTTGTATGATTTTTATGATAAGTGAATTGTTTTTTAAATTCATCATACCTTCAAATCCACCTGCCAAAGCGATTGCATCTAAATTTTCTTGATCAACACTAGCCAAACTCACATCAGCCCTTATGCTAATTCCATTAGCTCCTTGCACTAAAAGCTCATCATCTAGTGAAGCAATAATAACTTCTAAATTTCCACTAGCCTCCCCTGCTCTTTTTAAAACATCAGCTATACCTATAAATTCAGCCTCTTCAAAACCTTTTGCCAAAGGCACTAAAACTTTTTTCATTTTTCCTCCTTTTAGTCAATAAATCTTTTATTTAATTCATGAAAATATTCTATGCGTCTATCGCGTAGAAATGGCCACCATCTACGCACATTTTCACATCTTTGCATATCAATTTCAACGATTTTACAAAGCTCTTGTTTATCATCAGCCCTAAAAAGCTCTTCACCTTGAGCCCCAAAAACAAAAGAATTCCCCCAAAATCTTATGCCATCTTCCACACCGCTTTCATCTTTTTCAAAACCCACTCTATTAATAGCTACTACAGGTAAGCCATTAGCTATAGCATGACCTCTTTGCACACCTATCCAAGCTTCAAGCTGTCTTTGTTTTTCTTCTTTTTCATCCTTATCAAACCAACCTATAGCGGTAGGATAAATTAAAATTTGAGCTCCCTTTAAAGCCATTAACCTAGCAGCTTCAGGATACCATTGATCCCAGCATATTAAAACCCCAAGCTTTCCAACACTTGTTTGTATAGGCTCAAAACCCAAATCACCTGGAGTAAAATAAAATTTTTCATAAAAACAAGGATCATCAGGAATATGCATTTTGCGATATTTGCCTGCTATGGAGCCATCTTTTTCAAATACCACACTAGTATTATGATAAAGCCCTGCACTTCTTTTTTCAAATAAAGAAGTTACCAAAACAACTTTATTTTCCCTAGCTACATTAGACCAAAATTTAACATCCTCTTCATAGTCATTTGCCAAATCAAAAAAGTTTGTATTTTCACTTTGACAAAAATACTGCGTTTGATGAAGCTCTTGCAAACACACAAGCTCAGCCTTTTCTTTTGCTGCTTGTTTAATAAGTTCGCATGTTTTTTCTATAGTTTTTTCTTTATTTTGTTTAAATTCTTGCTGAATGAGTGCTAATTTCATTTTTACTCCTTTCTTCTTCTGAATCATCATAAGGATCTAAATGTATATGGATATTCCAAAAATCATCTTTAAAATGCTCTCTTATGCTATCTTCAATCTCATCACCAATCTCATGAGCTTTTAAAAGTGATATTGTAGGTTCAAAAACTAAATGCACACTAACATAAAGCATATCAGGACTTTTTCTAGTTTTTAAATGATGAAAACTTTTGACTTCTTTATTTGCACTTATGATTTGTTTAATCACTTCAACTTGTTCTTTATCAATAGCTACATCTAATAAAATTTTAGAACTTTCCTTAATGATTTTAAAAGCTGAAAAAATCGTATATAAACTTATAGCTATGCCAAATAATCCATCAATAAAATGATAATTTGTAAAAGCTATAATCACAAGTGCTAAAAGCGTTAAAGCATTAGTCAAAAAGTCTATTTTATAGTGTAAGCTATCAGCTTTTATAATCAAGCTTTTTGTTTTTTTAGCAACATAATTTAAAAAAACCACCAAACACAAAGTCACAGCCATAGCAAAAGCCATGACAAAAATTCCAAGATCAAGTTTTTCTACACTTTCTTGATTGTGAATTTTCAAAACACTCTCATAAAAAATATAAACCCCAATCCCACTAATAACAAGACCTTCAAAAAGCCCCATTAATGCTTCAATTTTACTAAGGCCAAAATTATATTCCTTGCTAGAGCCTTGAGAGCTTTTTTTCAAAGCTAAAAAATTTAAACCCGAAATCACACAATCAAGCAAAGAATCAATCGCACTAGAAAGTACTGCAACAGAACCCGAAGCTAATCCTACTGCAAATTTTATAATAGCTAAAAAAATAGCACATACACTTGCAATGATAGTTGCGCTTTTTTGTAAATTCATCTTTGACCTTCATAGCGGTTTTGACAAGAACAATGCAAAGAACCATTTTGTCTTAAAAACACCCTTGCATCAACCCCTACTACTTTTCTATCTTTGCATACTTTTTGTAAATTTTCTAATACCAAAGCATCATTTTCATCATTATAAGTTGGCACTATCAAACCACCATTAACAAAAACAAAATTTGCATAAGTAGCACCAAGTCTTTTACCTTCAAAATATAAAGGCTTAGGTAAAGGAAGCTCTAATAAATCAAATCCTGTTTTTTTAAGTTCCTCTTCCATAGCCTTTAAAGGTTTATAATGCTCATCATTTTCATCTTTACACACACAATAAGCAATAGTTTTTTCATTTATAAATCTTGCTAGAGTATCTATATGATGATCAGTATCATCGCCTTTTATATAACCATGATTTAACCATATAATTTGTTTTAAGCCAAAAATTTCTTTTAACTTAGCTTCAATTTGCTCTTTATTTAAATGTGAATTTCTATTTTCATTTAACAAACAAGCACTCGTTGTAAGCATTACTCCTTGCCCGTTAAAATCAATACTCCCACCTTCTAAAATAAGATCAATTTTTTCTAATTTTCCAGATAATTTTTGTGCAAAAAGTTTTGAATTTACCGCATTATCTAAAGTGCTTTGAAATTTATCACCCCAAGCATTAAAAGTAAAATCAAGCCCTATAATTTTATCATCTTCACGCGCATCAATTGCACCAAAATCTCTAATCCAAGTATCATTAGTATCACACTTAAAAAAATCTACATTTTTTATATGTTTAAATCTTTGAAAATCTTTTTCACTTGGAGTAATAAGTAAAACTTTTTGAAAATTTGCCACAGCTTTAATAAATTCCTCATAGCTTTGCATAATTTCCTCTAAATAAGGACTCCAATCGCTATTTTTATGGGGTAATGAAAGTAAAAGTAGTTCCTGTTTTTCCCATTCTGCTATGCTTTGTCTCATTGATAATTTCCTTTGGATAAAATGTATAAAAAGGTAACATTAATTACATATTCTAAAAAATATTAATAATATCATTTTTATCTTTAAAAACGGCATAGTAGTATTTAAAGATACTTTTACATTAAAAACATTTAATATTTTTTTAAATTTCAAGTTATAAGATGAAAATAAGACAAGTTCAAGGAGGTAAAATGAAAAAAATTGTATATTCTGTCTTATCTTTATCTTTTTTAATGAGTTCTGCTTTTGCCATTGATCAAGCAAAACTTCAAGCAAAAAAGCAAACAGGTATCCATTTACAAAGTGCACAATGGAAAGTCCCAAATACTATAGAAAATGGTATTATCATTGAAGATAAGCTTCCAAATTCACCTTATACTCAAGCAGTCATTTTGGGTAATAAAATTTTAAATTACACCACAAGCTATATAGGACCTCAAGCAAAAAATCCTAAAAATCGTTATACAGGTAATAATCTTTCTTGCTCAAGCTGTCATGCTAATGCTGGAACTATAAAAAATCAATCAGGTTTTGTAGGAATTTATGCACGCTTTCCACAATATAATGCAAGAGCGGATAAAATAATCACTCTAGAAGATAGGATTAATGGCTGTATGGAAAGATCCATGAATGGCAAAAGGCTTCCAAACAACTCTCCTCAAATGAAAGCCATACTTGCTTATATGCATTATATTTCTCAAGGTATAGAAGTAGGAGCAAAAACACAAGGACAAGGATTACCTAAAATATCCTTTTTAAAAAGAGCAGCAGATCCTAAAAAAGGTAAAGAAATTTATCAAAATAAGTGCGTAGCCTGCCATGGAGAAAATGGAGAGGGGATAAAAAGTAATAATCCTAGTATGAGTTATTACATATATCCTGCTTTATGGGGAAATGATAGTTACAACACAGGTGCTGGCATGTATAGACTTATCAAAGCTGCAAGTTATATCAAAGCAAATATGCCAAAAGATGATGCAACCTTAACTCTAGAACAAGCTTATGATGTGGCAGCTTATATTAATTCTCAACCAAGACCTATTAAAAAGAATAGAAATAAAGACTTTCCAGATCGTGATGTAAAACCTGCAGATATGGATGTAAAACCTTATGCTAAACATGATAAATTTAGTATAGAGCAACATCGTTATGGTCCTTTTGAACCTTTATATATTAATACAAAATAATTTTTAAGAATAGCTAATTCTAGCTATTCTTTTTTTAAAACCCAAGCGAAATACCATATCGCAAAAGATAAAAGCAAAATCATAAAAAGCTTTTTATCATACACTCCAAAACCAATATAAAGCACAGAATACATAAAACCAAAACTTCCTACATAAATGCAAATTCTACTCATTAAACCATTTTCTACTGCTCTAAAACATGGACATTTGTGAAAAAATTTCTTTTTTGTTTCTTTGGGTTTAAAAAAACTCAAAATCGCACTTAAAATCAGTAAAAAACTTAAAAAATATAAAACCTTATCCATTAATGAAAATACCTTAACCAAGCAGGAATTGCACTTTGCTCTTCTCTTAAAGAACTTTCTTCTCCATGCCCTGGAAAAAGCTTAAAATTTTTTTCATAAGCTAAAACTTTAAGCAAACTCTCTTTCATCTTAGTTGCATCTGAGTAAGGAAAATCCCACCTACCAATACTACGATAAAATAAAAAATCCCCACTAAAAAGCACATCTTCACCCACAAGTTCTATCATACAACACCCTGGAGTATGCCCTGGGAAATGATGAAATTTAAACTTAAACTCATCTATACTAAATTCATTTTCATCTTCTATCAATACATCAGCACTTGAATGCTCAAAACCATAATTAAAAGGATCTTTTAGCATAAAAGCATCATCTTTATGGATAAAAATTGGAATTTCATAAGCCATTTTAACTTTAGCATTATCATAAACATGATCATAATGACCATGGGTATTTAAAATAGCTAAAGGTTTGCTTGTATTTTCTTTGATAAACTTATAAGCATTTTCTCCTGGATCGATGATAATTTGCTTGTTATTATGATCTATAATATAACAATTTGTTTCATACATTCCACATGGTTGTTTCAAAATACGCATATAAACTTCCTTTTAACTAAATCAAATATAATTTTAAAAAATTAATATTTAAAGATTTTTTATGAATTATACAAAATTACAAGAATTATTGATCAATTTTATAAAAGAACAAGCAAGAGATAAAAATCTCATCTTAGGTTTAAGCGGTGGGATAGATTCGGCTTTAGTAGCTCATCTTTGCAAAAAAGCAGTAGGTGAAAAACTTTTTGTGCTTTTAATGCCTACAAAATATTCTAAAAAAGAAAATTTAGATGATGCGTTAATGCTATGTGATCATTTGCAAATTCATCATAAGATCATTTATATTGATGAAGTACTTTGTGCTTATGAAAAAATTTGTCAAGATTTAAGCCATTTACGTTTTGGGAATTTAGCTGCAAGAGTGCGTATGAGCTTGCTTTATGATTATTCAGCCTTGCATAATGCTTTAGTGGTAGGCACTTCTAATAAAAGCGAACTTATGCTTGGTTATGGAACTATTTATGGGGATTTAGCTTGCGCTTTTAATCCTTTAGCTACACTTTATAAAAGTGAAGTTTTTGAGCTTGCTAAATTTATAGGTGTACATGAAAATTTCATACAAAAAGCCCCTAGTGCTGATCTTTGGCCAAATCAAAGCGATGAAAAAGATCTTGGCTATAAATATGAAGTTTTAGATGAAGTTTTAAAAGCTTTAGAAAATAATCAAAGTTTGGAAAATTTTGATGAAAATTTAAAAAATTTAGTCTTAGAGCGTATGCAAAATAATGCCTTTAAAAGAAAACTTCCAACAACATTAAAGAATACATATGACTTGGCTTGATCGGTATTTTTTTAAACCTAATTTTTTACAAAAAATTCTAGCCTTTTTACTTTTACCTTTTAGCTTTTTATATATGATTATAGCTATTTTAAATACTAAATTTAAAAAAGAACTTGATTTTAATTTACCCATTATAAGCATAGGTAATCTAACCCTAGGAGGCAATGGAAAAACTCCCATTTGTAAAGCCATAGCTGCTGAATTTGAAAATTGTTTTATCATCTTAAGAGGCTATAAAAGACAAAGTGAAGGCTTAATCATCGTTAAACACAAAGATAAAATTTTATGCAGCATTAAAGAAAGTGGCGATGAAGCTATGGAGTATGCACTTACAAAGCACATTAGTGGAGTGATAGTAAGTGAAGATAGAGTTAAAGGCATACAAAAAGCTATCGAACTTGGAGCAAAGATCATACTTTTAGACGATGCTTTTTCTAAATTTCATATTAAAAAACTTAGTATTTTATTACAAAGCAAAGATGAGCCTTTTTTTGATTTTACCCTACCTAGCGGGGCTTATCGTTTGCCAAAATCTTTTGCTAAAAGGGCTGATTTTATAGCTAAAGAAAATGAAGATTTTGTGCGTTATTCTCATGTAAAAGAAAATCAAAAAGCTATTTTAATAAGCTCTATTGCAAAGCCTTTTAGATTATATGAGCATTTTATTAAAGCTAGAGCTTGTTATTTTTTTGCTGATCATTACACTTTTCAAAAAGAAGAATTAGAAAAACTTTTAAAAAAACACAATTGTGATACCTTAATGCTAACCTTTAAAGACTATGTCAAGGTAAAAGATTTTGGCTTTAAAACAGAATTAATTCATCTTGATATTATTTTAAAAGACAGCTTTAAGCAAATTTTGCAAGATTATATTGATAAATTTAACAATAAGGAAAAAAATGTTACTACACTCAACCCAAGATAAAAATCACCAAGTAAGCTTTTCAAAGGCCTTACTTAGCCCTAGTGCACCTAATAATGCTTTATATGCACCACTTAATCTACCAAAGCTTGATAATGAAGCTTTAAAAAATTTAAACTACAAAGAATTAGCTTTAAAAATTATCGCAGCTTTTGATTTTGATTTAGAGCCTGAAGTTTTTGAAAAAGCTTTGAAAACTTATGAGAGTTTTGATGATAAAACCTGCCCTGTTCATTTAAGAAAAATTAATGATAAGCTTTATATTAATGAATTATTTCATGGGCCAACAAGAGCTTTTAAAGACATGGCATTGCAACCTTTTGGCGTGCTTTTGGAATACTTAAAAAAAGATGATGATTTTTTAATCATGTGTGCTACAAGTGGCGATACAGGGCCTGCTACGCTAAAAAGCTTTGAAAATAAAAAAGGCATAAAAGTAGTTTGCATTTACCCAAATGAAGGCACAAGTAAAACTCAAGCTTTACAAATGACACACTCAAATGCAAGCAATTTAAAATCCATAGCCATTGAAGGTAATTTTGATGATGCACAAAATGCCCTAAAAACACTTTTAAATGATGAAGATTTTAAAAACACCTTAAAAGAAGAAAAGTTAAGTCTAAGTGCTGCAAATTCAGTTAATTTTGGAAGAATACTTTTTCAAATTATTTATCATTATTATGCTAGTTTGAAAATTGATAAAACAATTGATATCATCATTCCGAGTGGAAATTTTGGTGATGCTTTGGGGGCTTATTATGCTAAAAAAATGGGAGCAAATATAGGTAAAATTAAAATTACTTCCAATTCAAACAATATCTTAAGTGAGTTTTTTAATACAGGTAAATACGATTTAAGAAACAAAAACTTACAAAAGACTATTTCCCCTGCTATGGATATACTCATATCATCAAATATAGAAAGATTGCTTTTTGATAAATTTAAAGATGAACGCACCAAAGAACTTATGCAAGCTTTAAAGAATGAAAAATATTATGAGCTTAGCCAAAAAGAACTAGAGCTTTTACAAGAAGACTTTGAAGCTGATTTTTGCAATGATGATGAGTGTATGCAATATATCAAACAATACAGCCACTTAGGACTTTTAGATCCTCACACTTGCACTTGCTTTAAAATGCTTGATTCTAACACCACGACACTCATCACTTCCACAGCACAATGGAGTAAATTTACCCCAAGTATGTATCAAGCAATTTATAACAAAGAATGTCAAGATGAACAAGCTTGCATGCAAGAACTTGCAAAAGAATTTAAGCAAGAAATTCATCCAAATATTGCAAGCTTATTTACAAGCACTCAAAAACAAAATCAAATTTGCAAACTTGAAAATCTAAAACAAACTATTATAGAATGGATAAAACAATGATAATCATACCAGCAAGATTAAAATCAAGTCGTTTTAAAAATAAAATTTTATGTGAAATTGATAATTTACCTATGTTTATTTATACAGCTAAAAAAATGCAAGAAGTTGATGAAGTGTGCGTGGCAATTGATGATGAAGAGGTTTTAAAAATAGCACAAAAACACAATATAAAAGCAGTTTTAACAAGCAAAAATCATGAAAGTGGCACTGATAGGATCAACGAAGCTTGTCAAATTTTAAAACTAAATGAAAATGAGTTAATCATTAATGTCCAAGCTGATGAGCCTTTTATAGAAACGCAAAATATTAAAGATTTTAAAGAATTTAGCCAGAAAGCTTTTGAAGATGAGCTTTGTTTTATGAGTAGTTGCTACAAAGAAGTAGATGCAAAAGCTTGCGATGATCCAAATTTGGTTAAAGTAGTTACTGATAGTAATGATTATGCTTTATATTTTTCAAGATCTAAAATTCCTTATGAAAGGGCAAATTATAAACAAAATTTTAAAGCCCACCTTGGAATTTATGCATATAGGGTTAAAAATTTACAAGAATTTTGTACTTTGAAAAACTCAGCTTTGGAAGAATGTGAAAAATTAGAACAATTAAGAGCCTTAGAAAATGGCAAAAAAATCAAAATGTTAAAAATACAAAGTCAAAGCATAGGTATAGATACAAAAGAAGATTATGAGAGGGCTTTGGCTAAATTTGGAGTTAAAAAATGAAAAAAATACTTTTTTTACTAAGCTTATTTTTTACACTTCATGCAAAAGAATTAATCGTAGGTATGGAACTAGCCTACCCTCCTTTTGAAATGAGTGATACTAAAGGCAATCCAAGTGGTATTAGTGTAGAGTTTTTACAAGCCTTTGCCAAAGAAAAAAACTATGATTTAAAAATTCAAAATATAGCTTGGGATGGACTCATACCTGCTTTAAGAACTCAAAAAATAGATCTCATCATGTCTTCTATGAGTATAAGCGAGCAAAGAAAAAAAGTAATAGATTTTACCTTGCCTTATGCTAAGGCAAATTTAGCGATATTAAGTGCTAAAAAATCAAATATTAATTCCATAGAAGATTTAAATCAAAAAGGGAAAATCCTTGCTTTAAAAAGAGGTTCAAGTGCACATTTATATGCTCAAAAAAATCTTAAAAATGCAAAAATCCTAGTATTTGATAAAGAAAATGCAGCCATTTTAGAAGTCATTCAAGCAAAAGCTGATGCTTTTATTTATGATCAAATGAGTATTTATAAAGCATGGAAAAAACATCCTGAGCAAACAAAAGCTATTTTTACCCCTTTTGAAAAAACACCTGAGCAATGGGCCATAGCTTTAAATAAAAACAATACCAAATTAAAAGAAGAGCTCAATGAGTTTATTTTAAAATCTAAAAAAAATGGTCTTTTTGATAAACTAAGTCAAAAATATCTCAAAGATATGCAAGAAGTTTTCAAAGAACAAAAGCTTGAGTTTTTCTTTTAAGAAAAACTCTTTTCAAGCTTTCTTGAAAACATAGAAATAGGTAAAGTTAAAACCAAATAACAAAGCGCTAAGGGAATATAAATTTCTAAAGTAGAAAAGGTAAAAGCATTAATTTCTTGAGCATTTTGAGTTAATTCTGAAATAGCTATAACGCTTAAAAGAGAGCTATCTTTGATCAAATTACTAAGTTGTCCACTTAGTGGTGCTAAGATATTTTTTAAAGCTTGAGGAAAAATCACACTTTTATAAATTTCAAACTCACTCAAACCCAAAGCCTTAGCACTTTCATATTGCATTTTATCAACACTTAAAATCCCTGCTCTAAATATTTCACAAATATAAGCACTAGCAAATAAAGCTAAAATCAAAACTCCACAAACATAGCGATTATCAAGCCCCAAATTATCTGCAAAAATATAATAAATCAATAAAATTTGCACTAGCAAAGGTGTGCCTCTAATAAGCTCTATAAAAACTCTTGCAAACATATTAAAAAGCACGATTTTACAAAGACTCATATAACACAAAATCAAAGCAAAAATCACACCTACAATCAAAGACAAAACACTAATAAAAAAACTCGTAAAAAAACCTTGTATCATTTTGTCTTTATACTCATAAATTGCCATAAAATCAAAATTATAACTAGCACTTAAAAAAGATAAATAAAAAAATAAAAACAATAAAAATGCTAGCAAAAAGGCATTAACTGCAAACACCTTTGGACTGATTTTTTTATGCTCATTAAATTTATTACGCACTATAAAAAGATGATTCAATTCTAGCCTTTATTTTTTATCAAATTTTTTAAGTTTTTCATCATTTAAACTAAGTTCCATCTTACGAATTTCTTCCTCACCGCTACGGACTAATTTTTTATCATATTTAAAATACTTATTTTTAATTTTATTTGGATACTCTAAAGAATTAAGTAGATATTTAAACAAATTTATCCTTGCTTTCTTTTTACTATCTGAATTAATGATCACCCAAGGACATTTTGGTGTATTAGAAGCTAAAAGCATAGAATATTTGGCTAGAGTGTATTTATCCCATAATTCTTGTGATTTTTCATCAACAACAGAAAGTTTGTATTGTTTTAGCGGATCTGTTCTCCTTTGCTCAAAACGCCTTTTTTGCTCTTGTTTGGAAACTGAAAAATAAAATTTAAAAAACAAAATTCCACTATCAAGTAGCATTTCTTCAAAAGAAGACACCTCGCGCAAGAATTTTTTATGCTCATTTGGAGTACAAAAACCCATCACAGGTTCCACCCCCGCTCTATTATACCAAGATCTATCAAAAATTACTATCTCTCCTGCTGCAGGCAAATGTGTCACATAACGCTGAAAATACCACTGAGTTCTTTCCACATCACTTGGTTTTTCAAGTGCTACCACACGACAACCTCTAGGATTTAAATGTTCAATTAATCTTTTAATAGCACCACCTTTTCCTGCTGCATCACGCCCTTCAATTAAAATCAAAACTTTTAATCCTTTATCTTTGACATGATTTTGAAATTTTAAAAGCTCAATTTGTAATCTTCTAAGTTCGCTTTCATACTCAAGTGTTGATTTTTTCACTTTAATAAGAGTAAATTTATCCTTATCCACAACAAACTCCTTAATTTAGGATAATTATTAACTTAAATTTACCACAAATAAGTAAAATAAAACAAATTTAATTTTCAATTTCAAGGAGAAAAATGCGTTTTTTAGCGGTATTTTTTATTTTTTTCAATTTAGCTTTTGCTAATAATGGAGTATTATCACTTAATGAAGCCTTTAAACTCAATACCCATAGCAACAATCAAGGAATTTTTTTAAAAATCAATCTTGCAGATAGAATTTATCTTTACAAAGATCAAATCAAAGTAGAATTAGACTCTAATGACATTACTTCTTTATTAAATTTCCCACAAACTCAAACTAGAGAAAATAAAGAAGTAATCTTTAGCCAACTTGAACTTTTCATACCTCAATTATTATTAGATGATTTTGTTAAAAATAACAAAGCAAAACTTTCCCTAGCTTATCAAGGTTGTTCAGAAGAAGGTTTATGCTATCGTCCTGTATATGTAAATTATGAGCTTAATAAACAAAATGGAATTTATGCTATAAAATCAACTAAAGATCAATTTAAAAAGCAAAACGAAGATGAGCAAATTGCTAATGATTTAAGTACGCAAAATATATTTATCACACTTTTGACTTTCTTTGGTTATGGCTTATTACTAGCATTTACTCCTTGCATTTTACCAATGATACCTATTCTTTCTTCATTAATTGCAATGAAGCTCAAAGACAAACCATCTAAAAAACATAGCTTTTATTTATCTTTTATCTATGTCTTTTTTATGTCTTTAGCTTATGCTATAGCAGGTGCTTTAGTAGGCCTTGCAGGGGCTAATGTACAAGGTTTATTACAACAACCTTGGATTATCATTACTTTTGCAGGCATTTTTGTATTACTTTCACTTTCTATGTTTGGACTTTATGAATTACAACTACCGCTTAAATTTCAAAATTTTATCAATAAAAAAATAGAAGGCAAAAATGGAGTTTTTGGTATAGCTATCATGGGCTTTTTATCAGCTCTTATTGTAGGTCCTTGCGTGGCTGCACCTTTAGCAGGAGCTTTGCTTTATATTACTAATAGTGGTGATGTATTTTTGGGAGGACTTTCTTTATTTGTGATGAGTTTTGGTATGGGCATGCCTTTACTCTTAATAGGTCTTGGAGGAAATCTTTTAAAAAGTGGGGCTTGGATGCTTAAGATAAAGATTTTCTTTGGTTTTATCATGCTCATTATGGCAGTTTGGATGCTAGAAAGAATACTTAGTGTAAATATCATTTTGATACTTTATGGAATTATAGGGATATTTTTTGCTAGTTTTATGGGTTTATTTGATGAAGCTAAAACTAATTTTAATAAATTTAAAAAAGCGAGTATGATTTTAGTTTTAACTTACAGTTTAAGCCTAATTTTAGGCGGCTCAATGGGTTCAAAAAGCCTACTAAAACCTCTTGAGTTTAACCTTACTTCAAAAGAAAATAGCCCTAGTTTAAGTTTTAAAACCATTAAAAATTTAAAAGAACTTAAGCAAGAATTACAAAATTCTACCAAACCTGTTATGCTTGAATTTACAGCCGCTTGGTGTGAAAACTGCAAACTTTTAGAAGAATATACTTTTACAGATGCTAAAGTACAAAATTTGCTTGCTAATTACACGCTTTTAAAAGCAGATGTAACACACAACAGCCAAGAAGATTTAGCTCTTATGAAAGAATTTGGAGTTTTTGGACCTCCTGTGATGATATTTTTTAACAAAGGCGAAGAAAAAGGACGCATTATAGGCTATGTAGATGCAAATGAGTTTTTAAATAGAGTTCCTTAAAAACTCTATTTAAAATTAATTTTATTTCAAAAAACCTTTCAATCCTTCAAGTTGGTACTGCCATAGTTTTTCTATAAAAATTTTAAGTTTTATTGCTAAAAAACCACTAATTGGCTTATGTAAAACCGTTCCAACTGCATAATCTTTTCCGATAGAACAAACGGTATTTCCACTTATAAAAGAAAATTCTTGCTTAAATTCTTTCTCATCAATCATAGCCATTAAAGCTTTAGCTACATAAGCTCCTTCTCTTAATGCAAGCTGGGCTGTTGGAGGATAAGGGGTATTGGTTTTAGGATTTTTAAATAAACTATTATCACCTATAAAAAAGTATCTTGATGCATTTTCAACATTTAATGGATGCATAAAAGCATCTACCTCTATACGCGATCTTGCACTTGGAAAATCTGAGCTATTTTCTATAACACTATTACCTCTAACTCCTGCAGTCCAAATGATAGTATTAGCTTTAACAAATTCTCCCCCATCAAGTCTTATGCCGTTTTTTTCACATTCTATGATTTTAGATTTTTCATATACTTTCACACCAAGTGTCTCTAACCTTTGCCTTGCTTTTAAAGCCAAACTTTTATCAAACATAGGTAAAATTTGATCCATAGCTTCAATAATAGAAAGTTCTAATTTCTCATAAGCAATTTGCTCTTTTTGGCAAAAGAATTTAAGCTCTTTAGCTAAAGAAGCTACAAATTCAACCCCGCTTAAACCCCCACCACAAACTGTGATTTTTAAATCATCTTCATTTTGAGTGGTTTTATAATTTTTTATTTTCTCATATATAATTTCATTAATTTTTAAAGCATTTTCATAATTATCTATACTCAAAGCATATTCTTGCATACCTTTAATGCCAAAAGTTTCTTTAGCAAAACCAAGCCCACATACTAAAATATCAAAGTCAAATTCATTATTTTTAGTAAAAACTTTATCTTTAGAAATTTTTAAAACTTCATCTTGAATAAAGTTTATTTTTGGATTTAATAAAGGCAAAAGATCATATTTTGAACTATAAATATCTTCATTTGAAGCTACTTTGTGTAGTAAAATAGTATGATAATGATAAGAATTGTTATTAATCAAACTCACTTGTGCTTTTTCAAAAAACTCATCAGGTAAGGCTTTTATAGCCGATAAAGTAGCATATCCTGCACCTAAAAATAAAATTTTCTTTTTTTGCATGGATTTTCCTTTAATTTGATAAAAAAATAAATAAAAATTTGGCATAATGGTATTATTTTTTATCTTAAAATATTTTTTATTTAAATTTAGCAAGGAAAAAGCATGCAAAGACAAACTTGGAGCAATACGCTAACTTATATCCTTACAGTAGCAGGAGCGACTATTGGTTTTGGAGCCACTTGGCGTTTTCCATACTTAGTAGGTGAAAATGGGGGCGGTGCTTATGTTTTAGCCTTTTGTATAGCTATGATTTTTATAGGAATTCCTGTGATTTTGGTTGAAAATGTTATAGGAAGACGCAGAATGCTAAATTCAGTTGATGCTTTTGGCGGAAAAACAAGTGATGGAGTTAAAATATCTAATTCTTGGCAAGGTGTTGGCTATATGGGACTTTTAGGTAGTTTTGGAATCATGGCTTATTATATGGTAATAGGTGGATGGGTTTTAGCTTATATTTTTAAAATCATCATAGGCGATTTTAATCTTTCAAGTCCCATTAATGCTCAATATACAAGCGAATTTTATAGCTCTACTATAGAAAACAATCCTTTATTAATAGGAATTTTTACTACTATATTTGTGATAATTAACTGGATTATCTTAAAAAAAGGTGTGATTGATGGCATAGAAAAGTCAGTAAAATACCTTATGCCATTTTTATTTATCTGCCTTTTGGTTGTTGTTGCACGCAATTTAACACTTGAAGGAGCAAGTGAGGGCGTGAAATTTTACCTTACTCCTGATCTTTCCAAAATCACTCCTAAATTGTTTATAGATGTTTTAGGACAAGTATTTTTTGCCCTATCTTTAGGCTTTGGGGTAATGATAACCTTATCATCTCACCTTAAAAAAAATGAGAATTTAATCAAAACTTCTGTTTATACAGGAATTTTAAATACCCTCATAGCAGTACTTGCTGGTTTTATGATTTTTCCAGCTTTATTTAGCGTAGGTTTAACCCCTGATAGTGGGCCATCTTTGGTTTTTAAGACCTTACCTGTTGCATTTTCACATATACCTTTTGGAAGTATAATTTGCGTGTTTTTCTTTTTGCTTTTAATCATCGCTGCACTTACCACAAGTTTGCCAATTTATCAAGTAATTATCAGTGTTTTAGAAGAAAAATTTAAACTAGCTAAAAATACTGCTATCAATCTAACGCTTGGAAGTATTTTTGTCTTGGGAAATTTACCATGCATACTTACTTATGGTCCTTTAAAAGATATTACTATCATCAAAGGAAAAAATATTTTTGATAGCTTTGATTTTATTAGTGGAAACATATTCTTTGTTTTAACCGCATTTTTTTGTTGTATATATGTAGGTTGGGTGCTTAAAAAAGATGCAATTTATGAGCTTTCTAATCAAAATACCCTAAAAGGAAGTATTTTTAAACTATGGTATTACTATGTTAAGTTTATCATACCTTTGATTATCTTAGTGATTTTTTATTTTGGTATTTTTTAATTTATACTCATAACGCTTTAACATGCTTATATTTCCTTCAAGGCCTCCTTGATGGATATATAAGATTTTTCCACCAAATTGCTCTTTATGAGCTAATAAAGTTTTAAAACCCACCATATCATAAAGCAAATCAAACTCTACTCTACATTCTTTTTTTAGATCTTGATAAAGCTCATAAAATTCTAAATAAGGCTTAGCAAAATGATATTTTTTTGGTGGATTTAATATGGTTAAATTATCAAAATCATAATTTGACTCTAAGCTTAAAATTTGCTCTTTTAAATACGCACTATCTCCCACACAAGCACATGTAAAAACTTTAAATTTGCTATGTTTAGCCAAAAAAGCCGCAGAAGTTCCTGTGCCTGAGGGTAAGAAAATACTTACATTTTCATTCAATTGCTCACTAAGCTCTAAAGCCAGTTGTTGGTATCCAAATTCAGCTTCTTTTATAGCCACACCCTCTTCTATAAAAACATCATCATCTTTTTTCAAGGCTAAAGCTTGCAGTCTTCTTGTGGGATAATTTATATTTTCTATCAACTCAACATTGTGTTTTAATGCAAATTCTAAATTTCCATGGGGATTTTCTTTTAAAAAAGAACTCATTTTTTCACAAACAAAAATGAGCAAAAAATCATTTTCGTAACAAAACTTAGCTAAAGCAACTAAAGCATTGCTTTGAGAAGAACCAAAAGAAATAAATCTTTGTCCTTTTTTAAATAAATGTTTGCTTTTTTCAAAAAAGGCTAGTTTTCTAGCCTTATTTCCATTAATATAACCTAGTAAATCATCTCTTTTGAGTAAAAATTCAAAATCTTTGTATTTTAAAACATCAATTCTACTTGCTATCAAGGTATTTTTCAACCTTTTCTAAAGCATTATTTGTATTGATATTAAACTTAATCTCTATTCTACGACTTGCTTCTTTATCTTCTTTACCATCTTTCATAATCACATCAGAATAAGATCTACCACTTGCCATTAAAAGTTTTTGCAATCTTGGATCTTTGTAAAATGAGTGTATAAAACTCATCACAGCATAAGCTCTTTTTTGTGATAAATCAAGATTATATATATAAGAGCCTGCACTATCTGTGTGACCTTCTATGACTATATTTTCTATACTATTTAAGATATTTTCATCTTTTAAGATATTGTCAAAATACTGTGTTAAAATTGCCTTTAAATTCTCTTTTGCTTGAGCTTTTAGAGTAAAAGAATTTGTATCAAAAAGCACTTCAGAAGGTAAAACTATCGCGCCTGTATTAGAATCTAAGGTAATATTAGTATCAAATTTTGCTTGAAGATTTTTGATGGTATTTTCTTTGATTAATCCTAGTTCTTTGATCTTACTTTTTGCCTCATCAAAATTACGCTCTAATTCTTTGATTTCTTCATCTTTTTTGTTTAATCTCTCAAGCAAAGCAAAAATTTGTTGATCTTTTTCATCCAAACTTGAATTTAAATCTTGATTGAGTTTAGTAATATTAGCCTCTAAAGCCTGTTTTTGCTTATTAACATCATCAAGCGTGCTTGAAGTATTATTTAATTTTTGACTAAGATTTTTTAAAATATCTTCTTTTTGGTTTAACTCTTCTTTATTCTCTCTTAAGCGCTCTTCTTGTTTTTGTAGATTTTCTTTTATGATTTGCAAATCACTTTGAGTTAAAACATACTTAACAACTATAGCTCCAATAAGCAAAATAAATATAAAAAGCAAGCCCGCCATTAAATCTGCATAGGCTATCCAAAAATTATTTTCTTCATTGTTAGAATTATTTTTTATCATCTATTTTTTCATCTTCTTTTTGATTTTCAAGCTTTGCAATAACTTGTGTGGTTTGCTCATCTAATTCTTTGCTTTCTTCTTTAAATTCTTGCATTAGTGAAATTTTTTCGTCAATATTTTTTTCATCTTCATAAGCTTCTTTAAAAGTATGCATACCCTCTATAATACTTGCCCTAAAGCCTTCAAAAAGCTTAGTTTGATTATCAAGCATAAGATTTTGATATTTTTCAATATTATTTGAAAAATTATTTACCTTTTCATCTAAAGCACTCACACTTTTATCTAAATGCACAATTTTATCCGAACTCACATCTAAAAGTCTGTTATATTGCTCTGAAATTCTTAAAGTTAAATCTTTTATGTTTGAATTTAGCATATTTACCGCATTTGCAATCTCGCTGTAAGTTTTAACTATATCTTTTTGTTCTCTTTGGGTTTTAGATAAATCACTCATAGTTTGTTTTACATGCTCACTGCTTAATCTTACAGCTTTTTCCTCAGCATTTACAAGCTCTTGAAAAACTTTGAATTTTCTATCTATTGTATTATCTAATTCTTTAAAAAATTCCTCATTACTTACATGCTCAAAAATCGTGCCTATTTTTTCAAAATGCTGCAAACTTTCTTGAAGATACTTTCTATCAATTTCTTCTTTAGACCAGAAAAAATCGCTTGTTGCATTTTTTTGGCGATTAAGAAGTTTTTGGAATTTACTACTGCCGTATTTTTCAAAAAATATCCACCAAAGCGCCAAGAAAATTCCATAAATTGATACATAAAAGGCTGTTCCTACCCCATTTAATAAAACTGAAATTTCTTGTTCTAAACCTGCTGTGTCGCTTGAATTAAAATTTGGCATAGACATGGCTATACTTATAAAAGTTCCTAAAATACCAAGCATAGGAAAAATAGCTGCACCCACAGAAGCAAAATTTTCATTTCTTAAATCTTTCACATAAGCATAAGCAAAATCATCAAAACTAGCGTTTGACTTTGTTTCTTTACCTATAACTAAAAAATGCTTCATAATATAGCGTTTTAATATAAGTTTAAATTCATCTTTTTGTTGCTCAAAAATACTTGAAGCATAATCAGCGCTGTGTCTAGCAAAGATCAAAGCCACCAAAAAGATAATCCCTATCATTACAACACTATGTAATTCTACTTTAAAATCAATCTTTCCAAAATATCCTAAAAGCACTAAAATATACAATATAGCAGGGATAAATATAATCTTTAAATAAGCAACAATTCCTGTACTACCTTTTCCCTCAGGCAATACAAGATCAGAAAAATCATCAGTTGTTTTAACTTCCATTTTATAAACCTTTGTTAATTTTACTCTAAAAATTTGAAATCTTCACAGGAAAATCAACTAAGAGTTATAAAACTCTTAGTTTCTATCGATACAATTTAAATCACTAAAAGCACACTCTAAGCGTTTGATCATACTCTCTTCGCCCGCTCTAAGCCATACTCTTGGATCATAGTATTTTTTATTTGGCTTATCTTCTCCATCTGGATTACCAATTTGGCCTTGCAAATAAGCTTTATTTTTAAGCTCATACTCTCTAACACCATCCCAAAAAGCCCATTGTGTATCTGTATCAATATTCATCTTAATTACACCATAGCTAAGTGCTGCTTTGATATCCTCTATATCGCTACCACTGCCACCATGGAAAACAAAATTGATTGGTTTATCTTCACCAAGATTGAATTTTTCTTTTACATAATTTTGAGAGTTTTTAAGAATTTCAGGTCTTAAAATCACATTTCCTGGTTTATATACTCCATGTACATTACCAAAACTAGCTGCAATTGAAAATCTATCACTAATTTTAGAAAGTCTCTCATAAGCTAATGCTACATCTTCAGGCTGAGTGTATAATTTTGCATTATCAATATTAGTATTATCCACTCCATCTTCTTCACCACCCGTACATCCTAGCTCAAGCTCTAAAGAAATTCCAAGCTCAGACATTTGTTTTAGATAATTTTCGCAAGTGCCTAGATTACTTTCTAAATCCTCTTCACTTAAATCAATCATATGAGAGCTAAACAAAGGCTTACCTGTTTCTTTTTTAAACTCAATATTTGCTTCAATCAAAGCATCAATCCAAGGAAGTAATTTTCTAGCAGCATGATCTGTGTGTAAAATTACTGGAACTCCATAAGCTTTTGCCATTAAATGTACATGTCTTGCACCACTTATAGCACCAAGCACATCAGCTTTTGGACAAGCTTTTCCTGCTACAAATTTAGCTCCACCATTTGAAAACTGAATAATCACAGGTGAATTAACTTTTTTAGCACTTTCTAAAACCGCATTAATAGAATTTGTCCCCACGACATTTACCGCAGGGATAGCAAATCCTTCTTTTTTTGCATAATTATATACGGTATTTAGATCATCGCCACTTAAAACACCTGGTTTGACAAGATCTAATACACCCATTATTTATATTCCACTTTTGCTTTTTGACGAAGCTCTTGAGCTTTTTTATTCATAAGTTCTTTAAATTCTTCCATTTTGATATTGCTTTCAATACCTGCTTTTACTTCATTATAACTCATAGTACTTTTCGCTCTAGCATCTTCTTTTAAAATAATATGATATCCAAAATCACTTTTTACTGGTGTTTTAGAAATAGTGCCTTTTTTCATAGAAAAAGCTGCATCAGCAAATGGTTTTACCATAGTTGATTCAGCAAACCATCCAAGATCACCACCTTGAGCCGAAGAACCTTTGTCGATTGATTTTTCTTTTGCAAGTTGAGCAAATTTATCATTTAAAGCTTTTCCACTTAACTTACTAAGCTCGGCAATAATATCTTTAGCTTCTTTTTCACTAGTTACCAAAATATGCTTAGCTTTTACTTGAGCTGGTTTAGTAAATTTATCTTTATTTGCTTCATAGTATTTTTTAGCCTTAGCATCATCATTTTTGATAGAATCAAAAATTTTCTTTTGATAGATATTTACCATGATAGCTTCTTTAGCACGCTCTAATTCTTCTTTATATGAAGGATCATTTTCTATTTTTTGAGCTTTAGCGTCTTTTAATACAAGTTGTTGGATGATATATTGATCAATGATTGCTTTTTTTTGTTCAGCTGGTAAGTCAGTGATTTTAGCACCTCTTAACATAGGAGCAAAAAACTCATTTACTTCTGTATCGCTAATATTGTTTCCATCAAGGGTTGCAACCACCGCAGCATTTAAACTCAAACCTGTTAATAAAGCCGCAGCAACTAAAGAAATTTTTTTCATTGTTTTTCCTTTGAAATAGTTTTGTTGATTTTATTATATCTAAACTTTATTTAAAGCCGATTAACATACAATAAGTTTATGAAAAGAAATTTAGAGATTAAAGAATTATTTTTAAAACATTTTGGACAAGCAAAAACAGAATTAGTTTTTAGTAATGCTTATGAACTTATAGTTTGTGTTATGCTTTCAGCTCAATGTACTGATAAAAGGGTTAATCTCATCACACCTGCTTTATTTAAAGCTTACCCTAGTGTGCAAGATTTAGCTAAGGCAAATTTATCTTCTTTAAAACTTTTGATTAATTCTTGCTCATTTTATAATAATAAAGCACAAAATTTAATCAAAATGGCTCAAGCAGTTTGCGAGCAATTTAATGGTGAAATTCCAATGGACGAGCAAGATTTGAAAACTCTAGCAGGCGTAGGACAAAAAACTGCACATGTAGTGATGATAGAATGGTGCGGGGCTAATTGCATGGCTGTAGATACCCATGTATTTAGAGTTTCGCATAGACTTAATCTTAGCAAAGCCAAAACTCCCGAAGAAACCGAAAAAGACTTAACTAAAATTTTTAAAGATAATCTAAACTATCTTCATCAAGCTATGGTGCTTTTTGGGCGTTATACATGTAAAGCTAAAAATCCTTTATGCAAAGAGTGCTTTTTAAATCATTTATGCAAAAGTAAAGATAAGAAAATTTAATCTAGCACCAATTTAGTGCTAGATGATTTTAATGAAAGAATGGTAGATACAAGAAAGCATTGATCACTAAAGCATTTACTATATCTATGAAAAACGCACCCACTAAAGGTACAATAATAAATGCCATATGGCTCATACCATAGTGATTTGTTACAGTTTGCATATTTACCATAGCTGTTGGAGTAGCGCCCAAACCAAAACCACAATGTCCTGCTGCTAAAACTGCTGCGTCATAATCTTTTCCACATACCCTAAAAGTGATAAATATAGCATAAGCAGCCATCATAGCAACCTGAACAGCTAAAATTACCAACATCGGTAGTGCAAGAGTTACTAAATCCCAAAGATTAATAGTCATTAGAGCTAAAGCTAAAAATAAAGACAAGCTTACATTACCTAAAACTGATACTTCTCTATCAAATACATGATGAATTTTTGTAGCTGATAAAACATTTCTTAAAACCACACCTACAAAAAGACAATACACAAAAGTTGGTAAAGTAAAACCTGTATTTGTTTTAATATAAGTAGACAAAGCACTACCTATTAATAAACATAAAGCAATTAATGCCAAAGATTCTATAAAAGAAGAAGGTGTGATTAGTCTTTCTTTTTCTGGAGACTGGAAATTTAAAATCGCATCTTTATCATCATTTTGCTTTGGAACTACTAACTTATATTTATTGACTAAATATCTTGCGACAGGCCCACCTATGATACCACCTGAAATAAGCCCAAAAGTAGCACAAGCAATAGCAACAGTAGTTGCACTAGAGTAAAAATAAGGTTCTTTAATAAATTCAGCTGCCCATGCTGCACCTGTTCCATGACCGCCACTCATTGTAACAGAACCTGCTATAAGTCCCATTAGTGGATTTTGCCCCATAGCACTTGCCACACCTATGCCAACTATATTTTGCGCAAAAAGCAAGCCAACAACAACAACTAAAAAAATTGCTAATTTTCTTCCACCCTTTTTTAAAGAAGCAAAATCAGCTAACAAACCAATACTTGAAAAAAATGCAAGCATTAAAGGATCTTTCATAGATTCATCAAATTTAATATCCAATGAGAAGAAACTATGTAAGATCAAAAGAATAATCGCAGCAATCCCACCACCAACAACTGGCTCAGGGATATTATAATCACGAAGAAATTTTACCCTTTTAATGACAAATACGCCTAAAAGCAATACTATAACCATAGTAACTAGCGTTGCATAAAAATCAAATTTCATAATTCTCCTTTGTTTGATTTATTTATCAATTGTATTCTAAATGACTTTAAAACAACGCAAATAAACAACACTCTTTTCTTATAATATTACAAAATGAAACACTTTTAGTCTTTTTTACTCTGAAATTAAAACAATATTATGATATAAATTAATATTTTTAAGCAAAGATAGCTTTGCTCTGCTAAGCTCTTGGAGTGAATTTATAAACAAAGCGTCCGCATCAAGATAATCTTTTAATTCACTGCGACCTAATTCATATTTTTCTAAATATAGCTGTGTAATTTTTTCTTGATTAACATTAATGTCTTTTACTAATTTTAACAAATCATTATAATACTTGTCATTTTCATAACAAAAATTAAATTCATGGATAGTTCTTTGTAATACATCTTTATATTCAACCAAACGAGCTTGGTATGTTAATTCAGAAATTTTTACATTTTGTTTTACTCTATAAAAGTCCAAAAATGGTAAGTCAATGGCGACATTGCCTCCTAAAATTAAAAATTTAAAACTCTCATCAATATTCTTATCATTCCCATCTAAATTTCCCAATATTTTTATCCTAGGTAAAATACTTTTTTGCACACTTGTATAATCCTTGTAAGAAGCCATAAGTTGATTTAGTTTTGCTTGAACTTGTGGTCTATAAGCAAGCATTTTTAATTCTATATCAAAATTAATTTTTTGCAAAGAAAAATCTTCAAGAGTATAATTTAGCATTTTATTAATCAAATGCTCATCATCTTTACCCAGTAAGTCTTTTATATTTTTAAGAGTTAAGTCTTTATTTTGCAAATTTGTAATGATATTTTGTTTAGTGTTTAATAAAGATTTTTTAATATTTAAAAGATCTATATATTCAACTTTTCCATAATTAAGTTTAGTAGTATAAATTTCTAGCATTTGCTCTAGATTTTTTAAATGTTTGTTTAATAAATGATCTACATCATTGAAATAAATAAATTCAAAAATACTATTTATCGCTAAATTAATCGTATCAAGCTCTAAAGAGCGTAATTCATACTCACTCGCCTTTGCTAAAAATTCAGAACTAGCAACTTGATCTGAAATTTTGCCATATATATCAAGCTCATAATTTAACATAATGCCATTTGAAAAACTATGCGTTTTTGTGCCATTGTTTAAATTTTTTCTTATATTTGCACCAAAATTTCCACTCAAAGTAGGATAAAGATCTAAATTTAAAAGCTTATATCTAGCTAAAGTACTTAAAAAATTAACCCTTGCTATATTTAAGTCTTTATTATTATCAATAATAGCTTTTAAGATATTATTTAAGTCTTGATTGTTATATTTTTCCCACCAAGCCTTGCTTGCGTTAAAATCTTCAAAATATTCTTTTTTTATTTGTTCTTGAGATACTTGTTCTAATTTTACTCCTACGCAGGCATTTAAAAAAAAGGCTATAAAAAATAATAAAAATATTCTCATCTCATTCCTTTGATAAAGCACTAATAGGATTTAAATTTGCTGCATTTTTTGCTGGGAAAAATCCAAAAACCACTCCGATTAAAACCGAACTTAAAAGCCCTAAAAATACCGAATTTAATGAAAGTATCATCGTAAAACCAAAATTTAAAGAATTAAATACTTCAATGATGATAAAAGAAAGCATTACTCCAAAAATAGCCCCTAAAGAACAAATCAACACAGCTTCGATTAAAAACTGCATTAAAATATCTTCTTTTCTAGCTCCAATAGCCATTCTAACTCCAATTTCTCTTGTGCGCTCACTTACTGAAACAAGCATGATATTCATCACACCAATACCACCTACTATCAAAGATACCACTGCAATAGAAGAAATAAGTAAAGTCAAAGTAGCAGTATTTTCCTCAATGGCATTTTTAATCGCGTCAGAATTTATAGTAAAAAAATCTTTTTTTCCGCGTTTAATCTCTAAAATTTTTACCATAGCCTCCTCAGCCAAAGCAGGATTTACCTCATCTTTTACCTTAGTTACTATGGCTCTTATTTGTTTATCTCCTGTGATTTTATTCATCAAAGTAGAATAAGGAGTATAAATTTTAATGGTATTTTCATCAGCTCTAAAGCCTTTATTATCTCTTTCTTTTTTTAAAACACCAACTATAGTTAAAGGTTGCTTGTTAAAAATCACGCTTTTACCTAAAACATCTTTAACGCTGATATTATCAAATAAAATTCTCAAAGCATTTTCATCTATAATGCAAATATTAGTATTATCTTTTATATCTTCATTATTAATAAACCTACCATCTACCATCACAAAACCCCTAAGTCTTAGATGATTTGGTCCTACTCCATAAATTCTAGCTTGTAAAGAATTATTCTTATAAGTTACCACCCCTATTTTACCCACATCTGCTTCTACTGCTTCTAAATAAGGCAAAGAGCTTAAGGTTTTTAAATCACTTAAATTAAGCCTTGTTCTACCTGATCGAATATCTCCCAAGCCACGCCCTGAAACAACTTCTATGGTATTAGTCCCAATAGAGCTAATAGAAGCAAGTATGTTTTGTTGGGCTCCAAGCCCTAAAGCAACCACGCAAACTACTGAAGCTATGCCTATGATAATACCAAGCATAGTAAGCAAAGAGCGTAGTTTGTGTGCTACAATGGAAGTTATAGACATTTTTAAACTTTCAAAAAGCTGATTTTTAAGCAAATTAAAGCTTTTTTTCTCTTTTGGCATTAACTTAGTTTTTATTTCATCTGTTTTTTTTGCACCATTATCACTTATAATCTTACCATCTTTAATTTCTATAACTCTTTTTGCTCTAGCAGCTATTTCTCTATCATGAGTGACTAAAACTACGGTGTGTCCTTGCTCATTTAGTTTATTTAAAATTTCTAAAACTATCTTACCGCTTTTAGAATCAAGCGCACCCGTTGGCTCATCTGCTAAAATAAGCTCGCCACCATTTATCAAAGCTCTTGCTATAGAAACTCTTTGCTGTTGCCCACCACTTAGTTCATTTGGCTTTGATAATTCTTTATGATCAAGCTCTAAAAAAGAAAGTAATTCTTTAGCCTTTTGCGATCTTTCTTGTTTATTTTTTCCTGCATAAACAGCAGGTAAGGCTACATTATCTTTAGCATTTAAAAGACTAAGCAAATTATATCTTTGGAAAATAAAACCAATTTTTTCGCGTCTAATTCTTGCTTTTTCATCTTTGCTTAAATTAGTTACTTCATATGCATCTAAAAAATATTTTCCACTACTTGGCTCATCAAGTGTACCTATAATATTTAAAAGAGAGGTTTTACCACTTCCTGATTGTCCTATAATGGCTACAAATTCTCCCTTTTGAATATAAAGATTAATATTTTCTAAAATAGCTGTATTATTAATCTTTTTTTGTATATTTTCTAAGCGTATCATTTTTTATTTTTACCTATGATAACTAAATCACCCTCATTAATACCATCTAAAATTTGAGTATTTAAACTATCTTTGATACCTAATTTAACAGGTGTTTTTACACTTATATTATTGGCTTTTAAAATTTCTACATAATAACCACTTGTATCGCTTTTTATAGCTAAAGTTGGTATAACTAAAGTATTATTTTCTGTTTTAATAGCAATTTCATTTTCTGTACTCATACCTATGCGTAAAAAATTATTATCATTTTTTACAAAAACCCTTGCATAATAATACACAGCACTAGCACTAGTACTTGAGTTTGAGTTTAAATTTGTATTGCTTGTTGCATCACTTATGGTAGTATTTGCTGGATCTATACTTGAAATAGTTGCTTCATATTTTTTATCAGGCTCATTTAAAATGCTAAATTTTACCTTTTTTCCAACACTAATTTTATTAATATCAGCTTCAGCTATTTGCATACGAATTTCCATTTCACTTAAATCAGCCAAGCGCACTATACTTGGTGTATTTTGGTTTGCATTTACAGTTTGCCCCTCTTCAACTGCTACATTGATAATCTCGCCCTTACTAGGTGCAGTTATAGTGGTATAAGCTAAATCTTTTTGAGCATTTTTTAAAGAAATTTCAAGTTGAGTAGTTTGAGCTTTTAAATCAGCCACATTTGCTCTTAAGGCATAAAAAGTATTTTTAAGATTTTCAAGATTTTCTAAAGAAGTAGCCTTTTTAGCATAAAGCTTTTGCTCTCTTTGGTATTGTTTAGTAGCTATATCAAGAGCAATTTTTTTACTTTCTAAATTTGCCTTTGCACTTTCAAGTCTAGCTTTGGTAATATCTAAATCATTTTGTTGTTTATCTTTATCAATTTGTGCGATTAAATCACCCTCATTAACACGATCGCCCAATTTTACATATAGTTTAGTAATTTGCCCACTAACTTGTGCACCAACATCAACTTGGGTTTTTGCATAAACTTCACCTATTGCTTCTATGCTTTGAGTAATGTCTTGTTTTTTAACCTCATAAGTTAGATAATTATATTCTTCCTTATTCGCAAAAAAGTAAAAATACACCCCTATAATGAGTATAATCAAAAATATGCTTAAATAAATTATTTTTTTCATTTTAATCCTTTAAAAACCGTATAATAAAATATTTGTATGAAGTAAAAATAAAATTGTAGCAATAAAATATAATTTTAACAATTTTAAAGCTTATAAGATATAAGATAAATTAAACTAAAAATAAGGAAATTATATGCAAGATTATTTAAATTTAATGCAAAATCGCTCTTCTATTAGAGCATATACTCAAGAAAAAATTTCTAGAGAGAACTTAGAATATATCTTAGAATGTGCTAGATTATCTCCTAGTTCTTTAGGGCTTGAACCTTGGAAATTCTTAGTTTTTCAAAAAGATGAACATAAAAAAGAAATTGCCAAAATAGCTAACAATCAAAATCATGTAGCAAATTGTGCTGCTATTATTGTTGTGATCTCAAGAGCTGATTTTAAAGATTATTTTGAAGAAAAACTAAAAAAGCGTGGTTTAAGCCAAGAAGAGTTAAATAAACGCTTGCAAACCTATAAGCCATTTTTAGACGCAATGGATTTAGAACAAAGTTTTATTTATGCAAAAGAACAAAGTCATCTTGCTATTGCAAATATTATCAATGCTGCTTATAGTTTAAATTTAGGTTCGTGTATTATCGGTGGCTTTGATAAAGATAAAATCAATCAATATTTAAATTTAGACACCGCTAAACAAAGAGTATCTATGCTCATTGCTCTAGGACATGCCCAAAAAAATTCTGGTACAGAAAAAGCTCGTTTTGCATTTAATGAAGTGGTAGAATTTAAAGATTAATCAAATATCAAAACTCCATTTAAATTTTATATAATAAAATAATATTTTTAAAATAAAATGGAGTTTTAAATGCAAGGAAATTTTTTAAAGATTTTTGGCGTATTGCCATTTTTAGCAGTAGCTTTTATTAATGCTTTTGTGGATTTAGGACACAAAATCATCATACAAAATACCATTTATAAATTTTATGAAGATAGCACCCAACTTTTTCTAACTGCTATTGTCAATGCTTTAATGCTTTTGCCTTTTATTCTTATGCTTTCACCATCTGGATTTTTAGCGGATAAATTTCCTAAAAATAAAATCATGAAAATATCTGCATTATTTTCAGTAATATTAACTTGTATTATTTGTTTGTGTTATTATCTTGGAGCATTTTGGCTTGCATTTACAATGACTTTTATCATGGGAGTGCAATCTGCCTTATACTCTCCTGCAAAATATGGCTTTATAAAAGAATTAGTAGGAAAAGAGCTTTTAGCTATGGGAAATGGAGCTGTCAATGCAGTAAGTATTGTGGCTATTTTAGCCGGTATGGCAGTATTTTCTCTAAGCTTTGAAATGCTTTTTGAGTCAAATTTTAACACTCCTTCGAATATTTTAACACAAATTGCACCTTTGGGTTTTGTATTAATAGCTTTTGCTTTATTAGAACTTTTTTTAGCTTATAAACTTCCTAGCTTAAAAGAAGAAGATAAAAATTTAAGTTTTGACAAAAAACAATATTTACAAGGAAAGCTTTTAACCTCTAATTTAAAAACAATATTTTCTCATAAAATTATTTGGCTTTGCATTATAGGAATTTCACTTTTTTGGGCCATATCACAACTTTATTTAGTGAGTTTTCCTGTATATGCAAAAAATGATCTTTTTATAGAAAATACCTTTTATGTACAATGCTCTTTAGCTTTTTCTGGTATAGGAGTGATTATAGGATCGCTTATTAGTGGCAAGTTTTCTAAAAATTACATCGAATTAGGTCTTATACCACTAGGTGCTTTAGGGATTTTTCTAATGAGCATTTTAATGCCATTTTTAGAAAACTTACCAAGTTATAGTGTAGTGTTTTTTATTTTTGGTTTAAGCGGAGCATTTTTTATCATACCTTTAAATTCTCTCATACAATTTCATGCAAAAGAAAATGAACTAGGAAAAGTCTTAGCAGGAAATAATTTCATACAAAATATTTTTATGTTAGGCTTTTTAGCACTAGCTACTTTTGCTGCTTATGCTAAAATTGAAGTGATAAATTTGTTTTATTTTATCATCGCTGTGGCATTTTTTGGAAGCATTTATGTGCTAAGTAAATTGCCTTTTTCTTTAGTGCGTTTATTAATGAGTATAGCGTTTTTTCAACGCTACCGTTTATTGGTAGAAGGTTTTGAGAATATTCCTGAAAAAGGCGGAGCGTTATTACTTGGCAATCATATATCTTTTATAGATTGGGCTATTGTGCAAATGGCTATACCAAGAAAAATTTATTTTGTTATGGAAAAAAGCATTTATTCTAAGTGGTATATTAGAATTTTTCTTGATAAATTTGGAGTTATTCCTGTTTCAAGTGCTTCTAGCAAATCAAGCTTAGAGCTTATTGCTATGCATATTAAAAATGGAAATTTAGTTTGCCTTTTCCCAGAAGGAGTGCTTTCACGCCATGGACAGCTTAATGAATTTAAAGGTGGATTTGAGTTAGTTTGCTCAAAATTAGAAGAACAAGATGGAGTGATTTTACCTTTTTATATTAGAGGACTTTGGGGAAGTGCTTTTTCAAGAAGCGATGAAGAATTTTCAGCAAGAAACCGCAAAATAAGCAAAAGAAAAATCGCTATTGCTTTTGGAAAAAGCTTGCCAATACACACTAAAAAAGAAGTGGTTAAAGCAAAAGTTTTTGAACTTTCATTTATTGCTTGGAAATCTCAATGTGAAAGTATGCATACTATAGCTAGAGCTTGGATAGATAGTGCTAAAAGAAATTTAAGTCAAATAGCTATTGTTGATCCTTTAATAGGTGGTATTACTTATAGAAAAATGCTTGCTTTAAGTCTAGTTTTTAGCTCTTTTATAAAAAATAGATCACATGAGTTAAATATACAACCTACCCAAGGAAGCTATGCTCCAAAAGAAGAATGTATAGGAATTTTACTCCCTGCTTCCATGGCTAGTTCTCTTTGTAATCTAGCTGTATTACTTGCAAATAAAATCGTGGTAAATTTAAATTTCACAGCAGGTGTAAAAGCAATAAATCAAGCCATTCAAAGCTCTCAAATTCAACAAATTTATACTTCTAGAAAATTTATGGAAAAATTAGAAAATAAAGGTATAAAACTAGAATTTGAAGAGCATGTTAGAATTATTTTTATGGAAGATATTATCGCAAACTTTAAAAGACAAAAACTCAAAATCTTTTCTATGCTTGCTTTAGTAAGTATCTTACCTACTTGTTTAATAAAAGCATTATTTGCATCTAATAAACAAAACCTTGCCATAGCTGCTATATTATTTAGTAGTGGTAGCGAGGGAACACCTAAAGGAGTAATGCTAAATAATCGCAATATTTTAAGCAATATAGCTCAAATTTCAGATGTATTATGTGCAAAAAATGAAGATGTTGTCTTATCTTCTTTGCCACCTTTTCATGCTTTTGGATTAACTGTAACTACTTTTATGCCTTTATTAGAAGGGATTAAAAGCATAACACATGCTGATCCAACAGATGCACTAGGTGTAGCAAAAGCTATAGTAAAAAACAATGTTAGCATTATGTGTGCTACTTCAACTTTTTTAGGTATTTATGCAAGAAATAAAAAACTTGATGCGATTATGTTTGAAAGCTTAAGGATTATCGTATCAGGTGCTGAAAAACTCAAAAGCGAAGTAAGAACTGCCTTTGAAATGAAATTTAAAAAACCTATTTTTGAAGGTTATGGAGCCACTGAAACCACTCCGGTTGCAAGTGTGAATTTACCGAATAAATTTGATCCTGACTATTGGATTTTACACCGTGCAAATAAAGAAGGTAGTGTAGGTATGCCTTTACCAGGAAGTGCTATACGCATAGTAGATCCATCTACTTATGAAAGTTTAAATCATGGAGAAGATGGATTAATACTCATTGGTGGCCATCAGGTTATGGTGGGTTATTTAAACAATAAAGAAAAAACCGATGAAGTTATCAAAGAAATCGATGGCATACGCTGGTATAATACCGGCGATAAAGGCCATGTAGATGAGGATGGCTTTTTATATATAGTAGATCGTTATTCTCGTTTTGCAAAAATTGGTGGCGAGATGATATCTTTAGGAGCTTTAGAAGAAGAAATTGCTAAATTTATCAATACAGATATAGTAAAATTTTGCGCAGTTGCACTAGATGATGATAAAAAAGGTGAAATGGTATGCTTATTAGTAGAATGCCAAGAGCAAGATTTTGAAGGAATTTGCGAAGCGATTAAAAACTCTACTATGCCTGCTATTTTTAAACCAAGTAAATATTTTAAAGTAGAACAAATTCCGCTTTTAGGTTCTGGCAAAGTGGATTTAAAAGGCGCTAAAGATTTAGCTAAAATCTTGCAAGAAAATTAATTCCCAAAGTAAATTTTACTTTGGGAAATTTTATAAACTATTTCTTTTAGTTTTACAATCATATTTTTTATCAAAAACAAGCTTATTATTTTCCTTAACTACTAATTTTCCCTTAATATAAAAATACTCCAAATCGCTAGTTTGTGTTAAGATTATATCCGCCTCCATCATACAACCCTCGCGTCCTATTTGCATTGTTTGGGTAATGGTATATTCTGCACTTAATGGGTTTTCATTTTGAAGTTTTAATTCTCTTTTTAAATTATGCTTTACTAAAACATCAACCTCATCAAATCTATAAACACCTTCTCCAAAAACCCCACCAACACCATCTGTAATACAAGTCCAAGTATCGTTTAAAATATCATAAGAAATACTTCTATCTACCCTACCTTCTTCTAAAAGTGTTATTGGAGTTAAAGGAGCACTTTGTGCTTGCATATTGATTTTATTGCTATCTTGACCATTAAAACATGGTAAATTAAATTCACACTCATTTAAATCTAAAGTCAAGGTTGAAATTTTTGGCATAGGCCAAAACATAGGCCAAAAAGAATTTGCTAATGATAATCTTATCTTAGAACCCTTAGCAAATCTATATCCACAAGCATCAAGTTTGATTTGCTTTTGGATAAATTCATCTTTTTTTAAAGGTATAAATTGCTCTTTATTATCACTTAATGCAAGATTGATTACTCCATAACTTACTCTTTTTACAAAACCATCAGCTCTAACTTCACTAAGTTGAGCAAAAAGCATAGCTTTTTCTTGATCGCTTGCAATTTTTACATTTAACATAGGAAAGCCCAAGACATCCAAATCTTGTTCTAAAAAATCACTTTCAAAAACAACTGCCATCCCATCATCCAACCTTTGATCGCTAGGACTTTCTCCTAAAACACCAGCTCCCATCCACTCTCCTGATAAAAGCCCATGATTTAATGGAGTGTTAATTTTGATAAATTCACTTGATTTTTTACATGTTAATTTATGCGGATTTAAATAGTATTTTTTATAGCTAATATCATTTTTAAAATCATTTAAAGCAACAAAACGACCTTCTACTTTCTCTGTTTTTGAATTTGGCTTAGAGCTATTTTCAATATATGCTTGTATCATAGGAGCTTCAAGCACATCGTTTTCTTCATTTTTAAGCCATTTATCCCACCATTTAAGTGCTTCTTGTAAAAAACCCATTGCAGGCAAAGGTAAGCCATCATGAGGATAAACATGAGCCCAAGGACCAACGATAGCTTTTTTTGGAACTTTCAAACCATTCATTAGAGTAAAAACAGGATTAGTGTAAGAATCAGCCCATCCATCTAATGCAAAAACAGGAACTTGTATATCATCATAATTTTCCCCAACAGACCCATGCTTCCAATAATCATCTTTTAAAGTATGCCCAAGCCATAATGTGGGCCATAAAGGCATGTTCTCAAGCCTATTGAACCATTTTTTTCTACCATTTGGATCAATTTTTGGATCAACAAAGCGTGATTGATATGCAAGCATGATATTACCCCACCAAAAATTATCATTAAGCAAACATCCGCCTTTATAATGAATATCCTCATTAAACCTATCATCAGTAAAACCTACTACTATAATTGCTTTTAAATTTTTAGGTCTTCTTGCTGCAACTTGTAAAGAATTAAAGCCACCCCAAGATTTACCCATCATACCAATATTCCCATCACACCATTCTTGCTTTGCAATCCACTCAATGACTTCTAAGGCATCATCTTGTTCTTGTTTTAAATATTCATCTTCTAATAAACCATCAGATTCCCCACTTCCTCTAATATCAACCCTAACAACCGCATAGCCATTACCACTAAAATATCCGTGCATAGGCTCATCTCTGCCCCTTGTTCCATCATTTTTTCTATAAGGAATGTATTCTAATATAGCAGGAACTTTTTCTTTTACTTGAGGAAGCCAAATTCGTGATGAAAGCTTAGTGCCATCTTTTAAAACTATCCATTCATTTTCTATTACTCTAACCTTGTTTTTAAAGTTAAAAACAATTTCCTTCATTTCATCTCCTTTTTATTGTATTTTTTAATCCAAATCAAACAAAACATTACACCCAAAATAGCCATAACTATCATGATGGTAAAATATATATGAAAACCTTTTACACCTGGGTATCTATCTAATAAATCTCCAGCAAGTAATGGTGCAAAAACTTCAGGCAAATACCCAAAAGTAGATACAACACCTATAGCCATACCCGCTAAATGTATAGGAATTTTTCCCTCACTAAGTAAAGAATAATAAATTCCAAAATTAGAATACATAGCTATATAAATTATAACACAAGCAGAAGTTAAAACACTCATTTGTAAAAATCCATTTAATTTTGAACTAAGCATTAAAAAAATAACACCAATTCCCATTAAAATAAAGCCTATCATCATTATTTTAGCTTTTCCATATCCATCTGCTATAAATCCACCCACTACAGAAGAAACCGGACGAATATATTGAGCCAATACCGTTAAAATAGCTGCAAAAACAGCAGAAGTTCCTATAACATTGCTTGCATAAGGAGTAAAATAATAAAAACTCATGTTAAAAAAATATGTACAAAAAGTAATAGCAACCACAAGCCAAAGAGCAGAATTTTTCAAAAGAAAAACCAAGTCTTTGATTTTAATCTTCTCACTTTGCTCATTAATATCATCTTTCAAAAGAAAAAACAATAAAATAGCACTTACAATAGGAGCTATAGAATAAAACACAATAACCATTTCTATACCTTGTGCGGCCAAGGCTTTTGTTTGAAAATATCCAAAAATACTCGTAGCTATAGCCAAATGTGCAGCACCAACAACTCCTCTACCGCCTTCAAAAATTCCATAAGCCCTTGCTTGTTCTTTAGAATTTGCTAAACTCCTTACTATTTTCATCAAAGAAGGCCAAAAAGTTAATAATGAAGTAATCCCCCAAATTCCATAAATAATCAAAAGTGCATTTAAAGAAGTAAAATATAAATGCAATAAACCACCAAGTCCTGTAGCAATTAAAGAAAAAATCAATAATTTTTTTGGTGCAAAACGATCTGCTAAATAACCTCCTAAAGCATAAGAAAACAAACCAAGCAATCCATAAGCACTACCCAAAAGCCCCATTTCAAAATTATTTAAATGATAAAGACTCATATAATCATCATAATAATACTTTCTAAAATAAGGTAAACCATAAATAATAGATCCGCAAAAGGATAATAACAATAATGTTAAAAAATTATTTTTTAAACTTTGTCCTGTATTTTGTCCCATCAAAAACTCCTTTTGCATACTATATATAATTTTTATGTTTTTTTGCTTTTATATAAGTGATTTTATGCAAAAAATATTATAATAATATATTTTTTACACATTTTAATCTACTTTATTATAAAATTTTATTAATTTAATAATTTATAAGCATAAAAAATTTATTTACAAAATAAAAATAATTTCTGTTTTTTATTTTTTATTATTGTTTTTTTGATACATTTACATAAACTAAAAATTAAAAAAGGGAAATAATGAAAATTTTTGATATGGTAGTTATTGGTGCTGGCCCTGCAGGTATTGCAGCAGGAGTAGAAGCTAAAATAAAAAATAAAGAAGTTATTGTTTTAGAAAAAGCTGATGCGATTTGTCAAACCTTGGTAAAATTTTACAAAGAAGGCAAAAGAGTAGATAAAGCTTATAAAGGTTGTGATAGCACAAATCACGGGCATATAAATTTTGAAGATGGAACTAGAGAAAGTACGATAGAAACTTTCCAAAATGCCATTAAAGAGCATAATCTTGAAGTAAAGCTTTCTAGTGAAGTTGAAAGTGTTAAAAAAGATGGAGAAAATTTCATCGTTAGTACTGCAAATGAAAATTATATTTGTAAAAATGCAGTTATTGCCATAGGTAGAATGGGTAAGCCAAATAAACCAAGCTATACTTTACCTATAACTTTAACAAAAATCATCAATTTTAATGCAAATTCAACAAGCCAAGATGAAAAAATCTTAGTTGTAGGCGGTGGAAATTCAGCAGCAGAATACGCTATAGATTTAGCTAAAAATAACGATGTTACACTTTGCTATAGAAGAGAAACTTTCTCAAGATTAAACGATATTAATCTTGAAGATATTCAAAAAGCTTTTGAGCAAGGCAGTGTAAAAGCAAAACTCGGCATAGATATAACTGGTATTGAAGATGAAAATGGCAAAGCTAAAGTAAATTTCACTAACAATACAAGTGAAATTTATGATCGCATTATTTATGCTATTGGTGGTTCAACTCCACTTGATTTCTTACAAAAATGCTCTATAGAAGTTGATGAAAAAGGTGTGCCAAGCTTTGATGAAAACAAAGAAAGTAATGTAAAAGGATTATTTGTAGCAGGCGATATAGCGAGTAAAAACGGAGCTTCTATTGTAGTGGGTTTAAATGATTCATTTAAAATCTGCGATCATCTTTATAAATGCTAAAACTCTTTCAATATTCAAAAGGCTATCGTTATAATAATGATAGCCTTTTACTTTTTGACTTTTTATCTAAAAATAACTTAAAAGGAAATATCCTTGATATAGGATGTGGATGTGGAATTTTAGGACTTTTAGTAAAGCAAAAATTTCCAAATTCAAAAGTCTATCTACTAGATATTCAAGAGCAAAATATCAAACTAAGTTATAAAAATGCCAAAGAAAATAAACTTGAAATTCAAAGCATTTGCGAAGACTTTTTAAACTATAAAAGTGATATAAAATTTGATTTTTTAATCTCTAATCCTCCATTTTATAAAAAAAATACACAAAAAAGCCAAGATTTGCATTTATGTATATCAAGATATCAAGAATTTATGCCGCTTGAGAAGATGTTTGCTAAAATAAATACTTTAATCAAGCCAAATGGTAGTTTTTTTATGTGCTATGAGGCAAGTTTTTTAGATGAAATTTGTGCTTCTTTAAAGCAATTTAAATTAAAGCTAGTTTCTCTTCAATGCATTCACACCAATACACAAACTAATGCAAGGCTTGTTTTAATGCATATTAAAAAAAATAGTAAAAGCCCTTGTGTGATAATGCCTACGCTTTTTATGTATGAAAATAATGTTTTAAATCCAAAAATTAGCGAAATTTATGAAAATACAGGAACTATAAGCTATGATATGTGAAAAAAACTTTGATTATTCTTTTGATGAAAATGCTTGTAAAACATGCGGTGGAAAATGCTGCACTGGAGAAAGTGGATATATCTATGCTAGCAAAGAAGAGCTAGAAGCTATTGCTGCTTTTTTAAATTTAAGCTTTGAAGCCTTTAAAGAACAATACCTTATCAAAGTTGGATTTAAATATAGTTTTAAAGAAGTAAAGCATGAAAATGGCTATCGTTGTATTTTTTTTGATACAATGTATAAAAAATGTTTAATTTACAAGCATAGACCAAAACAATGTAAAACTTTTCCATTTTGGGAGTATTTTAAAACACACAAAGAGGAGTTGAAAGAAGAATGTATAGGGGTTTGCTTTCACTAATTATCGTTTTTATCCTAACAAACCTTGCTTTGGCTAAAAGCGAAGATAAAATCTTACAAGCACTCATTTATGAAGAACATGGACAGTTTCAAAAAGCATGTGATATTTATACAAATTTATTTCATGAAAATAATGAAAGTATCTATTTACAAAAAGCATTGCTTTTAGCTTTGGGTGCTAACTTAAAACAAAAAGATGAACTTTTAAAAGCCTCTAAAGAATTTTTAAATCATACAGCTATTGCAAGATTAAATGCTTTGCATTTTTTTGAAATAGGAGATTATAAACAAGCCGAAACTATACTTTATAAACTCATTAAAGAAGAGCAAGATTATAGAAACTATGAAATACTAGGTGATATTTTTGCTAAAAAAGCTTTATACACCAAAGCTTTAGAGCAATACAATCTTGCTTATAAGCTTTTTGAACATGAAAATTTATTACTTAAAATAGTTGAAATTAATATTAAAAATAAAAATATCGATCAAGCTAAAAAAGCTTTAGAAGAATTTGTAAAAAATTCACAATGCACTCTTAAAACATGCACCCTACTTTTAAAAATTTATCAAGAGCAAAAAAACAATAAGGCAAGCATTCAAACCCTTGAAAAACTATATAAACTCAACAATGATATTAAATATATATATGCTATGATAGAATTACTAGTGCAAGAAAAAAATTATAAACAAGCTCTAAATTTAGTCCAACAATACAACATAGATCCTGATACTAAAATTTTCTTATATACACAAACAAAAAATTATAAAAAAGCTTACGAAATAGCTTTAAAACATTATGAACTTAGCAAAGATAAAAAATACCTTTCTATGGCAGGGGTTTTAGAATTTGAAATTTATATGGATTCTAAAAGTAAAAAAATCACGGATCCAAAAATTCTAGCTTCTATTATGAAAAAATTTGAACAAAGTGTAGATGTGCGTAGCGATGCTTTATATCAAAACTACTATGGCTATGCCTTAATCGAATATGATATTGATATTGCAAAAGGCATAGAATTAGTAGGCTGGGCACTTGAACAAGAACCACAAAATCTTTACTACCTAGACTCTTTAGCTTGGGGCTATTATAAACTTAAAAATTGCAAAAAAGCTTATGAAATTTTACAAAAAACATTCCACGATAAAGAATTTGCAAATTCCCAAGAAAGCAAAGATCACTTAAAGGCCATTGAAAAATGTTTAAAACAATAGATTTAAAAGATCATTTTTCAAAAACACAAAAAATTCTAGAAAATAAAAAAGAAATTTTTCCTTATGATATGCTGGGCAGAAGCCTAGCTTCTAATGCTTTTTATCCTAAAGATATTTACACACTTTTGCTTGAAAGAAAACTTTCGCATTTTTTATACTCCAAAGATTTAAATTTTAATCATGAAAATTTTGATGCTATCGTTTTACCAACAAGTCCTTTGCTTAATCAAGACATACAAAATTTAAGTCTTTTTAGACGCTATCATGACAAACCCATTGTGCAATTTGACTTTATTTTTGATGAATATCAAATTTTGGAAAGCTTGGTATATGGAGCTGATGCGTTTATTGTATTTCCTAAAATACTAAAAACTATGCAACTAAAAAAACTTTATAGTTTTGCAATACATCTTGGCTTAGAGGCCATTTTTTATATTGAAAGCAAAAGCGATCTTAATAATGCTATTTTAGCAGGAGCTAGAATTTTTTTATTAGAAGATGAAAAGCTATTACCTTTGATACCAAAAAATAAAGCTCTTATAAGTAAAAATATCAAAAATCTACATGCTTGCATAAAGGAGAGTTGATGGAGTATTTATACGCACCTTGGAGAGATGTTTATTTTAATAATAAAGATAAAAATTTTTGTCCTTTTTGTCATTGTAAGTATGAACTCAATGAAGATGAAAAACTTGGGGTAATTTTTAGAGCTAAAGAATGTTTTGGCATTATGAATAAATACCCTTATAGTCCGGGTCATTTCATGATTATCCCTTATGATCATTTAGAAAATATAGAAGATTTAAATAATGATACATGGCTAGAAATTAGCCATTTTGTGCGTATTGGAGTTAAAATTTTAAAAGAAAACTTTCATGCCAAGGGTGTTAATATAGGTATGAATTTAGGCAGTGCAGCAGGAGCTGGCATAGCGCCGCATTGTCATTATCATTTAATCCCAAGATGGCAAGGGGATACAAATTTTATCACTACCATAGGACAAACTAGAGTTTGTGGGAGTGATTTGGGAAAAGTTTATACCACCTTATACAAAGCTTTTAAAGATTATGTATAAAGAAGTTGATTTTGAAAATTTTTTAAAATTTAATTTTGATCTTTTAATTGATGTAAGAAGTCCCAAAGAATACAAACTTGCTCATATAAAATCTGCGCAAAATTACTACGCATTAAATGATAATGAATTTGAAGAAATAGGCACACTTTATAAGAAAAATAAAGGCTTAGCTAAAGCAAAAGGTGCAAGTTATATTTGTAAAAATATGAGTGAACATATTAATAAACTTTATCAAAATTATAAAATAGGTTCTTTGGTGGGAATTTATTGTGCAAGAGGTGGTAAAAGATCAAAAGCTATTGCTTTAATCTTGGCTGAACTTGGTTATAGAGTTGTAAGATTAGAAGGTGGATACAAGGCCTATAGAAGTTATGTGAGTGAGTTTTTTAGGAAAGATTTAAATATTGAGTTTTTATGTCTTTGTGGTAATACGGCAAGCGGTAAAAGTGATTTAATCGAAACTTTAAATAATGCTTTAAATTTAGAAAAACTAGCTAACCACCAAGGATCAAGTTTTGGTAAAATTTATGGAGAACAACCAAGCCAAAAAGCCTTTGAAGATAAGTTGTTTTATTTTTTAAAAGATTATACTCACAAAACTTGTTTTATAGAAGCTGAAAGCAGACAAATTGGAAATTTAACTATCCCGCTAAATTTATATAATAGTATGCAAAAAGCTAAGAAAATTTGGTGCGAGTGTGATATAAATTTACGCATTCAAAGAGTTTTAAAAAACTATACTCCAATGGATAAAAAAGTATTTTATCAATGCGTTGAAAAAATATCACCTTATATCAGCAAGGATTTTAAATTAAGACTTTGTAAAAATTATGAAGAAAATAATTTAGAACTTTGTGTAAAAATGCTTTTTGAATATTATGATAAAGTATATAAAAAACCTGCAAAAATTGATTATTTTATAAATAGCTCTAATTTAAATGAAGCTAAAAAATATCTTATGAGTTTAAACTCATAAGATTATATTTACAAAAATTACAAAAATAATACTTGAAAGAATTCCAGCAACTGGTAAAGTAATAACCCAAGCTAAACCAATAGGTTTCATCATACCCCATTTAGCATCTTTATTAAACACCCCTATACCCAAAATAGCGCCGATTAAAATATGGGTTGAGCTAACTGGAATTCCAAGTTGAGTTGCTAAAAGTATAACAATACTTGCACCAAGTTCAGCACTAAAGCCTGTTGTTGGCTTAATTTCTGCTAGTTTTGAACCAACAGTTTGAATAACTTCTTTACCTAAAAACCAAAGTCCAATAACCAAAGCTATACCAAACATAAGCATTACAGCAAATGGCACTGGCGAACTTGGATTAATGGTGTTGTTTTTAAGCACATCTAAAATCGCAGCAAATGGCCCAAGAGCATTAGCTATATCATTAGCTCCATGCGAAAAAGCAAAACTAGAAGCAGTAAAAATTTGAAACCACGAAAAAATCTTTTCTATAGTTTTATTTACTTCAGTTTTTTTCATCAATCTTACAACAGCCAAAGTAACTATATAAGCAAAAATAGAAATAATAGAAACTATCCATAAATTCTGCACCATATCTAAAGTAGAAACTTTATTTAAACCTTTAAATAAAAACATTGACGCTATTATTAAAGCAGCTATCCCTGCAACCAAAGGAACATGAAATTTCATTTTAGAAAAAACATCTATATTTTTTTCTTTTTCTTTTAATTCTTTAATTTTTAACTTATATTCACTTCTTTTTTCATCATCATCTAAAACAATGGCGCTTAATTCTTTAATTTGCTCTTCTTGACTTTTGTTTTTTAAATTGATAAAAAAATTTTCTTTAAACTCTTTTTTTTCTTTTTTAATTTCTTTTATTTGCATATTAATCAAAGCCGAAGGTTGAAGTATTTTTTTATAAATATAAGCATAAATTAAATACGCCACAAGTCCACCAAGCAAAGGAGAAATAACCCAACTCATAGCTATTTTATAAATACCATTCCAATTTACCATAGAAAAAGCTTGGTCTTGATCAAAAAATACAAACCCCATAGCTATACTTGAACCTACAATACCACCTATAATGCTATGAGTAGTAGAAACTGGAAGTCCTTTTTTTGTTGCTATAAATAACCAAATACCTGAACTTAGCAAAGCTGAAAGCATTACACATACAAACACCATAGGATCAACACTATCTGGTAAAACTACTATACCACTTCTTATAGTATTAGTTACTTCCCCACCTGCAAACACAGCTCCACTTAATTCAAATACTGCTGCAATAATTAAAGCTTGCTTGATAGTAACTGTCTTAGCTCCCACGCTAGTGCCAAATGAATTTGCAACATCATTACCACCAACATTAAAGGCCATAAAAATTCCAAATACACTAGCAAGAATAAATAATATCATGGAATTATTAGGAATATAATTATAACCCCAAACAAAAAAACACAAAACGCTTACAATAAAAATAAAAAATGCAATGGTATTGTCTTTACTCAAGCATTCTCCTTAAGAAATTATTTTAAGAATATTTTAGTAACTTTTACTTATTTTTTTCTTTGATTTGTAAAAATTGTAAAGCAGATTTTACTGCTTGCATATAACTTTGTAAGTTTATTTTTTCATTTTTATAAGCCTTATCATAAGCTGTTCCATGATCAACACTAGTTCGAATTATGGGTAAATTTAAACTCGCATTAATGCTTTTATCAAAATATAAAGCTTTTAAAGGTGCTAAGGCTAAATCATGATACATACTGACTAAATACTTGCATTTACTTAATGCAAAAGGAGTAAAAGCACTATCGGCCACTAAAGGCTCACTTAAAAAAATATTTTCCTTATAAGAAAACTCTTTTTCTTTTTGACTTAAAAAATATTCATTTTCTAAATTTTGTAAATTTAATGCATGATCTTTTAAAAATACATTTGCCATTCTTATAGCCTTTTTTATTTCTTGCTCTTCCTCTCCACCTATTACGCCATTATCGCTTGCATGAGGATTAAAACCCAAAACTCCAATTTTTTCAAATAAAGTGCATTGATAAAAATTAATTAAAAATTTCGCAAGTTCAAAAGCCTTAATTTCTTTATAAACATCTCTTAAAGGCATATGCTCAGTATATAAAGCCACAAAAAGCTCATCACACCCTAACATCATAATAGCATCTTGTTTGAAAAAATCTCTTAGTGCTTCAGTATGACCTTTATAGCTCACTCCTGCCATTTGCCAAGTTTTTTTATTAATCGGTAAAGTTACTAAAGCATCTAAAAATAAATGCGTGCAATAACTAGCTCCTTCAAAACTTAAAAAAGAATAAGCTCCACTTTTAGCGTCTAAATTTGCAGGATTTAACTCAAAATCAAAATCAATAATTTTATTAACTTGATATGAAAACTCATAAATTAAAAAATTTTCTTTTTCTTCTTTAAAGGCAAAATGTGGTTTTGAAGCATTAGAAATTTCAACTAAATTGATTTTAGATTTAGGATTTATTTTTAAAAGTTTATTTGCTTTTTGAAATAATTCATAATGCACAAAATAATATGGCTCACAAATTTTTACTAGCTCATCATGACAAGATAATAAAATTTGCATACCTATACCATTTAAATCTCCTATACTAATAGCAATTTTTTTCATCTTTTAATCAAAGCTTTCATTTGCAATATAGCTTTTTCTAAGCCTACAAAAACCGATCTTGCTACTATGCTTTGACCTATATTTAACTCTTCTATTTCTAAAATATCCACAATATTTTTTACATTTTTATAATTAAGCCCATGACCAGCTGCCACTCTTAAATTTAAACCCTTAGCCAAACTCGCACTTTGTTTTAATCTTTGGAGTTCATTTTCTAAAAGCTTTTTGAGTTCATTTTTACTTAAAATTAATTCAGGCAATGCATAAGAAGTTTGATTGATATTGGTATATAATGCATTATAAATATTAGCATACAAGCCTGTATGAAGCTCTATAAAATCAGCATTTAAAGAAGATGATTTATTAATATCTTCTAAATTTGGATCAATAAACAAAGAAACTTCGATTTGCTCTTGCTTTAAAGCATTAATGGCTTCTTGTAATTTTTCATTGTCTAAATTTAAACCACCTTCTGTTGTAAGCTCTTGTCTTTTTTCAGGTACTAAAGTAACGCGCGAGGGTTTGTATTTTAAAGCATATTCTATCATATCAATAGAGCATTCTAAATTCACTACACACTTGCAATATTTTAAGATATTTTCTAAATCAAACTCATTAGCATGACGACGATCTTCTCTTACATGGATAGTGATTTGATCAGCTAAATTTGCACTCAAAAACGCAGCTTCAAGCAAATCAGGATCATTTACTTTTCTAGCTTCTCTTAAAACTGCTATATGATCGATATTAACCCCTAAAAGCATAAGTTTTCCTTATAAGTTTTTTGCTATTATACTTTAAATTTTTTAAGGAGAGCTAGTGCTAGGTATTGATATGGGTTCAAATACATTAAGAGCTGTTTTGATGGATGAGAATTTTAATAAATTAAAAAGCGAAGAATTTATCATAGGAGCAGCTAAAAATATGCAAAATGACACCATTAGTGATGAAGCTATAGAAAGAATTTTTAATGCTTTAAAAATCTTAAAAGAAAAAAAATATGACTTAAGTCAAGCTAAAGCAGTCGCCACAGCTGCTTTTAGAAAAGCAAAAAATACTAAGCTTATTTTTGAAAAAATTCAAAAAGAATTTAAACTTGATATAAAATTAATCGATGCAAAAACCGAAGCAAAACTAAGCGTTTTAGGTATGCAAGAGCGTCTTAAAGCTCTTAAACTTTTTAGAAAAGACTTAAGTTATTGTGATTTGGGCGGTGCTTCTTGTGAAATTTCAAATGATAAGTTTAGCAAAAGTTATGATTTTGGAATCATTAGTTTTTATGAAAGAATGCATTTTAAAGCCATAAAACCAAATGCTTATGTAAGTTTTTTTAAAAAATATCCACAAAATCTTGTGCGTATTAAAGATGAAAAATTAAAAATTCATCTAAGCCCCTACCCTGCGCATTTAAAGCAACTTGCCTTAAAAGCTTTTAATCTTAGTAAAGATATAAAATTAAAAGGAAATTTTTTCATACTAAATTCAGGAGTACCTACCACACTTTGTGCTTATAAACAAAACATAAAATACAAAGACTACCTAGAAGAAAGTGTAAATGGTAAAATACTCAAACGCAAAGATTTTTTTGATTTTGCATTAAAAATTTGGAATTTAGAACAAGAAAAAGCTAAAATTTATCTTGGAGAAAATAGAAAAAAATACCTCATAGCAGGCTCAATGATACTTTTTGCTTTATTTAATAAGCAAAAGCTCATTGTGATTGATGATGGTGTTAGAGAAGGTGTGTGTATAGCACATTTTAAAAATATCAAATTTTAAAGGAGAAAAAATGAGTTTAAAAGATCAAATTTTAGAAGATATCAAAGAAGCTATGCGTAATAAAGATGATTTTAAAAGAAACACTTTAAGAACGCTTAATGCTAGCTTTAAACAAATAGAAGTTGATGAGAGAATCACACTTAATAATGAAAGAATATATAAAATCATTGCGAGTGAGATTAAAAAACGAAATGAAGCCGCACTTGCTTTTAGCAAAGGTTCTAGAGAAGATTTAGCACAAAAGGAACTCCAAGAAGTAGCTATTTTAAGTGCTTATTTACCAAAACAACTTAGCGATGAGGAATTAGAAAGTGAGCTAAAAAAACTTATAGAAAAACTACAAATTAGCTCTTTAAAAGAACAAGGTATTTTGATGAAAGAAGCTAAAGCAGCTTTTGGTGCAAGCGTTGATGGTAAAAGACTTAATGAAATGGTAAGAAAGCTTTTAGCATGAAAAAAGTTTTAACACTTTGCGCCTTAGCTTTAAGCTCTTTTGCTTATACTCAATATGAATTACATCCTAGCTTTAAAGCTTATTTTAAAGACTGCTCTTTATTAATGGATAAATATTATTATATTAATTGTTATGATTATAATTATAAAGGCACCAAGGCAATTGCTTATAAACTAGAAGCTAAAATTTTAAATCAAGGACACATCAAAAAACGCCCAAAATTTAAAGATGATACCAATATTCCTAAAAAGTATAGAACTTATTGGGAGGATTATCTAAGAAGTGGTTATACAAGAGGGCATGTTGTACCAAATCAATCCATGAATGCAACCCCACAAGCCCAACTTAGCACTTTTTTAATGAGCAATATCACTCCGCAAAAAAAAGATATTAATGCAGAAATTTGGAATGAAATCGAACAAAGAGAAAGATATTTAGCAAAGAAAAATAAAGAATTAGAAGTCTTAAATTTAGTACTTTATGATGATAAGCCAAAACGCATTAAAAACAACATAGCCATTCCTAGTTTTTATGTCAAAATTCTTAAGGTTAAAAATTTCAGCGAATGTTATAAAGTGCCAAATAATGATAATTTTGCAAGATTTGATAGAAATTATTTTAAGGAAGATTGTAAAAAATATATTGATTAAACTAGAAGCAACAAGGCTTCTAGTTTAGTTTTTACTCAACTTCAGCATCGATTACATCATCGTCTTTTTTCTTTTGAGCGTTTGGTTCTTCTTTTTTATACATATTTTCTGCTAATTTATGAGAAACTTCACTTAAAGCTTTCATTTTGCCTTCGATTTCTTCTTTAGAAGCATTAGCATTTTTCAATGTCTCTTTTAACTCATCTAAAGCTTTTTGAATATTTGCTTTATCATCATCACCTACTTTATCTCCAAGCTCACTTAAAGATTTTTCTACTTGATGTACCAAACTATCAGCAGCATTTCTAGCTTCTACTGCTTCTTTGCGTTTTCTATCTTCTTCTTTGTGAAGCTCTGCATCTTTTACCATATTATTGATTTCTTCTTCACTTAATCCACTTGAACCTGTGATTTTAATCTCTTGAGCCTTACCTGTAGCTTTATCTTTTGCACTAACTGTTAAAATACCATTTGCATCAATATCAAAAGTTACTTCAATTTGTGGCATACCACGAGGTGCTGGTGGAATTCCTTCAAGATTGAAATTTCCTAAAGATTTATTATCACGGCTAAATTCTCTCTCACCTTGTAAAACATTGATAGTAACTGCGCTTTGATTATCTTCAGCAGTTGAGAAAACTTGCTCTTTTTTAGTTGGTATAGTTGTACCTTTTTCGATGATTTTAGTCATCACACCACCTAAAGTTTCAATACCTAAAGAAAGCGGAGTAACATCAAGCAATAATACATCTTTAACATCACCTTTAATAACCGCACCTTGAATTGCCGCACCTATTGCAACAACTTCATCAGGATTTACTGATTTATTAAGCTCTTTTCCAAAGGCTTTTTTAACTTCTTCTTGTACTAGTGGAACACGAGTAGAACCACCCACCATAACAATTTCTTTTACTTCACTTTTATCAAGCCCTGCATCTTTTACTACTTCATTAATTTTGCTAATAGTTTCAGCAACTAAACCATCAATCATACTTTCAAATTTAGCTCTTGTTAGAGTCTTAGTTAAGTGTTTTGGGCCACTTGCATCAGCTGTGATAAATGGTAAATTAATATTAGTTTCATTAGCTGAACTTAATTCTTTTTTAGCATTTTCAGCTGCTTCTTTTAATCTTTGTAAAGCCATTACATCGTTTTTAAGATCAATACCTGTTTCATCTTTAAACTCATTTGCTAAAAAGTCGATTAATTTATTATCAAAATCATCACCGCCTAAAAATGCATTACCGCCTGTTGCTAAAACTTCTACAACATTATCACCTGTTTCAAGCACAGTAACATCAAATGTACCACCACCTAAATCATAAACTACAATTTTTTCACTTTCTTTTTTATCAAGTCCGTAAGCTAAAGCTGCTGCAGTTGGTTCGTTGATAATTCTTAATACATTCAACCCTGCAATTTGTCCTGCTTCTTTTGTAGCTTTTCTTTGTGCATCATTAAAATACGCAGGAACAGTAATAACCGCATCTTCTACTTTTTCACCCAAGAAAGCTTCTGCATCTTCTTTTAATTTCATTAAAACTTTTGCTGAAATTTCTTGTGGAGTATAAATTTTACCTGCTATTTCAATCGCACAAGCCCCATTTCTCTCTGTGATATGATAAGGCAAGCGATTTTTAGCTTCTTTTGCTGCTTCTTCATTAATCATCAAACCCATGATTCTTTTTATGGAATAAATAGTTTTTTCAGGATTAGTCACAGCTTGACGCTTAGCGCTATCTCCAACTAAAACTTCACCTTTATCTGTAAAAGCAACTACTGAAGGGGTAGTGTTTTTACCTTCTTTATTTGGGATAACTTTACTCTCACCTCTTTCATATACACTCACACAAGAATTTGTTGTACCTAAATCTATACCTATAACTTTTGCCATTTTTTATCCTTTTTATTAAATTTTATTTTGCAACACTAACTTTTGCTGATCTAATTACTCTATCATTCATCATATAGCCCTTTTGTAAAAGTTGGACAATATGATTACTTTCATGATCGGCGCTTTCAACATGAAACATCGCTTCATGTAAATTTGGATCAAACTCACCATTTGCTTCTATTGCTTTAACCATATGTTTTTCAAGTTTTTTCAAAAGCAAGTCTAAAGTGTTTTGAACCCCTTCTTTTATTTTCAAACTTAATTCATCATTAGCTTCTACATTAATAGCCGCCTCTAATGCATCAACTACATCAAGCAAATCTTTAGCAAAACTTTCATTTGCATAAATTGTTGCTGAAATTTTTTCTTTTTCCATTCTTTTTTTGATATTTTCAAATTCAGCATTTGCTCTTAAATAAGTATCTTTTAACTCATTATACTCTGCTTGAAGTTTTTCTAATTCATTGTTTTGATTTTCTGAATTTTCCACTGCTTCTTCTTGCATTTGCTCATTTTGCTTTTCTTCGCTCACGCAGCCTCCTTTATAATATTTAACATTGTTTTAAAATCAGAATACACACTACCGGCAAAAACCACATTAGATTCTTTGCCTAAAAATGTACTCTTAAGCTTTAATCCCATAAAACCCTCTTCAAATAAAGGATCAAATTGCAATTTATCGTTAAAATAAAATCCAATTTGAGGAGATAAAAGCTTAGCAAATTCATCATTTTGATAAATTTGATAAGCTTTACTCTCATTATATCTATAATAAACCATAGCTTCTTTTAGCATAGTTATTTTTTCCAATAACTCTTTAAACTCAACTCTAAAAGCTAAATTTTCAATACTTTTTAGATCAAGCCCTATAAGTCTTTGTAAGAAAACCAGACTATCTTGGCTAAATCTTAAAACCAACTCATTTTGTCCAAAATCAAGTATGATAAATTTATCATTAACCTTGGTAATATCTTGCAAAATAAGCTCATCGCCACCATAAACTAAGGTATAAATTTCAAACTTATCAAGCAAAAACTCCAACAATGCAAGATCGTTAATCACAATCTCATCTTCGCAAAGTTGCTCATACCAATAAGCCTTCATAGCACTAAAAGTTGGTATGCGACCACTGCTAATATGAAGTTGCGTTAATACACCTTCATCACTTAATTTTTTAAAATAAACTCTTATGGTAGAAGCAGGTATGCTAACTTTATGATTTAACTCATTAGAACCCACAGGGTTATTATCCTCTAGATAGGTTTCAATGATAGTTTTTAAAATTAAATCTTTTTTACTATAAGACTTCACTATAAAACCTTAAATTTTTTATTTTAGCACTCAATGTTTTTAAGTGACAAGATAATTATACAACTTTAGTATAATAATGTCAAGTTATTTTTAAATAAAAATATTTAAAATTATTTAGTCTATATAACTAAAGTTTATTTAGCCATTTATATATAATATATAAAAACTTATTTTTCAGTTTTTTTAAAAGAAAAGATAATATAATTGCGTCTAGCAATATTTTTTAAAAGGTTTATAATAATGAAAAATCTTACTTTAAGAGAAAAGCAAGATCTTGAAGCTTATGTGTTTTCCAATATAGAAAGAAAAAAAATGGCTTTAAGTAGAATTTTAAAGTTATATTATTTAAGATTTTTTAGACTAGTTTTTTAATTTATATTTTCTCATACCCTCTTTTGTGAAAGATAAGTCTTTAAAATCAGGGGATGAGATTAACTCCATACAAGTTTTATCCAAATTTTCCATTCCACTTACTTGCATACTAGCTTGCAAATTTTCATCTAAATATAAATCAAAAATTACACAAGCTTGATTATTGACCTTGTAGAGAATTTTTCCACCTTTTTTCTCATCTAGTTCATACGCTTGTAATTTATCATTTTTACTCATTTTTTTAATTTCATTTGCAAAAGATTGATGTAAGGTATAATAAATCATAAAATCGCGCATAATATTTTTAATATCAGCAATTTCTTTTCTTAGTTTTGATAAATCTTTAGTGTATAAACTTATAAATTGCGTATTTAAGTATTCATTTAGACTTTTTTCGTTTAATTTTTCACACAATGGATAAATTTTAACCACGAAAGCCTTATCTTTAGCAAGTACTATATCCACACAAGCTTGCTTGTTTTGTTTGTATTCTAAAAATAAAGCTTGACTAGAGCTTAAATTTAGCGTGTTTTGTTTATTATAAGCAAAATCACTTAAATCTTCATAGATATTTGCATAAGAAAAAATTCCTATAAAAAGCAATAATAAATTTTTCATTCAAATAAATCTTTATGATGAATTTTTAAGTACTCCACTACTTCTAAGATCTCATCAACTCCTTCTTTTTGGGTATTATGACAAACTTCATCAATACAATCAATATAAACTCCAATTGCTTTTTCTAATTTTACTCTTTTTACCCCAGCAAACAAGAGCATTGCTTCTAAAACTATACTTAATTCATATTGTAAATTTTCTATTTCTTCTTTAAAATCATGATTTGTTTTCATTATTTTCCTTTAATTCTTTACTTTTAATTAAATCTACAAATTGTGCTTTTATAAAATCATAATTAGAGCTATCTTTATACGCAGCAAATAATCCTCCGCTAGCATTTTTATGCCCTCCCCCATTGACCAAACTTTTAGCCATCAAACTCACATCGATTTTATTATTTGCTCTAAAACTTAAGGTTTTTCTCGAACTAAGATCAACAAAAAAATCAAAATCAGGATTTTGCATTAAAAAATCATTTCCAATTACGGAAGTATTGCCTATATTTGAAGTTAATAAACCTTTACTTCCTTTATAAAATACACTAAATTTTTCTTTATTTACACTTAGTCTTTCTACCACAAATTTTGAAATTAAATTGCTTAAGGTATCATCATTTTCTTTTTTAAAAAAAGATTTTTTTAAGCCATGCAAATCATCATCTAAATTAATATGAGCATTTTTTTGATGAATGTATTTTCTACAAACATCAAAAAGATAAAAAAGATATTTGATATTTTCTTGTGCAAACATTACCCTATTGATTTCTTTTGCTCCAGAAACCATACCAAGCAGTACTTTTCCAAGTTCAAAATTCTCATCTTCACTCAACCAAATATCTACTGCATTTACCACATCCACAAATTCTGACAAAGCCTTATTTTCACCATAACATTTACTAAAAAAATCATAAACAATCTTAGTAGCACATCTTTTATCATCTAAAAAATACCAAGGATATTTTTGCATACATTCTAAGCCACTTTGATGATGATCTAAAAGTAAAAGTTTGATTTTTTTGCCTTCTATGGCTTTTTGAAAATCTTCACATTGACTTAATGTTAAATTTAAATCCGTGATTAAAATCACAAATTCTTCATTAGGATTTTGCTTTAAATCTTCCTCTATATTTTTAAAAATCACATTAAAATTTTCATTAATCTCTTTACCATAATTAGAATTATAAAAATAACAATTCTTAAAATAAAAATCTAGCACATACTGACAAGCATAGCCATCTAAATCCGTATGTGAAAGATGATAAATTTTCATATTTTTCCTTTATAAATTATCAACTTTTATGATACCTTCTGTTTCAAACTTGGTATTTTCTGCAATCTCAGCAAAACTTAAGACCGTAATATTAATACCAAAATTAGAACAAATATCAGCAATGAATTTTCTAAGTTGCGGCTCAACACAAAGCAAGAAAGGCTTAATTCTTGTATTTGCCACACTTGCAAGTTCAGCTTTTAAAGCTTCTACTAAAGCGCCGGTTTGAGCTACATTTATCATTAAATGATACGAACCATCTTTAAACTGCACATGCTCCATTAATTTTGCAGCCGCAGCAGCATCAAAAATATAAAAGCTAATTTGCCCTTTTTCATCCACATATAAATTTGTAATTGCTCTTGCTAAAGAAGCCCTTACATGCTCAATAATCATATCCAAACTCTTGCTTACTTCAGCTATATCACTAATTGATTCTAAAATTGTAAGCATATCTTTAATAGGAATATGCTCTTTAAGTAAAGCTTTTAAAACTTTTTGAATCAAACCTATACTAGCAACTCTTAAACAATCATCTACCACGATAGGATAATCATTTTTGATTTTATCTAGTAAATTTTGCACTTCTTGTTTAGTTAAAAGCTCTGAAGCATTAGCTTTTATAAGCTCACTCATATGGGTTGAAATCACACTTGCTGGATCAATTACAATATAACCATTTAGCGTTGCCTCATCTTTTAAGGATGATTCTATCCACAAAGCATCAGAATTAAAAGCAGGTTCTTTAGTAGCTATACCTTCGATAGGTTCAGTGATAAAACCACTATCCATAGCTAGATATTTATCGGGATAAATTTCAGCACTAGCTATACCTACACCTTTGAGTTTAAAAGTATATTCATTTGGTTTTAATTGCAAATTATCTCTAATTCTAATTTTTGGCATTAAAAAACCTAAACTTTGAGCTATATTGCGTCTTGTTGATCTAATACGCTCTGTTAATTCACTTTCTGCTAGTTTGATAAGTCCATAACCTAATTCTAATTCTAAAATTTCTAATTTTAAAATATCTGTGATTTTATTTTCTTCTTCTTTTAAGATTTCTTCTTCGCTGCGTTTTTGAGGTTTAGCTTGTTCTTCTTCATGGGTTTCTTGAGACTTTTTAGCTGAAATTGCATTGATTTGAATTTTACCTTCTTGCACTTGCTTTATCATATAACCAAGTCCTAAAAACACCAAAGCCATAAAGCCCAAAGAAAAATGTGGCAAGCCTGGTACTAAAGCAAATATAAATAAAACAAAGCCCACAATTAATAAAGTTTTGTATTCCCCTAAAAGCTGATTGATAGAACCTTCAGCAAAATTATCCTCATCTTTACTAGCACGCGTGATGATAATTGCAGTTGCCGTTGAAGTTATAAGTCCAGGAATTTGAGAAACAAGTCCATCACCTATTGTTAATATAGTATAAGTTGAAGCACATTCTCCAAGCTCCATATCATGCTGAAAATAACCTATCATAAACCCACCAATTAAATTTACAATGGTGATAATAATCCCAGCAACAGCATCCCCTTTTATAAATTTAGAAGAACCATCCATTGCTCCATAAAAATTTGCTTCAGCTATGATTTCTTGGCGTCTTGCGCGTGCAGTTTTTTCATCAATCAAACCTGCATTTAAATCCGCATCAATAGCCATTTGCTTACCTGGCATTGCATCAAGGGTAAATCTTGCTTGAACTTCAGAAACCCTTGTACTACCTTTAGTTACAACCATAAAATTGATTAAAACTAAAATACAAAAAACAACCATACCTATAACATAATTTCCACCAACAACAAATTCACCAAAACTTGCCACTATATCACTAACAGCAGCTGGACCTTGATGACCCTCGCTTAAAATCATACGCGTTGTAGCTATGTTAAGTGAAAGTCTAAAAAGCGTAATAATTAAAATCATAGTTGGAAAAGTTGTTAAATCTGTAGGTTTTGGTATATATAAAGAAATTAAAATAATTAAAACTGAAATTGCTATACTTAAAGCAAGAAAAAAATCTAAAACTATACTTGGTAAAGGTACTATAATAATAGCTAAAATTGCAATAATTACAGCTACTATAGTTAGACTCTTTGCCTTTAAAATAGGTGCAACAAGTGGAGCAATCCAAGGCAATACTAAGCTAAAAATATCCCTTTTAGCCATTATTTTGAATAATATCCTCTAGAGTAATAGAAACTAAAAAATCATCTATCTTATTTTGAAGCTTCACCAACACAGGCATAATTTTACAATTTTCTTCTTTTTGCGAAGGACAAATTCCATTACTACACTCAAATACATTGATAGATTTTTTCTCTACACTATTAATAATTTCTTTTAAAGTGTATTCACTTGGCTTTTTAACAAGCATAAATCCACCTTTAGCACCCTTATAAGATTTCAAAAGTGCGTCTTTAGCAAGTGCTTGTAAAATTTTTGCTAAAAAACTTTTTGGTATATCTAAAACACTTGACATAGTATCTACATCTTGTGGTTCTTGGGATTTTGCTATATGAATTAAAGACAATAAAGCATATTCGCTAGCTTTGGTAAATAACACTTTTTTCCTTTCATTGAAATATTAATAAACAATATCTATTTTTAACTTTAAATAAAAATTTTAATTATATCAAAAATATGTGTTGTTAAATATTAAATTTCTTATTTTTTAAATTTCAGCATTTTTTTTGTTTTTTTAGTTATAATTGCACTTTTTATTTTAAATACCGCTCAGGAGGTCTATTATGGCTTTAGATTCGGCTAAAAAAGCAGAAATAGTTGCAAAATTTGCTAGAAAAGAAGGAGATACGGGTTCTCCAGAAGTTCAAATCGCACTTTTAAGTGCAAGAATTTCAGATTTAACAGAACATTTAAAAATCTACAAAAAAGATTTTTCTTCTCGTTTAGGTCTTTTAAAGCTTGTTGGTCAAAGAAAAAGACTTTTATCTTATCTAAAAAGAAAAGATTATCAAGCTTATTCTAAATTAATCAGCGAATTAAATTTAAGAGATAAATAAGCCTCGTGCTTATTTATCTTTAATATATTTTATTTTAGTTATTTACCACTTCTTTAATTTAAGTTTTCAAAATTTCAATATTTTATTCACAAGAGTTTCACGATGTGATTTTAGCTTCTAAGTATCTAAAAATAGCACTTTAAGTTTTATGAGTAAAAATATTTTTCACATTTAATTTTATTGATTTTTAATGTTTTTTCACTTTTGCTATAAAAAACCCATCTGCATAATTATCTGGTAAAACTCTTTTGGCAAATGACAAGTCAAAATCATCACTTTTTGCATTAATGAAGTTAACATTTAATAAATCAAAATCTAGTAATTCTAATTTAAAATTTTCACTTCTTAACGCATTTTCTAAAACAGCTTCATTTTCTTCTCTTAAAAATGTACAAGTACTATAAACCAATTCCCCACCATGTTTTAAGGCTAGTAATGCTGAATGTAAAAGTTTTTTTTGTAAATTTGCTATTTGCTTAATTTCTTTTGTGTTTTTTTGTATTTCAAAACCCATTTTTGCGAAAGTTGAACAAGGCGCATCAAGCAAAATTTTATCAAATTTCAAAGGACAAGCTTTACCTATAGTGCGTGCGTCTTTTAAAAAGCATTTTGCAATTTTAACTTGATAATTTTCCATAGTTTTTTTTAAGGTAAAAAAGCGTGTTTTAGATAATTCACAACTTGCTAAATAACCCTCATTTTGCATAAAATTGGCCAAATTTAAACTTTTTCCACCAGGAGCTGCACACATATCTAATACATTCTCACCAGCTTTAACACCCAAAGTTTTAGCACATAAATACGAAGAATAATTTTGTATATAAAACTTACCCTCATTAAAAGCATTCATTGAGCTTAATTTACTTTTAAAAATAGTAGGTATTTTATAACAATACAAATCAATTTTTTCAAATTTTATATTTTTTTCATTTAGAATTTCTTCTAGTTTTTCATTGTCAATAAGCAAAGAATTTCTAAAAATATTGAGATATTTTTCTTGATTAAAACTTTGAAGGATTTGTTCTTTTTGCTCTTTTGTATAAATTTCATCTAAAGCTGTATTTAAATCAAGCAAGGCCATAAAAATCCTTTAAAAATAAATATGCAGCTAAAGAATCAAGTTTGCCATCTTTTTTCTTTAAATTCACTACACCAAGCTCTTGTGCGTTTTTAGAGCTAAAACTCTCATCAACAAAAAAAACTTCTTTATCAAAATCAAGTAAAGATATGAAATGCTCTATTCTTTTTCGCATTTCATCTTCACTAGATCCGCCCAAAGGAATTCCTACCACCAAAGTATTTACATCATAGTCTTTAATGTATTTTTTTACCTCATTTGCTGCTTGATTGCGGTTTTTTCTAATGATAGCTTCAAGCGGCATGGCCATGCTTTTATTAATACACAAAGCAACACCAATACGCTTTAAACCTATATCTAACGCTAAAGTATTCATATGCAAGCTCTTATTTTCACTCCAGAAATTTCCACCAGACCCTCAAGTTCATATTCATAAACTCTATCACCAAATTTTTTCAAAACTTTTTCTAAATCATTTTCATGCTTTAAAAAGCTTAACAAATCATCCTCACTTTGCTCTTGATAAAGCTCTCCAAACATTTTTGCAAATTCCTCAAAATTATGAATTAAATTTGCTTTTTTTGTGGCTAAAAGTAAATTTGTTCCTTCACTTTCATCTTTCCTATGAGGTAATACATATATAGGTTTATTCATACTCAAAGCAAGCCTTGCACTTTGCATAGAACCACTTTTTAAATCAGCTTGAGCTATTATAACAACCTCACTTAAAGCAATAATAAGCCTATTTCTTAATAAAAAATCATATGGCTTTGCTTTATATTTTGCTTCATTTTCACTTAAAGCTAATGCATTTTCATAAATATTTAAAATTTCATTTGTATTAGCTTTTGGATAAATCTCATCAAGTCCATTAGCAAATATGGCTATAGTTTGAGGATAAGCTATTTTAGCTGCTTGGATATCCACACCCAAAGCCCCACCACTTACTACACAAACCTTAGTTTTTTTTAACAAAGATACTAACTCAATGAGACAATTTTTAGTATAAACGCTCATTTTTCTAGAACCTATAATAGCTACTTTTCTAGCATTTAAAAGCTCTAAATTGCCTTTATAATAAATCTTTGAAGGTGGATTTAAAAGATTTTTAAAATCTTCAATATTCTCAATAAATTTCATTTAAATATACAAGTTCAACTGAATTTAACAAATCTTTACTTTGCACCAAAGCTTTAAAAGTCTTTTCTCTTGGATGACCAATAGCTATAGCAAAACCTTTCTTTCTTGCCTCTTCTACTGCTTGTTTGAGTTGATTTTTAATATATGCTATATCATCTTCATTATCCAAAAAAACATCTCTAGCTATATAAGGCTGATTAAATTGACTTGCTAAATTTTTAGCTTTAGAATTTCCTATGGTTCTTGAATCTACAAAAATAAAATCATTTTGTTTAAAAGCATTAAATAATTTTTCCATAGCCTGCTTATTTGCAGTAAATAAACTTCCTGTATGGTTGTTAATAAATTTTACCTTTGGAAATTGTTCTTTTACAAAAGCAATGCGCTTGCTTATTTTTTCCATATCATCACTAGGGTGTAAAGTGTTTAATTCTGCCTTGTCATATTTTATAGCAGCAAGAGGCAAATGCACCATAAAAAAGTCAAAATCCTTTGCAAACTCAGCTGTATAAGGATGGCGTTTATCAGGTGGAAAAAAAGATGGGATTAATTTTAAATTTGTTTTTTTAAGCATATCTACATGAGTGTGACTTGCCATATCATCTATAATAATTGCTAGACGAGGCTTGGTATTTTTTTGTACTAGAATTTGAGTTTTATTATCCTCGCTTTTATCTGATATATTTTGCTCTACATTTTTTGATTCTTTGCTTGTATTTTGATCTATTACTTCTAAAATTGAAGTTTGATTATCTTCTTTAGTTTGATTTAACTCTGTATTTACAGGGTTTAAATTTAAAATTTCACTAATATTTTTATCTAAAAATTCTAAATTTTCATTTTCTAAAGTCAAATTTATATCATTAAAACTAAAATTATTTTCTTGTTCTATTATAGGTAATGGTTCTTTTTTGTTTATTGTTTGATTGTAATCTAAACCTTTATTTTCTTCTTTTTTTAAAAACAAAGCTCCAAATGCAAAAAGAAAAATTCCAATTACAACAAGACAAAGCGCTAAAAGCACTTTGTATTTTTTATTTATAGTTTTCAAATTAGTTTTTATCTTTATCAACTAATTTTTTAGCACTAATCCAAGGCATCATAGCGCGAAGTTCGCGTCCTGTTTTTTCTATCAAAGAATCATTCATTAATTTACGCTCTGCATGCATTCTTGCAAAATTCGCTCTTCTTTCTAAGATAAAATCTTTGGCAAAACTTCCATTTTGTATATCTTTTAAAACACCTTTCATAGCTTCTTTAGTTTCTTTGGTAATAATCTTAGGTCCTGTGATATAATCTCCATATTCAGCAGTATTAGAAACAGAATATCTCATATCAGCAATACCACCTTGATAAATCAAATCTACAATTAATTTCATTTCATGCAAACACTCAAAATACGCCATTTCAGGTTCATACCCTGCTTCAACTAAGGTTTCAAAACCAGCTTGGATTAAAGCACTAAGTCCTCCACAAAGCACCGCTTGTTCGCCAAATAAATCTGTTTCAGTTTCAGCTTTAAAAGTCGTTTCTATAATACCTGTTCTACCACCACCTATAGCACTAGCATAACTTAAAGCTAAATTTTTAGCATTTTTACTTTCATCTTGGTGGATAGCAATTAAGCAAGGAGTACCCCCGCCTATACTAAATTCATGTCTTACAGTATGACCTGGAGCTTTAGGAGCTATCATAATCACATCTATACCTTTTGGAGCAACAATTTGTCCATAATGGATATTAAATCCATGTGCAAATGCTAGAGTTTTACCTGCTTTTAATTCAGGTTTAATTTCTTCATTAAAAATTTCACTTTGAATTTCATCAGGAGCTAAAATCATAATCAAATCTGCTTCTTTAGTAGCTTCTTTTACACTTTTTACTATAAAATTTGCTTTTTGAGCTTTTGCCCAACTTTGCCCACCCTCTTTTAAGCCTATGATCACTTCTACACCACTATCTCTTAAATTCATAGCATGAGCATGACCTTGAGAGCCAAAACCTATAATAGCTACTTTTTTTGATTTTATTAAATTAATATCACAATCTTTATCATAATAAATTGACACAGCCATTATGCACTCCTAAAATTAAAATTAAAGCAAAGATTATAACTAAAAAATATAAATTTAATCCTTTTATGATAAAATTTAAGTTTTGAAAAATTACTATAAAGAGTATTATGAAAGAATTATTTAATCAACTAAGCTATGGTCTAAATGCTGATGAAATTACCAATAAAAGCAAGCAAATCATTAGAGAGTTACTAACTTGCGATATCATTAAATTTTATAAAAACAAATACTATTTAAAAGATGGCTTTACTTTTGGTAAGATTGATATTTCAGCTAATGGAACGGGATTTTTAGAAAGTTTTGATCCTGTTTTTAAGCGTGATTTGCTCATAGAAAATAAAAATTTAAAAGGAGCAAATTATGCTGATATAGTTGTGGCAAAATTACTTCCTCTTAAAAAAAAGCGTCCAAGTGCTAAAGTTATCTTAATACTTAAAAGAGCCCATGAAACTTCTTTGGTTATAACTAAAAAATACGGCGAAGCAGTCCTTGGAGTAAATATTCAAACAGGACTCACATGTGCCTTAAAAGCCTCTCAAAAATCCTTAAAAACTCTACCTTTAGGAACTATTTTAAAAATAGAAAATCATGATAATAATATCACTGAAGTGATAGGGCATATTGATGATGATTTTGTAGATGAAAAAATTTCCTTAGCACTTTTTAATAAAAATGCAGTTTTTGATAATTTATGTGAAAATGAAGCAAGAGCTTATGGAAATGAAGTTGATGCGAGTATGTATCCATCAAGAAAAGATCTTAGAAATTTAAATTTTTGTACCATTGATCCAATTGATGCAAAAGATTTTGATGATGCAATTTATTATGATAAAAATGAGCATGCTATTTATGTAGCCATAGCTGATGTAAGTGCTTATGTGCATGCTTATAGTGCTATTGATAAAGAAGCAAGATCGAGGGGTTTTTCGATTTATTTTCCTCATATTGCTATACCTATGTTACCAAGAGCTTTGAGCGAAAATATTTGCTCACTAAAACCTAATGAAGATAGGTTAGCATTTTGTTTTAAAATAAGCTTAGATCAAAACAATGAAGTGATTAAAGAAGAGCTTTTTGAGGCTATTATCAACTCAAAACGCCGTTTTAATTACGATGAAGTTGATGAGTATTTACAAAAGCAAGAAGATTTAGGCACAATCAATTGGCTTTATGAGGTTTTCAAAATCACTCAAAATTTACGAAAAAAACGATTAAAAAATGCTTGTGAGTTTAAAACCCAAGAGCTAAGAATGACTTTAGATGAAAATAATAAACTCATAAAAACACGCCTTGAAAATGACACTGCCTCGCATAATTTAATCGAAGATTGCATGCTTTTAGCTAATAAAGCTGCAGCAAAACTCATTGATATAGGAGTTTTTAGAAATCATTTAAATCCTGATTATAAAAAAATAGATCAATTGCTAGCTGATCTTTCAACACTTAGTATAGATATTAATCCTAAAAATAATGTCATAGAATTATTTAAAGACATTCAAGTCTTAGCAAATGAGCTAAATATAAGAGAAGAAGTAGATAAACTCATCATCAAAGCGCAAAAAAAAGCAGAATATTCTAGTGAAAATGCAGGGCATTTTGGCTTAGGTTTTGATAAATATACCCATTTTACAAGTCCTATTAGAAGATATTCTGATCTTATATTGCATAGACTTTTAAAAGCTAAAATCAACAATGATGAAAAAATGTTTAATTATTTGCTTTTAAATATACAAAGTACTTGCGAGGAATTAAGTTTATTAGAAAGAGAAGCAGATAAGGTTGCTTGGCATTTTATGGATAGAAAATTTGCAAGATGGGCAAAAGAAAATATAGGAAAAAGATTTAAGGCTTTAGTGGTAGAAAATCAAAGTTCATTGCAAGTAAAATTAAATGATGAAATTAAGGGAGCTTTGATTACCATCATAGGTTCAAGGGCAAATTTATTAGAAAATGTAGAAGTAGAAATCACTGAAGTAGATATTGTTAGTGCTAAAATTTTTGGCAAAATTACCAAGCATTTTAGTTTAGAAAGAAACTAAAATGTATAAAAATCAACTCCAAAGCTTACTTAATGGTAATAGTTTTCCCAATTATTTCTTGCTTTATGGAGCGGATAATTTCCAAATAGAGCTTTATACTAAATTTATTAAAGACAAATACTCTTTTGATGAGAGTTTAAGATTTTATTTTGAAGAATATGATTTTAAGCAAGCATATGATTATTTATCTAGCGCTTCTTTATTTAGCGAGAGAAAACTGCTAGAAATCAAAACTCAAAAGAAAATCTCAAGTAAAGAACTCAAGCAACTTTTACAGCTTTGTCAAAATTCGCAAGATAATTATTTTTTACTTGAAATTTATGATGAAAGCTCCAAACAAAGTGAAGCGGAGAAAATTTTTGCTAATAATTTTTGTAGATTTTATAAAGTAAATTCAGCTAAGGAAGGCATGGAATTACTAGCTTTAAAAGCTAAAGAATTAAATATTAACATTACTCAAAATGCCCTTTATGCTCTTTTTTATAATTTTAATGAAAATTTATATTTAGCGGCTAATGAGTTAAATAAATTTAGTGGTCTAAATATCAATGAAAAAATCATCCAAGAGCATTGTTATAGTTTAAGTACTATTAGCTTTGAAAGTTTTTTTGATAAATTAATGCAAAAACAAGATTTAAGAAACGAACTTGAAAATATTTTAGAAAATTATAATGAAATAGCATTGATTAATGCCTTATATGCAAATTTTTCTAGACTTTTTAAAATAGCTTTACATATTAAAATTTATGGAAATTTAGACTTAAAAGAAATTTTAGGCTATGCTCCACCTATTTCTGTGGCACAAAATCTTCAAAAACAAGCTCTTATGATCAAAATATCACAATACAAAAATATCTTTCTGACACTTTGTAATTGCGAATATGAATTAAAAAAGAATTCTAAAATAGAAAAAAAAGAATTTTTAATCGCAACACTTTTACAACTTAGCTCCATATTAAAAAGTTAAATTAAGAAAACTTATGGTAAAATGAAATTTGCATTTTATGCAAATCCTTGCCTAAAATTTTAGGCTTTATATCCATAAGGAGAAATTAAATGAGACATTATGAAGTTTTATTCATATTAAAACCAACACTTACAGAAGAAGAAGTAAGTGCTAAGTTGGAATTCGTAAAAGAAGTCCTTACAAAAAATGGCGCAGAAATTGAAAGCGTAGTTCCAATGGGAACAAGAAAACTTGCGTACAAAATTAAAAAATACGAAAGAGGAACTTATTTTGTGATTTATTTCAAAGCTCCTACAAATTTAATAGCAGAGCTTGAAAGGGTATTAAGAATCACTGAAGAAGTAATCAGATTTTTAATCGTAAAATATGAAAATAAAAAAGAAATTGCAGCTTGGGAAAGACTAAGCAAGGGTATCAAACAAAATAAAAAAGAAATTAAAGCTAGTGAAAGCACAGAAGGCTAATTAATGTTTAACAAAGTCGTTTTAGTAGGGAATCTTACAAGGGACATAGAAATGCGTTATGCTCCATCAGGTAGCGCAATAGGCTCTTCTGCTATAGCTGTAACAAGAAGATTTAGTACAAATACAGGAGAAAAAAGAGAGGAAACCTGCTTTATCGACATTAGCTTTTTTGGAAGAACTGCAGAAATTGCTAATCAATACCTTAACAAAGGTAGTAAAATTTTAATCGAAGGTCGTTTGAGATTTGAGCAATGGAGCGATCAAAATGGACAAAACAGATCAAAGCATAGTATTCAAGTTGAAAATTTAGAAATGCTAGGTTCAACTGTACAAAATAATCAACAAAGTAATTTTGAAAATCAAAATTATGGTTATAATCAAAATTTTAATCAACAACAAAGCTTTGATCCTTATGCTCAAGTACAAACTAAAACAAATTCATCTAATAATACCTATCAAAATCCTCAAAAGGAAGCCCCTATGAAGGAAATTGATATTGATAAATATGATGATGATACAGAATTACCATTTTAAAGGAAAAAACATGGCAGAAAAAAGAAAATACTCACGCAAATATTGTAAATATACTGAAGCTAAAGTTGATTTTATAGACTATAAAGATACAGCATTGCTAAAACATGCTTTATCAGAAAGATTTAAAATCATGCCACGCCGTTTAACAGGCACTAGCAAAAAACACCAAGAAATGGTTGAAGTTGCTATTAAGCGTGCAAGACATGTAGCACTTATCCCTTATATCGTAGATAGAAAAGAAGTTGTTACCAATCCTTTTGAAGGACTATAATTATTAAATCAAACCCAAGCTTTTTAAGCTTGGGAAAATAAAAAGGTTGTTTTATGTTTTCAGATATAGAATCTGAAATTTATGTTATTTTACTTGCATCCGTTGCTATTATAGCAGTTTTAAATCCTTTTGGAAATCTTCCACAATTTATTGCAATGACTGAAGGTCTAGATGCTGATATAAGAAAAAAACTTTTTAGAAATATCATTTACACTGCATTTTGTATTGTTTTAGTTTTTTTACTTTCTGGACCATTTATCATGAAATATTTATTTAAAATAGATATTAATGATTTACGAGTTGCAGGTGGTTTGATTTTAATCATTATGAGTACAAAAAATCTACTTTTCACCCCATCAAGCACTCAATTTCAACACTATCAAGGATTAAGCCACAAAGAATTATTAAAAAAAAGTATAGTGCCAATGGCATTTCCTATGCTTGTAGGACCTGGAACACTTTCTACCATAGTAGTTATTTCAGAAGATCAAAATTTAGCTATAGCCATAGCTTCTGTATTACTTACTTTTGCTTTTATTTTTGCTTTATTTCACTTTTCAGCTACTATTGAAAAAGTTATCGGTAAGCTTGTGCTTTATGTTTTTTCACGCATTGCTTTAGTTTTTATTATGGCTATGGGAGTAAAAATGATAGCTATTGGAATTCAAACTTACATTCAATCTACCTAGGATAAATAAAAAAACTTTTTTGTAAAAACACTTCTTCATTTACTGCTTTATTGGTATTTAACAACACACTAATATTTACCGCTACAATACTTTTTGCATGAACATACTTTGCAATTAATTTATTATTTTTACATTCACCCAAAGGATAAGCATAATCAATTCGTATTTTTATATTATTATATTCAAAATTATATTCACTTAAGCATTCTTTACCCTCCAAATAGGCTTGATATAAAAAATATTTAGCAAACTCTTTTGCATCATGAAGTAAAATATTTCCTTGAGTATAAAGCGCTAAATCTTTCATAATTCTTGGTGGATATGAAGAAATTTTTATTATAAACGCCATAATAAAAGAAATAAATAAAATAAAAAATATTGTATATATCATTGCAAATGATTTTTTCACAAAAGCATCCATTTATCTAAACATCTATTTTGAGTATTACTGCAAATTGTAATTTTTAATAACTCGCCATCATGCTTGAAAATAAGTTTTGAAATATTTTGAGCTAATAAAAATACTTGTTTGTTATGATTTAAATCATCAATTTGCATATAAATATTTTTATTTTTCAAATACACCTTAATATAAGCATATAAAATAGTATAAAATCCGCTAAAACTCTCATCAAAAAAATTGATTTTTTCTCTATCATCAACTAATATTTTATAGATTTTTGAATTTTTTATATCATAAATATACATATAATCACTAGTGTATATTTTCAACTTCTTCATACTATGCATATCTTTATAATTGCTCAAAATTCCTTCAGAAATTCCATTTTCTATAAAATACAAATTACTTTTTGGGCTAAAAAAACTTTCATTATTTTCTAAAATAATACCACTGAAGTTTAATTTTTTTAATGACAAATCATAAAAAATATCATCATTTGCACTCATATAACACTCAAAAGAATTACTTGTAAATATTGCATTCAAGCAAGAATTATAAATTTTCTCCATGCTAAGTAAAGCTTGATTTAAATCAAAAAATATTTCACTAGATTTTTTAACATTAAAACTATAATTATAAATATACATAGCTGGATTAATTAAAATAGTAATCAAAATACCCAAAATAACAAGACTTAACGCAAGTTCCAATAAACTAAAAGCCTTTTTCATCTACAAAAGCTTCTTTATAGGATAAATCTTTTATTTTTAAAGATTTGAGTTTAAATTCATCACTAGTGTATTCTAAAAAGTTGTAATTATTTATATTTATCTCTTTTGCTTTATATGAAGGAATTTTCTTTAGCAATTCTTTTTCTTCATTAAAAAGGGTTTGATTTTGCCATATAGCATTTAAAGATTTATTTGCAAATACAAGATAATAAGATCCAAAAATAAAAGATAAAATTACAATACAAAAAGCAAGCTCTAGGAGACTAAAAGCTTGCTTCATTTATTTAAACTTGCATTAAAAGCTTCAAAAAAGGCACCGCGTAAAGCTCTTTTTTCTAAAGCTTCAATTCCTTTTATAGTTACTCCTGCTGGAGAACAAATTTTTTCTTTAATAATAGCAGGATGAGCATGATTAAACAAAGCACTAAAGCTTTCAAAACTTGCACGAGTAAGCCCATAACTAAGCTCATTTTTTAAACCATTTTTCACACCTGCATTAGCTAAACTTTCTGCTACCAAAGCCAAAAATGCAGGAGCACAACCACTCAAAACCATAGCTATATCAAATTCTTTTTCATTTTGCAAACTTATGGCTTTACCAAAAGTATTTAGCAAAGATAAAATTTCATCTTTAAATAAATCTTTTTCCATTAAATAAGCAGTTGTAGAAGCTTTAAATTCGGCTGCTGTATTTGGCATAATTTTCACATAATTTTGTGCATCAATACAATGAAGCCGCTCAAAAGTAGTGTTTGCTAAAACCGAAATAAGCCATCTTGCCTTGCCTTTTAATTTAACAGCTACTTCTTCTAATGCATAAGGTTTAAAAGCCAAAATAATATTTTTATTATCCATATCAAACTCATCATACGATAATACTTTTAAATTTAAACCACTGGCTTTTTTTAAATCCCTAGCAACAATAACTACTTTATAAGTATCCTCTAAACCTTTAGCTATAGCACTTGCCATAGCACCATTTCCTAAAATATAAATTTCAGACATTATTTTGTTTGTTTAATAAAAGCTGAAATCTTTTCAGACTGAAAATAATTAGGATATTTGCTTGTATCTAAAATCACTTGCACTAAAGAGTTATTATCATAATTCATCACAACAGGTGCTAAAAAATTTACCGTAGATTCTTCTAATGGCTCATTAATAGCCACTATAACAAACACACCAAAATTAGTTTGCTCATTTAAAGCTAATAATTCTTGATAATAATCAGGCACTTCAAAATCATAATCAGGACGGATCATATAAGGATCAATCATCACAAAAGAAAAATCTTTACCATCAAGGCTTTTAAGTCTATAAAAAACCTCGTCTATTTTATAAAAATTCATATTTTTGGTATCTTCAAAACCTAAAATAGGACATTTAACTTCTAAGTTCATCTTGCCTCCTAAAATCTATTGACTAAGAAATTACAACTCATTAAGCAATTTTAGTTCCAATTTTAAAAATTACACTAATTAAGAGTTTTTGACTATAATTTTAGTTTTAAAAATTAACAATTTCATAAACATAAAAACATTATAATTACAATTATTAAATTTATAAGGTAACACAATGAAAAAACTTTTTATTTTTTCACTTATTATTGCAGGTTTATTTTTAGGAGCATGTAGCTCGAAAAAAGCTGAAGATTTATATAATCTAAGTTCTATGGAATGGTATCAACAAATTATAAAAGATTTACAAGAAAAAAATCTTGAAGCAGCTGATAAACACTATACTTCAATGGCAGGTGAACATATTGCTGATCCATTATTAGAACAAACTTTACTTATATTAGCTCAAGCTCATATTAGTGAAGAAGAATATGAAATGGCAAATTTTTATCTTGATGAATATTTAAACAAATTTGGTGATTCTAAAAATGTAGCTTATATAAGATATTTAAAAATCAAAGCTAAATTTGACTCTTTTGCTGTTCCAAATCGTAACCAAGCTTTAATGCTAAAAACAATAGAAGAAATCAAAGAATATAATCAAAACTATCCTAATGTACAATATAATGATTTAATCGATACTATGCTAACTAAATTTAATCTTGCAGTTTTTTACCTTGATGCAAGTATAGCAGAGTTATATCAGAAAAAAAACAGAGAGCAAAGCTATGAGATTTATAAGCAAAAAATCGAAAATTCCGATTTTAATAAAATCGATATGATTAAACCAGAACTTCCATGGTATAGAAAAATATTTGAAGAAGGTATAATGTAATGAAATTAGAAAATACTCAAAACTATCCAACAAAACTTCCCATTCTTGTAGAAGATGAGCTTTTTTTATACCCTTTTATGATAACACCTATTTTTTTAAATGATATGCAAAATATTAAAGCCTTAGATACCGCTTTACAAAATGAAAGTATGATTTTTGTGGCACCATCAAAAATTGAAGGTGGGCGTGGCTTTGATGATATATATGATTGTGGTGTCATTGGGAGTATTATGAGAAAAGTTCCACTGCCTGATGGCAGGATTAAAATTTTATTCCAAGGATATGCAAAAGCCAAGATTGTTGAGAGAATTTCGGATGATCCTTTATATGCTTTAGTTGATTTAATTCATCAAGAGCCAATTTGTAATACAAAAAAAGAAGCTATTATAGAAGTAGTTAGAGAAAAAGCCAAAGCTTTATCGACTGTGAGTCATTATTTTCCACCTGATCTTTTAAGAACTATAGAAGAAGATGTCGAGCCTAGCAGAATTTGTGATCTAATATTAAATTCTATTAAAATCAAAAAACAACAAGCTTATGAATTTTTTATCGAAACTAATTTAGAAACCAAGCTTTTAAATTTAATTGATTATTTAGCTAAAGAAATTGAAGCAAATAAAATCCAAAAAGAAATCAAAAATAAAGTTCATTCTAAAATTGACAAGGTTAATAAAGAATACTTTTTAAAAGAACAACTCAAACAAATTCAAAGAGAGCTTGGAAGCGATATACAAAAAGAAAGCGAAGTAGAGGAATATAATAAAAAATTAGAAAAGAAAAAAGCTTTTATGTATGAAGAGGCTTATAAAGAAATCAAAAAGCAAATTCAAAAATATGAAAGAATTCATCAAGATAATTCAGAAGCTTCTATGGTGCAAACTTACATAGAAACGGTTTTAGATATACCTTTTGAGCACTCCTCAAAGAAAAAACTAAATTTAAAAGATGTATCTTTACAACTCAATAGTGATCACTATGCCCTAGAAAAACCAAAAGAGCGTATTGAAGAATACTTTGCAGTTAAAGAACTTTTAGAAAAACGCAAGATTAAAGATAGAGATGGTGCAAAAGTCATCTTGTGCTTAGTTGGCCCTCCTGGTGTTGGCAAGACTTCTTTAGCAAATTCAGTCGCAAAGGCATTAAAAAGAGAGTTAGTGCGCATAGCTTTAGGTGGTTTAGAAGATGTTAATGAACTAAGAGGACATAGAAGAACCTATATAGGAGCTATGCCAGGACGCATTATACAAGGACTTATAGAAGCAAAACAAAGCAACCCAGTAGTTGTGCTTGATGAGATTGATAAACTAAGTCGCAATCATAGAGGAGATCCAAGTGCAATTTTACTTGAAATCTTAGATCCTGAACAAAATACTAAATTTAGAGATTATTATCTAAATTTCAACATCGATTTAAGCAAAATCATTTTCATAGCTACTGCAAATGATGCAAGTTTAATTCCACCTGCTCTAAAAGATAGAATGGAATTTATAGAACTTAGCTCTTACACCCCTCAAGAGAAATTCCAAATAGCCAAAAACTATCTCATACCTGATGAAATAAAAAAACATGGATTAAAAAAAGAAGAAATAAGCTTTAGTGATGATGCTATAGAATTAATAGTAAATGAATATACTAGAGAATCAGGTGTAAGAAATTTAAGAAGAAAAATTGCTGAAATTTGTAGAAAATGTGTTAAAAAACTTCTTTTAGAAAAAGATATTAAAAATATTGAAATTAATGATAAAAATTTAAAAGATTTTTTAAGTAAAAAAGTCTTTGAAATAGAAAAGCACGAAAAAGAAAATAAAATCGGACAGGTAAATGGACTTGCTTGGACTGCGGTAGGTGGAGATGTATTGAAAATCGAAGCCATTAAAATCAAAGGCAAGGGTGATCTAACTTTAACAGGGAGCTTAGGTGATGTGATGAAAGAATCAGCAAAAATTGCTCAAAGTCTTGTTAAGAATTTAATCGATGATGAACAAATTAAAGTCTCAAAGAAACTTTTCTACAAAGAAGATGAAAACATATATAATCAATACAATCTTCACATTCATGTACCAGATGGAGCCACTCCAAAAGACGGACCAAGTGCAGGCATAACTATTACCACAGCCATCGCTTCTATTTTTAGCGACAAGAAAGTAAAATCAAATGTTGCAATGACTGGAGAAATTGATCTAATGGGCAATGTTCTACCAATAGGTGGTTTAAAAGAAAAACTTATTGCTGCTTATAAAGCTGATATTAAAACAGCCATTATCCCACATAAAAACTATGAAAGAGATTTAAAAGATATTCCTGAAGAAGTAGTAAAAAATATGAAAATTATTGGGGTAAAAAATTTACAAGAAGTTTTAAAAATAGCTCTTATCTAAATTAGAAGCTTTAAGCTTCTAATTTATCTATAATAGCTTTACTTTCTCTTTCTAAATTTTGTATATCTTCTATAATACAATCATAATCCTCTTTAGAAATGCTTTCCTTTTTAGAAAGCTTCACTGCTTTGTTAGCTACATTTTGAATAAATTCACTTTTAGACTCTAATTCTTTAGGAGGAATTAAAGGACAGAAAATGCTTTTTGCATCTTCATCTTTACATAAAGTTGAAATAGGATCTAGATTTTGAAGATTTTCTTGAGAACCATTTAGAGTTAAATAAACATCAGATTTATATAATATATGATCTATTTTCATAGCAGAAAGAGTTAAATCAGATGCAAAATTAACAAAATCTTCTCCTAAATGCAAACTCTTTCCTTCAAGATCTTTAAAAGCTTGGCTAAAATCTAAAATTTTAGCATCAGAAGAACTAGCTATACCATAAACCTTCTCACTATTTTCTTGTATTAAGCCTATTTCTTGATTCATTACTTGAATTGCTAAAGTAATTTCACCTGTTGCTTTTTGTGTTTTTTCAGCAAGTTGTCTTACTTCATCTGCAACTACCGCAAAACCTCTACCATGCTCTCCCGCACGAGCTGCCTCAATAGCTGCATTTAAAGCAAGTAGGTTAGTTTGATCTGCAATATCCCTAATTACTTCAACAATCGCATTGATGTTTTGAGAATTTGAAGCAAAAGTATCAACAGCATTTTTACTTTCATTGGCTACTTGCATCATAAAACCAATTGATTCTTGTAAGCCACCAATCTCGATACCATTTTTTTGCGCTGTATTAGAAATAACTTTAATATCACCAAAAACTTTCCTCATAAGTTTAATGATAGCATTTAAATCTGTAGATAATTTTAATAAATTTTTATTTTGACTATTTAAACTCAAGTCCATAAGTTCTCTTGATAAAGCATTCTTAAACACCAATTTTCCAGTTTTTTCTATCTCATCCAAAGCTTTATTAATAAAGTTAATATTATGAACAAAAATACCTTTTAAACCTTCAGGGATAGCTCTTCTAAAATATTCACCTTTTTGAGAACAAGCAATTGAAGTATTTATCTCTCTTAAATAAGCCTCTAAACCATCTATTGTGTTATTAAGATTATCAGCAATTTCTTTTAATTTTTTATTAGTACATTTAATATATACAATTCTTGAATCAAAATTACCATTTTTTAACTCTCTACTAAGATGTAAAATCTTATCACTAAATTGTTCTTCTTTTTTTAAAATAAACAATCCATATATAAATAAACAAAACAAAACTAAAAAGAAACCTAAAGAAATAAACTCTGCATAAAGCAAAGAATTAATACAGGCTACTATGCTTAAAACTATACCAAGAAACAAAATATTTTTCATAAGAAATCCTTTTTTTATTTTTGAATTTTCATCATTAGTTCATTATAGGTTACCCCATAAGATTTTACTATTGCTTTTAACTCCTCTATTCCAGATTTAATACCACCATCTTTTTCTTTCAACAAAAGAACTTTATAAATTTCTTCCATTGTTTTGATAGCATCAACATTAGGTTTTCTTCTAACTGAATAATAATTTAAAATGTTTCCATTTTCATCACATGAAGCAGTTACATTAGCAAAAACCCAATAATAATCGTTATATTTTGTTTTATTTTTTACAAAAGCAAAAATTTCTTTTTTAAGCTGAATGTTATCCCATAAATATTTAAAAACCGTTCTTGGCATATCAGGATGACGCATAATACTGTGAGGTTTGTATAAAATTTCATCAATTTTATAATCAGAATATCTCAAAAAATCCTCATTTGCATAAATAATCTCACCTTTTAAATTAGTTTTTGATGTTATTAAAACATCCGAGGTTAGAATTTTTTCTGAAGACATAACACAATCTCCTTAGTTTAAAATTAAAAAGAGAGTGATTATATCTTAATACAAAATAATAATTTATAAACAAAATTTATCAAATTCATCTTTGAAGCTCTAAAATTAATTGATTATAACTCATACCATAAGAATTAACTATCTTAACAAGTTCATCCACTCCGGCTTTTATACCATCTTTTTCTTCTATTTCTAAAAGAATTTTATAAACTTGCTCTATGGTTGATATTGCCTCTCTTTTAGGTTTTCTTCTAACTGAATAATAATTTATAATATTTCCTTGTTCATCAAAAGAAGCTGTAACATTAGTAAAAACCCAATAATAATCATTTTGTTTGGTTTTATTTTTAACAAAAGCAAAAATTTCTTTTCCATCTTGTATATAATCCCATAAACATTTAAAAACAGTTTTTGGCATATCAGGATGACGCACAATATTGTGAGGTTTATATAAAATTTCCTCCATTTTATAACCCGCATATTTTAAAAAATCATCATTAGCATAAATAATATCCCCTTTTAAATCTGTTTTAGAGGTTATTAATGTATCTGGTTCTAAAATTTTTTCTTGCGACATTTTTTTCCTTATAATTTATTTACAAAATATTATATTTCATTTATCATAAAATTTCATTGAAATTAAAACCTTTGTCATAAAGTATCTTTCTGACTAATTCTTGATGTTCTTTTCCTTTTGTTTCTAAAGTAATTGAAATCATCGCATCACCATACTCTAGCTTAGTGGAAAATCTATCATAATCAATTTTAACTATATTAGCTTGAGCTTCTTTTATAGCATCACTCAAAGTACTCAAAGCTCCTGGTTTATCAACCAAAGTAACATTGATAAGCATTTTTCTAAAAGCTTTAAACAAACCTTTTTCTATGATAATATTTAACATTTGTACATCAATATTTCCACCGCTTAAAATCACGCCTATTTTTTTATGATTTTTTAAATCTATTTTTTTATGTAAAAGTGCAGCAACTGCTGATGCTCCAGCACCTTCAACTGTGATTTTATGTTTTTCAAGTAAATACAACACCGCATTAGCTATTTCTTCATCATCAACTTGAATAAAATCATCAACACATTCAAGAATAATATCAAAATTAATTTTATTTACATCACGCACTGCAATACCATCAGCTATGGTTCTCACAGCCTTTGAATTGATTATTTTTTTACTTTTAAAACTCTCATACATAGCAGGAGCTCCTTTAGCACTTACTCCAATAACTTTTATATTAGGATTAATCTGCTTAGCAGCACTCGCCACTCCACTAATCAAACCTCCACCACCAACTGGAGCTAAAATCATATCTAAATCACTTATTTCATCAAGCATTTCAAGCATTAAAGTACCCTGTCCTGCTATAATACTTTCATTTTCAAAAGGATGAATAAAATTTAAATGATGTTCTTTAGCATAATTTAACGCATAAGCATAAGCCTCATCAAAATTATCTCCTTTTAAAATCACTTTTGCACCTAAATTTTTAGTCGCACTTACTTTTAGCAAAGGTGTGGCTTCAGGCATAACAATCACAGCTTCTATCCCAAATTTTTTAGCACTAATCGCAACTCCTTGTGCATGATTTCCAGCGCTTGCAGCTATTACACCTGCTTGCTTTTGTTCTTTACTTAAATTAGCAATAGCATTATAAGCACCTCTGATTTTATAAGCACCTGTTTTTTGCAAATTTTCACATTTTAGAAAAACATCAGTATCTAAAAACTCACTTAAAAAAGAAGAGTGCACCAAAGGGGTTTTTAATACAAAATCTGCAATTTTTTGCTTTGCTTGATAAATTTTATTTAACTCAATCATGATTTACCTTTTTTATCTAATTCTATTTTGATACAACGATCTTGAACACAATTTATACCAAATTTTTTACATTTTTGCATTATTTCATCGTTAATAATACCAAGTTGCATCCAAAAATTTTTAACATTTTTAGCTAAAAGATCTTCAAAAATTTCATTTGCGTAACTTGCTTTTCTAAACATTACAACCGTGTCAATTTCAAAAGGAATTTCCCTTAAATTTCTATAAACTTTCTCGTTTAAAATAAAATCTTCTTTAGGATAGATAGGATAAATTGTATAAGATAAATCTTGTAGATATTTGCTTACAAAATACGAAGGTTTTTCTTGATTAGGACTAAGTCCTATAATGGCGATATTTTTCATAGAACTTAGTATTTTATGAGTATCACACAATGCTTTTTCCTTATTTTTAAAAAAGCATTGTATCTAAAATAAAATTAACAAAAAGTTTTTTTAACTATTAATAAATAATATAAAACAAGAGCAAACAAAACAAGTACAGCACAAAGTGCATAGACATTAGCAAAACCTATACTTGGTTCAACAATACCCAACAAATAAGGACTAACTCCTATGCCAAAATCCAAAGATAGAAAAAAAGTAGAATTAGCTAACCCCATTTTTTCTTTAGGAGCTAGTTTGATAGCCAAAGCTTGCGCACTTGAAGTAGCATTTGCATAACCTAGTGCACAAAATATACCGGCGATAATAATCATATAAAAATTCTTTGCAAACGCAAGTAAAAGTAAACACAATATAAAACTAAATAATGAAAAAATTATTACAATATTAGCTCCATGTTTATCAAATACCTTTCCAGCAAGAGGTCTAAAAACTATAGAAAATCCAGCATATATTACAAAAAACATAGATCCAGCAAAGCTTAAATTTAAACTTTGAGTATAAGCACTCATATAAGCTATAATAGCTCCAAAAGGACATGCGATCAAAAAAGTAATCAAAGCCAAATTTAAAACTGATTTTTCAAAGTAATTATAAATACTAAATTTTCTTTTTACATGATAATGTTTTTTAAATCTTCTTACTTTTAAAAAAATTGATAAAACCAATGCAAAGATAATACTCACACTTGCAATTAAAAAGCTTAGCTGAAATAAGTTGATAGAGTCAAGCTTTATGGCCAAAAAAGGGCCTAAAGCTGAAGTTAAAACAACACTCGTAGCATAATACCCTATACCAATTCCTCTTTTATTACTAGGTATTATTCTAGCAATAGCTGCCCCACAAGCACAAGAACAAATTCCATAGCAAACTCCAGCTAAAAAGCGTATCAATACCAAAAAATACACATTATAAAATTTCAAATACATTAAATTAATAAAAAGATAAAATAAAAGTGAAAATATAATCACTTTTTTTATATTAATACCATCAATAATAGAACCAAAATAAAGTCTAGAAAGCAAAGCACCTATAACAAAAGCACCCATTATAAGTCCTGCGGTGCTAGTTTGAAGATTTAAAACACCCAAAACATAATCTGTACTAGAAATAGTACTCATATAAAAAACAAGACAAATAACAAAATTTATCCCAAAAATACAGAAAAAATTTATATTAAATAAATTATATTTCTTACTAAGACCCATGAAAAAACCTTTCTTAAATTTTTTCATTGATATAATCAAGTAATTTTAAAAGCACTTCTTGATCTTGTTCATCTAATATATCTAAGATTTCTTTTTCATATTTTCTTATACAAACATTTGCATCAAAAAAAATTTCTTTACCCTTGGCACTTAAAGTAATGATCTTTTCTCTTTTATCATCAGCTTTTAAAAACTCTATATATTCAAGTTTTGCTAGTTTGGAAACAACTCTAGAAAGTATAGCTTTATCCATTTGATAAAATTCACATATTGGAGCTAAAGTGCTATTTTGATGATGGCTTAAATAAACAAAAACTCTCCAATCACTTGATTTCAATCCAAATGGCTTTAAAATTTCATTGACTTTATAGAGTATTTTTCTATTTGTATAAGTAATTTTTTGAAAAAATATGAGAAATCCTTTGTAAAAATTAATTGATTAAATCAACTATTTTAATAGTAACAAAGATTACATAAATTCTAACTTATATAAGTTTTTTCCTTAAATACATTCTGCATTTAAGATAAAAAATATCAAAAAAATTAAAGCTTGTAACTTTGTTATAATATTTTAAATTTACAAATATTTGTAGTATTGACAAACTCAATTTAGCTTAGATTAAACTATGACTTTAGAGACTTTATTTATACTAATAAAACTTGCATTATTATTTTATAATGCTTAATATAATTTAACATAAGTCAATAAATTTTACCACTAAGTATTATAAAATATTAAAAATTATCACAATAAAGGTTGTAATCATGATCGATATTTATCCTTATATACTAATAATACATTTATTTTGTGCTATATTTTTTATAGGATTTTTATTTACCGATGTATTCTTATTAAGAAAATTAAATTTGGATATAAAAAATACAATTAAAATAATGCCACCTATTGTATTGATTTTATTTCTTAGCGGTTTATATTTAGCTCATTTTCACTTAAATTCATTAAATTGGATATTTATTTGCAAAATATTCTTTGCTTTTTGTATTTTTATATTAATACTATTTTCTCTTTTTTATAAAATAATCTTAAAAAAACAAAATCCTTTTCATGCATATATTCATCCTATTGTATTTATTTTTACTATAATTATTGTAATATGTGCAAAATTAATGTTTTATATTGTTATTTGATTTTCAAATAAACACCACATTCAAGATGATTTGTGTTTGCAAATTGATCAAAAAATGCAAATTTGGATATTTTATGAGTTTTGCATAATTTCTCAAGGTTTTCTTTTAAAGTGATGGGATTGCACGATATATAAATGATATTTTCATAATTTTTAATAAGTTTAATCACGCTTAAATCAAGTCCTGCTCTTGGAGGATCAACTAAGACATGAGATATTTTAAAACCATCTAAATCTATGTCTTTTAAGCGATTAAATTCCCTTTCTTTTTTCAATGCTTGACTTAACTCTTCACTAGAAAGCCTTGTAAAAGTTATATTTTCAATAGAATTTAAAACGCAATTTTTTAAAGCAAACTCAATATTTTTCTTAGAAATTTCAGTTGCTAAAACTTTTTTAAAATTTCTTGCTAAAGCTATGGTAAAATTTCCATAACCACAATAAAGCTCTAATAAATCTTGCTTAAAATCACTCTCTACACAAGATACAACCCATTCGATCATCTTTTCATTAATAAAAGTATTGGGCTGGATAAAACAATCATTATTAAACTCATATAAAAATTCATTTGTATTGATGTTTAAAATTTGTCTTAAATTTTCTCCATTAAATACAAGTTTTTTACCCCTGCTTCTTGCTATGAGCTTAAGGTTTAATTTTTCTGCTAATTCTTGTAAATCTTGTGCAATTAGCTCTATATTTTTATGGAAAAGTAAAGTTATACTTAAATCTAATTTTGTAGCTAAAAACTCTACTCCAAAAAGCTTTTGTTTTAAATTTTCATTTAGATTATTTAATAAAATAGGCATATATTTTTGAATTTCTTCATCTGCTATATCAAATTTTTCAATAGGAATTTTTTTCTTATTTTCAAACATTGCATAAGAAATTTCCCCATTTTCATGATGATATATAGAAAATTCCGCCCTAGTTCTATAAGCTTTTAAAGGCGATTTAAAGCACTGAATTTCTCCATCATATAAAGAAGAAAACAATGCTTTGTTTAAAGCAATTTTTTCTTCAAAATACATTTACGCATCTACCTTTTTGCCAACCACAAAAAGTAAAACTATCATAGCTAAGATTCCAAAAACAAGTCCTAGCCATACATTAAGTCCTAATGCTACCGGTAAATAACCACAAAGTATACTAATAGCACAAACACTCAAAGCATAAGGCATTTGTGTACTAACATGAGCTAAAAGATCACACTTACTTCCCATAGACGAAAGTATAGTTGTATCGGAAATTGGCGAGCAATGATCTCCAAAAATAGCTCCTGTTAAAACCCCTGAAATATTAATAATCATATATTGGTGCAACTCTACTCCGCTTAATTCATTATGAACCCCAACAGCCATAGCTAAAGGAATAGCCAAAGGCATTAAAATACCCATAGTTCCATAACTAGTTCCCGTTGAAAAAGAAATAATAGAAGCAAAAATAAAAATTGCTGTAGGAAGCAAATAAAGAGGTGTTTTATCTGAAAATAAGTCAATTAAATATTTAGAAGTTCCCAAATCTTTAATCACAGAAGCTAATGACCACGCACAAAGTAAAATAATCACAGTCATAATCATAGTTCTCCAGCCATGAGTCCAAACCGCAATAGCTTCTTTTAAAGTAAATATTTTTCTATACATTCCCAAAATAATAGCTACTATAGTAGCTAAAAGTGCTGCTTGAAACAATACAACTGAAGCATCAGCTGCGCCAAAAGTCTCTCTAAAAGCAAATAAACTAAACGGTGCTGCATCAATTTGTGCTTTAACACTCACATCATCTAAGGCATTATAACCACTAAAATAAAAACCTATAAATGAAAACACAATCAAAACAGCCAAAGGTATAATAGCATTAGAAGCTTGCAATTTTACATGCTCTTTTGGCTCTAAGACCTTATCTTCTATATTATCAATTTGTTCATGACCATGAGAAAATTTACCTGCTCTAGCTCTAAGTTCAGCTTTTAACATAGGTCCAAATTCCCTACCTGTATAAATAGTCAAAACAACAAAAATCAACATAAAAAGATTATAAAATCTATAAGGTAAGGTTTGTACAAAGATTTCAAAAGCGTTAATTTCTTCTTTTACTACACCTAAATGTGCAAAAGTTGCATTATCAATTAGATCATATCCACTGCGAATTAAAGAAATTTCAAGTCCTATCCAAGTAGAAATGATAGCAAGACCGGTAATTGGTGCTGCAGTTGCATCCATTATAAAAGCAAGCTTTTCACGGCTTACTCTAAATTTATCTGTTACCGGACGCATGATAGGACCTACGATTAATGAATTGGCATAATCATCAAAGAAAATAAAAATTCCCATACACCAAGTAGCAAATTGTGAGCTTTTTGCTTGTTTAGCTTTAGTAGAAAGCCAAAGAGCTACTGCTTTTGTCCCCCCTGTTTTGGTAATAAGAGCTACAACACCACCTATAGTTAAAACTTGCAATAAAATTCCTGCATTACCCGGACTTGCCATGGCATTTACCACTTTGGAAATAAAGCCTGTAAAAGAAGCAATGATAGCATGGTAAATACTATTTTCAATAAGTCCTAACATAAAAGTACCACTTAATGCACCAATAAATAACGAAAGTACTACATCTTTAGTAACAAAAGCTAAAATAATAGCTATCACCGGTGGTAAAAGCGTCCAAGCTCCAAAAAGTTCTGCATTTGCTTGTGCATCAGCAAATAACAACAAAGGAGCTAATAATAAATAAAAAATTTTCATAATTATCCTTAAGTTTTTATATTTTTTCGCTAAAAGTTCCTGCCCATGTTTGAGTCACAGGCATAAGCTCTATTTCGTTAATATTAATATGCTCAGGTAAGCTAACGATAAAAGTAATAATTTTTGCTATATCTTCAGCTTTGATATATTTAGTATTTTCATAAACCTCATCAGCTTTTTTAATATCACCTTTAAATCTCACTTCACTAAATTCAGTTTTACAAAGCCCTGGAGCGATATTTGTTACTTTTATATTACTTCCACGCAAATCCGTTCTTAAAGCTTTGGAAAATTGTGCCACAAAAGCCTTGGTTCCACAATAAACATTACCTCCATAATAAGGCACATTAGCTGCAATTGAGCCAAGATTAATTATGTGGGCATTTTTTGCTTTTCTAAGTAAAGGTAAAGCAGCTCTTGCTACATATAAAAAGCCTTTGATATTAGTATCTACCATGGCTTCAATATCTTCAATATCCAAAGAATCAAATTCATTTAAACCTAAAGCAAGACCTGCGTTGTTAATAAGCAAAGAAATATTGCCAAAATCTTGAGGTAAATTTTCAATTGATGCAAAAACTGCTTGTTTATCTCTGACATCAAGTTCTATGGGATAAATTTTATCCCCATAAAGCTCTTGTAGTTTTTCTAATCTATCTTTGCGTCTTGCTATAGCTATAACTTTATAATCAAGTTCTATTAAAGCTTTTAAACTCTCTAGTCCAAAACCTGAACTTACTCCAGTTATTAAAGCAGTTTTCATGGTTGTGTCTCTTCATATAGCATCAAATTCTCATTTTCCTTTAAACCAAGTTTTTTTAGATATTTAATATTTTGTTCTTTTTTTGCAATTATGGCAAAATCAAGAGCGTTAAATCCCAAATCATCAATTTCTTTATAATTTGCTTTGTAATCTATAAGTAACTTAAGCATTTTTACATCTGCATAGTTTGCTCCATGCATAAAAATATTTTTAGAAGTATGCTCAAGTGCACATAAAGTAATGAAATATGGCGTATTACTTCCCATACTAGCAATAGAAAGTTTTTCATTATCGTTAATGTATTTTTGATTTACATTAGCTCCATTTTCTAATAAAACTTTTGCAACCTTATAATTGTTGTATTCAACTGCATAAAACAAAGGTGTTTTTCCAAAAGAATTTCTATAATCAATAATAGCCCCATTTTCTAATAAAAGCTTGACATTATCTGCACTATCTAATGCAAAAAACAAAGCAGACTCATAACCTTCATTTATTTTTACACCTAATTTTATAAACTCACTTATAATTTGACTTTCTCTATTGTTTAACAAAGCAGATTTAAAACCATTATTTAATTCTAAATTGCTAATTTTTTTAGAATAAATATATTCTTTTATTTGTTCTAAAGAGTTGTTTTTATTAGCCACAAATTTTTCAAAGTCCGAAATATCTTTAAAGATTTTAGTCTCACCAACTGCCCAATTTAAAAATTCATTCAAAGCATTACTAGCAAAGTAAATAGCACTTGCTTTATCTAGATTAAATTCGTTTTGAAAATATTTTGTTAAAGGATTAATCGCATTATTATACTCTTTCCAAAATTCCTTAAAGAGCTTAAAATTTCCTATACTTTGATAAGCCCAAAATCTAAAATAAGCTTTTAATTTTGCAAATTTTTCTTCAAGTATTATAGGATCTTGTAAAGTTTTTTGATAAACTTGCGGATCAAGCGCAATTTCTAATAATTTAAAATCAAATTTTCTCAAATCGCTAAAATATTCCCCTCCCATACAGGCACTATTACTTCCTCTAATTTCATTAGCAAGCTCATATAATCTTTTTGTAATTTGATTATTTTTTAAAGAAAAATCGCAATTTAAATCTACTTGAGCAAAATCTTGAGAAACTTGTGGTTTAAACTCTTTAAAAAAATCCATCTTATTTTCTTTGACATACCCGCAAGTGTAATCTAAAGCTAATGCATTTAAACTTATAATCAAACTAAATAATAAAATCCTCAAATATTTTCCTTTGATATAAATTAAATCACTATTTTAACTAAATTTTTGCTTTAATAACAATTAATTAATTTAAAATTCATACAATGATTATTTTAAAATGAGGAAAAAATGTATCAAAGTTTTTACAAAGCTAGTTTTGCTTATATTCTTTTGCAGAGTAATGAAAATAAACTTATCAATGTTGATTTTATAACATATAAGCCCAATTTTAGCAAAGATAAACACACTATTTTAGAACAAGCCTTAGAAGAGCTAGACCTTTATTTTAATAAAAAACTTTTTTTCTTTAATACACCCCTAGCTCTTCAGGGGAGCGAATTTGAGCAAAAAGTATATAAAGCTTTAATTAAAATTCCCTATGGACAAACTAAAACTTATCAAGAAATTGCTTCTTTTGTCAATCATCCAAAAGCTTTTAGAGCGGTAGGTAATGCAAATTCTAAAAACAAACTTGCAATTTTTATACCTTGTCATAGAGTGGTAGCTAAAAATCACTTAGGCGGATACAATGGTGGTTTATTTATCAAAGAAGCTTTACTTAAATTAGAAGGTGTGCTTTAAAATGCCAAGTTTATTACTAGCAAGTTTTATTTGGGCTTTTTCTTTTCCATTAATTGGGCATTTTATAACCTTAGAAATGGATAGTTTTTTTGCTGCATTTGCAAAAGTTTTTTTGTCTTTATCAGTATTTTTACCTTTTTTAAATTTTAAGCTGAATTTGCATTTAAAACTAAAACTCATAAGCATTGGAGCTTTACAACTTGGTGTGATGAATTTATTTTATTATCATTCTTTTTTATATTTAAGTGTAAGCGAAGTGGCACTTTTTACGATTTTTACACCTTTTTATGTTGTACTTTTTTATGGGCTTTTTTCAAAAAATCTTAGATATTTATATTTTATAAGTATTTTTATATGTATTGTAGGTGCTTTTGTAGTTAAATTTGATAATATTAACTCTAATTTTTTATATGGTTTTTTACTTATTCAAGGAGCTAATTTAGTATTTGGCGCTGGACAAAGTTTTTATAAAATTTTATTAGAAAAAAATACAAACTTAAATCAAAAAGAAGCTTTCGCTTATTTTTATTTAGGCGCAACCAGTATAACCTTACCTGCTTTTTTATTTTTTGGAGATTATAATAATTTACCATCCAATTTAAGTTCTTGGATAGCTTTGATTTATCTTGGGACTATTGCTTCAGGATTTGGATATTTTTTATGGAACAAAGGCTCTACTGAAGTAGATAGCGGGGTTTTAGCTTTGATGAATAATGCCATTATACCTATAAGTATTTTTATCAATATGAGTATTTTTGGAGTAGATGTAGAGCTACTACCTTTTTGCATAGGGACCTTGATCATTCTTTTTTCATTTTTTATACATAAAAAAATCATGCATTATTATAATAAGAAATCTTACTCAAATACAAACCACTAGCAGGAGCTAAAAATCTACAATGAGCTTTTTTGGCATTGATTTGATCTAAAAGCTCATTTTTGCTCATTTTTCCTTCTAATACTTTTAAAATACTTGCCATCATCATTCTAATTTGAGATCTTAAAAAACCATTTGCTTCAAAATAAAACACAGTGTAATTTTTATAAGCATAAACTCTAGTTTTATACATTTTTCTTATACTTGTTTTATTATCAGAGCCTTCTTTTTGAAAGAGTTTAAAATTATGCTCTCCTTCAAATAAAAAAGCAATTTCCTTGGCTAATTTAATATTTATTTTTGGATAAAAATACACATATGAGGCTAAAAAGGGATTATATTTTCCATGACTTATAATATAGCGATATGCTCTTTTTTGCACATCAAAACGCACTTGGAAATTTTCTTGCATTCTTTGGATATGCTTTATATGTATAAATGGGTGTGCAAAATGATTGATTTTATTTTTTAAATATACAAAATCTTTAAAATGTTCTCCCGCTTTTACGCAAGCGACTGCATTAAATGCATGCACACCTTTATCAGTTCTTGAAGCAAATAAAGGCTTTTCATAAATACCCAAATGCGACAAGGCCTGCGCTAAGGCATCTTGGACACTAAGCTTATGTAGTTGGGTGGCTGAACCTTGAAATTTAGAACCATCATAAGAAAAAGTTAATTTTAAAAGCATTAATACTTACTTGCAATTTTTGCTTTAAAATAAAACAAAGAAGTAATTAAAAAACTTGAAAAAATCACAGCAATAGCTACAAAAGGTGGATTATAAAAACTAATCAAAAGCGTAAAATAAGCAAAAATAATCACAAAAATTCCAAAATAAGCAAAACCTTTTTCATAACGATAAGTTACTATACCAAAAGAGAGTGCAAAAAGCACGCTAGCTAAAGGAAATAAAGCTATAAGAATATAAATAACAAATTCTTTTGCTTTTTCTTTATTGCTTGTTACATCAGACCAATACCCATAAAAACTTTGAGTATTTAATTCTTTAGAAGAAAGTTTACTTTTAATTAATAAATTTTTAAAACTAGAAATATGCCAATCTTCTTCTTTAATTTCATAAGCCTTTCCTTCATCTAGTTTAAAAGTAATAACCCCATCATTTGTTTCTAACTTTCCTTCTTTAGCTAAAATCACTTGTTCTTTATCTTGTGGGTTTTTCTTTGGATGATACATTATAATATTTTTATAAGTTTCATCAGAATTTTTAGCATCGATAAAAACAAGCCATTCTCCATATCTTTGTCCAAATTCCCCTGTTTTTATACTTACTTTAGCACTAATTTTTTTATAATCTACAAAATTATCAAAAAGTTCAAAAGATATAGGTATAAAAACCAAAACCACCACAAGCATAAAAGCACTTACTAAAGCTGCAATTTTTGCAAAAAAACTTGCTATCATACTTGGAGCTATACTCAAAGCAAACAACACCGTGCTTTCATTTTCCCTAGAAAGTCTATAAAATACCAAAGTCAAAGCAATGAAAAAAGATATAGGTAAAGTAAAAATTAATATCTTTGGTAAAAGAAAAATATATAATTTGATTAATTCAAAAAAAGTAATTTCAATATAAGCAGTAATTTTAGCAAGTTGTATAAAAAATATAATCGAAACAATAATAAATAAAGTAAAAAATAAAGACAACATTGTGCTTAAAAACTGATTAAGCAAATACTTATAAACTAGTTTCATAATATACTTTCTACACTTAGATTAATCAAAATTCCGCAAAATAAAAAAGGAATCATAGGCATTTGATAATCTTTCTTGGCTATTTTTATAAACATCAAAAGACTTAAAAAACTTGCAATAAATAAAATCAAAAAGCCTTTTTCATAGCCAAAAATTCCAAAAATCAAAGCTATTATTATAACATCACCTTCCCCTAAACTTTCTAAAATTTCATCTCTTTTTTTAAAATTTTTAATAAAATTAATCACACTTTTTAGTATGAAAATTAACCCCGCCCCAAAACACACTCGAAATAAAAAGCTATCTTGAAAATCCTCTAAATTTAAGCCATTTTGCAAAAAATCAAAACAAAAAGCTAAAATAAATAAAATCCAAAGCCAAAGCTCACTCACTGCTTTTAGATAATAATCCATCCAAGAAAGTGCTAAAAATATAGCTAGCATACAAGCAAAAATTAAAATTTGAAAAAAATCTTCGATTAAATAAAAAGTAAAGACAAACAAACACGCGCAAAGAAATTCATTAAAAGGATAAATCAAAGAAATTCTTTCTTTACAAAAAGCACATTTGCCTTTTAAAAATACAAAAGACAACAAAGGAAAAAGATGATAAAATTTCAAAGTTTTAAAACACTTAAGACATTTTGATCTTGGACTTATTATGCTTTCTTTATTAATCGTTCTTAAAATCAAAACATTGACAAAAGAACCCACACAAAGCCCTAGTAATAAAAATAAAAATATCATTTACCAAAGGTTCTTTTGCGTTTTTTAAACTCAGTAATGATATTTGCGATTTCTTTTTTAGTAAGTGCAGGAAATAAGGTTTGACTAAAATAAATTTCTGCATAACTTGACTGCCATAATAAAAAATTTGAAATTCTTTTAGCACTCCCTACCCTTAAAAACAAATCCACATCTTCACTTAAGTCAAGATTTGCTTGTATATTTGCTTCATTAATTTCAAGATTTTTTTCAATCACCTTTTTAACCGCTCTAACTATCTCATCCTTGCCTCCATAAGAAATAGCTAAATTTACGCATAATTTTGTGTAATTTTTAGTTTGTTCTTGAAAATTTTGTATTTTTTTTAAGGTTAATTCATCTAAAAGACTTAAATTTCCTATAGCTTTAAAACGCACTTCATTGGCTATAAATTTATTTAAAGATTCATCAAGATATTTATTTAATAGCTTAAAAAGAAACTCTACTTCTTCTTTTGGTCTTTGCCAATTTTCTGTACTAAAAGCATAAAGGGTTAGATTTTGAATTTTTTCATCTATACATACTTCTATGATTTTTTCAACAACTTTAGCACCTTGACTATAGCCAATTTTTTCTAAAAGTCCATTTTTTCTAGCCCATCTTCTATTGCCATCCATTACCACAGCAAGATGTTTTAATTCATTCATTCTATCCCTTTATATCCATCAATCTTTTAAAAACAAACATAGGGTTAAGCGTATTAACTACTTCAAATTTAAAATACTCGTTTAAAAAATGTGCTACTTTGGCAAAAGGTGTTTGTATGCGTGTGATTTTACCATTATCAATTATAATTTTTAAAGCACCAAAAATTTCAAAATACAAATACACTTCTAAAATATTTCCATTTTTCTTAGCTTCAAACAAAGCCCTATTTCCCTCATAAACAAAAGGTATATGATAAATTCCTTCAAAAAATGCAAAAAACATTTCTTTATAAATTTCAAACTCATATGCGCTTTTACTTTCCATAAGTCTTTGAATGATGAATTTTTTATACCAAGCTTTTTCATCACCTTCTTGCAAAAGTTTTTCTATGAGTTCAGCTCCCTCTTCAAAAAGTCTAATTTTAGGCTTTTTCAACAGATTTTTAAAAGAAATTACACCTTTGTCTTCATAAACTTCAGCTAAATACTCCTCCCCTACTTCAAGTTCTATCATACTTTTTGTTTCAAGCTTTTTAGTGTTTAAAAGCAATACATAGCGATTATATGCGCGTTTTTCTAAAATTTGCATTCTTACAGGTAAGGTTGAGTTGATGATATTCACCAAAGTTTCCTTAATTCTTGTGCTAAAATAAAGCCAAGTTTTTCTTTGCTTTGTTTAGAACTTTGAGAGGTACTATCTTTAGTGATAAAACAAATGCTATTTTCATCACTTCCAAAGTTCATTTGCTCATTTAAGACATTTAAACACACCATATCTAAATTTTTACTAACTAAAGATTTTTTAGCATTTTCTAAAGCATTTTGCACATCAAATTCCATTTTAAAGCCTATTTTTTTACCTTTAAAATCTAAATTTTTTAAGATGTCTTCATTCAGCTTTAATTTTAAATCAAGTCCGTTTAAATGCTCATTTTTCTTAATCTTACCCTTATAAGCTTTTAGAGTAAAATCACTCACAGCAGCAGCCATAATTAAAGCATCAAATTCTTTGTATTTTTGCAATTTTTCTTTTAATTCTAAAGAAGATTCAAATTTTTCTAATTTATAAGGTGCTTTAAACTCCACTGAGCTAACTAATACTACTTTAGCACCTAAAAAATACAAGGCATCAGCAATAGCCTTTGCCATTTTTCCACTTGAAAAATTACTAATACATCTTACATCATCGATCTTTTCTTTAGTACCGCCACCGCTTATAACAAAACTTTTATCTTTAAAAAAATCTTCTTGCATTAAGCTTCTTTTTAAAGCATTTATAATGCTATCAAGCTCAGCCAAAGCTCCCAAGCCTTCATCTTTACAAGCTAGAGTTTTAACTATAGGATCAATGATAATATAGCCTTGCTCTTTTAAATTTTTTAAAGATTTTTGAGTACTAAAGTGTAAATACATGTTTGTATTTGCAGCAGGTGCAATTAAAAATGGTTTATTTTTATCTACTGCTATTAAAGTTTGAATAAATAAATTATCCGCTATACCATAGTTTAGTTTATTAATAGAATTTATACTAGCAGGTGCAAAAAGCACACAATCACAAGTCTTACTAAAGGCTATATGATTATTAGTATTTTGCCAACTTTCGTTATCTTCACATAAAATTTCATCTGCTAAAGCTTCAAAACTAAGCCTAGTACCAAATTTCAAAACTCCCTGACTTAGCAAAACTTTAACCCTAAAACCTTCTTTTTTTAATAAAGAAATCAGCTCATAAGCTTTATAAAAGGCTATGCTTCCACTTACTGCTAGTAAGATAGTTTTCATTTTTTACCTAGTTTTTCATAATAGTAATTTTCTACAATCTGAGCATTAGCTCTACTAATATACATAGAACCTTTTTCTACATTTTTATGCACTGTGCTTCCTGCTGCGATGATTACCTCATCTTTTATCTCAACCGGAGCGATAAATTGCGTATCTGAACCCACAAAAACATTTTTACCTATTTTGGTTTTATATTTTTTAACCCCATCATAATTACAAGTGATAGTACCACAACCTATATTAGTTCCCTCATCTATCTCACAATCTCCTAAATAACTCAAATGTCCTGCTTTAACTCCATTTAATAAAGCATTTTTACATTCTACGAAATTTCCTATATGGGTATTTTTAAGCTGACATTTTGGACGCAAATGCGCTAAAGGCCCTACATCGCTATTTTCTACTATACTATCTTCAATCACACTTGAACTTTTAATGATAGAATTAATGATTTTTGATCTTCCTTCTATACGCACATTTTCATACACTTCACACTCGCCTACAAACTCAACTTCATCTGAAATAAAAGTCGTCGCAGGCATGTGAAAAATCACTCCTTGCTTCATCCATTCTTTTTTAATCGCTTCTTGCATAAGATCTTGAGCTAGGCAAAGCTCTACTTTATCATTTACCCCCATAAAATCTTGCTCATTTACAAACACCGCATCGATTTCATAGCCCTTTTCTTTTGCTAAATAAACTGCATCGGTTAAATAATACTCTTTAGCTTTATTATCATTTTTTATCAAAGGCAATACTTCTTTTAAAATTTGTGCTTTTATAGCATAAACACCACTATTGCAAATGTTTATAGCAAGTTCTTCTTTGCTTGCATCTTTTGTTTCTACTATTTTTTGAATTTTATTTTCTTTTAATACTATTCTTCCATAACTTTTTGGATCTTTTGCCTCAAAAACAGCCACATTAAAATCACTCTCATTTAAAGCTATTTTTTCTAAATCATCTGCTTTAACTAAAGGCATATCACCACATAAAATCAATACTTTTTCATGCTTACTCTCATAGCCCCTTAAAGCCCCTGCAGTACCTGGAAAATTTTGCAAGTCTTGTTCTAAAAAACGTGTATTTGGAAAATGCTCTAAAACAACTTGTTCAACCTTTTCTTTTTGATGAGAAAGCACTACACATACATCATCACTAATCTTATATGCTTGTTTTAAAATATGTAAAATCATTGCTTTTGAGCAAATTTTTTGAAGTACTTTTGGATTTTGTGATTTCATACGCGTGCCAAGTCCAGCAGCCAAAATAAGCACAGAAATTTTCATAATTTACCTTTGTTTTAAAAATTATTGCTTATTTTAACAAGCTAAAGTAAAAATTCTTACTAGTTGTTATTTGTTTTTTACAGATTTTCATTTACTTTAAACTGAAATTTATGGGGGGGGGTATAATTGCTTTTTTTAATTTAAAATTAAAGGAGCAATCAAATGAAACTTTCTTATCATACAAGTAAAGTTTTAATGGGAGTTAGCATTAGTGCTTTATTAAGCAGCACTGCTTTAGCACAAGAGATAAATTATATAAATTTATCTGATTTTTTTAAGCATAAAGATGGAATTTGGAGTTTAGATTCTAAAGAAAATATAGAATTAAAAATAAGCCCTTCAGATATTCAATCACACTATGGTGGAGAAAATAATGATAAACCTATAAAAGAATTTAATATCAAAACAAGTGGTATTTTAACTATTGGAGATGGAGATAATTGGATAGATGTAGGTAGCACTTCGACTAATGAAGCAAAATATGATTTATATAGCGTTAATTTAGAAGCAAAAGAAATCATTTTAAATTCTGATAGAGCTACCTTAGAAGCAAATAAAGCTTTTAATATAAAAGGAAATGTTACACTAAAAGGCAGCTCACCTATAACAAATGATAATATAAGCAACGAAGAACTTGATAGACCTGCTTTAAATGTATGGAATGGATATGGCGAAAAAGATGGCTATATGAGCATACAAGGAAATTTAAATGTAAATAATTCTTTTATTGGTATATTTGATGCAAATAAAAAAGGTGGCTTAATCTCTGTAGATGGAGATGTAAATATAAAAGATTCAGCTATAGGTATAAGCACAAATAGTGTTTCAAATTTAGGTATAAACAACTATGTAGCTATAAAAACTACAGGTAGTTTTAACCAAGATATAGATAAAAACATAGTAACGGCACTATATACTAAAGATATAACGAGCATGCTTGAAACAAGTAATTTACTTCCAAAAAATGTATTTTTTGAAGATACTGATTTGGCTCAATTTACAGATTATAAACTTAGTGTTTCTAATGATGGCAAAAGTCTTTTAATTAGCGGTGGTGCTAATGAAAATGTAAGAGATTTATCAAAAATATTAAAATCTGAAATTGATATTAGAAAAGAAGCTTTAGATAGCTTTAATAATATAAAAGAAGATATTAAAAGAAATGAAAATTTAGAAAATTCTGGATTTGGAACCTACCAAAAACCAGGATATATTGGCGATGATGCTATGCTTGAAGCCATAGCACAAGCAGAAAAAGAACTGCAAGAACAAATTAAAAAATTAGAACAACAAATCCAAGATATACAAGATAATGGTGGAAAATTTGATGGTAGTGATTTAGTTGAAAATATGAAAGATATTAGCTTAGAAAATAAAAATTTAGCTGTAAATATGCTAAATAGTATTTTAGATTCTAAACTTAGCAATGATGCTATCGCAGCACTCACTCTAGATACCACAGGAAAAAATCTAAACACACTTACCACAAATACAAAAGCAAGTGCAAAAGCTATAGTAAATAATGCTCAAAATTCTTCTGTTAATTCATCTATAGGTATAGCAAATGACCTAGCAATTGGAACAAGAATAGCAAAACTTTCAAATCCTTATCAAGATAAAGCTTTAGTAGAAAAATTTGCTACAACCCATATAGCAGCACTAGCAAGCGATGTTTATAATTATTATGGAAATTCTTCATTTAATAATAGCTTTTGGGGTAATGTTTTTGGTGGTGCAAATATCATAGATGGAGATAGTGGTGCTTTATATGGATTTACACTAGGTGCTGATAGAAAAATCAATGATAATGCTTTGCTTGGTTTTTACTTTACTTATGCTGATTCAACTATCAAAGATGGAGTTATGGAACAAAAATCAGATAACTATCAATTTGGTATTTATTCTTTAATTAATCCAAACGATCAATGGGAAATTAATCTAAGAGCTTACGGGCAAATTTCTCCAACAGATCAAAGTGTTGTAATGTTAAATGATTCTAATAAGGCTGATTTTGATAGTAAATTCTTTGGTTTAAGTGCTAATGCTGGTAGAATTTTTAATCCAAATTCATCATCATTATTCATCAAGCCTTTTGCTGGTATAAATTACTACTACGCACACACTCCAAGTTATAAAGAAAGTGGTATGTTTGCAAAAGATGTTCAAAGTATGACAAATAATTCCATATCTTTAGAACTTGGTGCTGAATTTAGAAAATATATGAGCGAAACATCGTATTTATTTATCACTCCAAAAATAGAACAATATGTAATGAATAATGGAGATGATTATATAGCTGGATTTGTTGGATCAAATTCAAATTTTATCATCAAAGGTAATGATAAGAAAAAAACTTATGGACAAATCATCATAGGTGGAAATGTAGATATTAACGAGCAATTTAGCCTAAATGCAGGTGTTGGAACTAAACAAATACTAGCTGGTAAAACAGATGGTAAAAATGAAACTTATGTAAGTGGTCAAGTAGGTTTTAAATACAAATTCTAAAAAAATATTTTTTGAGAAACTCCTAAATGCTAGAGTTTTTCACTCTAGCATTTTAAAAATAAACCATTAATTCAATCATATAAATTGCATTTTTAAGAGTAAAATTGCTAAAATAATGCTTTTAATTTTAACCAAGGAAATATTTTGAGGGTTTTACTAGTTTTATTTTTATCAAGCCTAGCTCTTTTTGGCGCTGAAGCAACTATACCAACTGTAAATTTAAGCCTTAGTGCCCCAAATAGCCCTCAACAGCTCGTAACAACTTTAAATATAATTATAGTTTTAACTATACTAGCACTTGCTCCAACTATCATCTTTGTAATGACTTCATTTTTAAGACTTATAGTAGTTTTTTCTTTTCTAAGAACTGCTCTTGGCACACAAACCATGCCTCCAAATACTATCTTAGCGACACTAGCTTTGATTTTAACTTTTTTTATTATGGAACCTGTTGCTACAAAATCATACAATGAAGGCATAAAACCCTATATTGCTGAACAAATAGGCTATGAAGAAGCCTTTGCTAAAGGCGTTAAACCTTTTAAAGATTTCATGTTAAAAAATACCAGAGAAAAAGACTTAGCACTTTTTTATAGGATCAGAAATTTAGAAAATCCAAAAACCATAGATGATGTTCCTTTAACGGTTTTAGTGCCTGCTTTTATGATAAGTGAACTCAAAACTGCTTTTGAAATAGGCTTTTTGCTTTTCTTGCCATTTTTAGTTATTGATATGGTAGTAAGCTCAGTGCTAATGGCTATGGGTATGATGATGTTACCACCTGTTATGATTTCCATGCCTTTTAAATTGCTTATTTTTGTTTTGGTAGATGGATGGAATTTGCTTATACAAAATCTCGTCAAAAGCTTTTTAACTTAGCAATTTAGAGCAAAAATATGTGTATTATTAGCTTTATTTGTATTTTTCTAAATCAAAGATTTTAAATGGCATTTGCTATATTTGGAAAATACCTTTATGATGATCTTGCCTTCACTCTTAAAGCTCACACTCAAAAAGAAAGTAAAAAAGCTTTTAAAATCATAGAAAAATATAAAAATCAATATTATTTTTTAGGTTATATTCAATATGAATTCTATAAATATCTAGAAGATAAAAATTATAAAAGCAAAGAGCCTTTTTTATATTTTTTTGCTTTTAAATCAAAAAAAATCTTTACAAACGAAGAAAAAAATTTAGACTTTTATCCAAGTTTTTCATCCAATTTAAACCAAGAAAAGTATTTTGAAAACTTTGACAAAGTCAAAGAAGCCATAGCTAAAGGTCAAAGTTATCAAGTTAATCTTACTCAAGAACTACATTTACAATCAAATCTTAATGTGTATGAGAGTTTTTTAAGCCTTTATCCTAAGCAAAATACCCCCTATAAAGCTTATATGAAAAATGAATTTTTAGAATTGGCTTCATTTTCACCTGAACTTTTTTTTAAAATCAAAAATAAAAAAATCATCACAAAACCCATGAAAGGCACAATCAAACGCTCAAATAATCCAAAAGAAGATGAAAATCTAAAAAACTTTTTAAAATGCGATGAAAAAACTATTAGCGAAAATGTAATGATAGTTGATTTATTACGCAATGATATTTCAAAACTCATCAAAAAACATTCTTTAAAATGCGAACTTTTTAAGGTTAAAACCTACCCTACCTTACACCAACTCATTTCAAAAATAAGTGGGAAATTAAAACAAGAAAATGATTATTTTAAAATTTTCAAAGCCCTTTTTCCATGTGGATCTATCACAGGTGCACCCAAAATAGAAACTATTAAACTCATAGAAAATTTAGAGCAAAGAAAACGCGGGATTTATTGTGGAGCAATAGGTTTAATCTATAAAGATAAAGCAAAATTTAGCGTAGCCATACGCACTTTAGAGAAAAAAAATAATGATGATTTTTTAAGATATGGTGTAGGAAGCGGACTTGTGTGGGACTCACAAAAGCAAGATGAATTTGAAGAATTAAAACTAAAAAGTAAAATTTTAAAACCTAACTTTTATTTATTTGAAACAATGTATTATAAAAATCATTCTATTTTATTTTTCAAAGAACATTTGACAAGAATTTTAAACTCAGCTAATTTTTTTGACTTTGATACTCAAAGATTAAAACATGATTTTAAAAATATACTAGAGAGCAAAGATAAAAAATTCCATTTTAAATCTTTACAAAATTTTAACAATTTTGTTTTCAATCATCATCATTTTTTTACAAAAAGTAATTTTACTCAAAAAGGCTCAAAGGCTATTAAATTAAAACTTTTTGAAAATGGCCTTTATGAGTTTGATTTTAACAACATACAAGAAAATTCAAGCAAAAAACTACTCATAAGTAAAGACATCATAAAAGTAAATCTTTTAACACACCATAAAACTTCTCTGCGTAGTTTATATGAAGCAAATTCTTATCTATGGAAAGAAAATATTTGCTATGACATAGTTTTTTTTGATGAAAAAGGCATACTTTGTGAGGGTTCAAGAAGCAACATTATTATAAATTTAAATGATGAGTATTTTACCCCTTATGCTAAAAACTGCCTAAATGGTATTTATAGACAAACACTCTTAAAACACAAGCTCATCAAAGAAAAAGATATCACTAAAGATGAGCTTTTAAATGCTAAAGAAATTTATGCTATTAATTCTTTAAGAGGCTTAAAAAAGGTATTTTTGTGAAAGTTTTGATTATAGATAATTATGATTCTTTTACCTACACCATAGCCTTTTATTTAAAAGAATTAAACATTACTTATAAAATTATTAAAAACGATAAATTCAAAAATCCAAAAAAGCTTAAAAAATATGATTTTACTCATCTTTTAATCTCCCCTGGACCAAATTCTCCAAAAGAATCAAAGTTAAGTTTAAAAGCTATAAAATATTTTAAAAAAGATAAAAAAATTCTTGGAATTTGTCTAGGACACCAATGTATAGCACATGTTTTTGGTGGTAAAATTTCTAAACTTCCAAACCCAACTCATGGTAAGGTAAAAACTATAAAATTTAAACCAAACCCACTTTTTAAAAATCTTAAACAAAATTTTAAAATTTGTTTATATCACTCTCTTTATGTTAATCATATAGGTGAAAAATGTGAAATTTTAGCCCATAGTGAAGATAATATCATCATGGCTTTAAAACATAAAAAATACGATATTTATGGAGTTCAATTCCACCCTGAAGCCATACTAAGTCAAAACGGCAAAAAGCTACTTAAAAACTTTCTTACTTTACAATAATCTAATATTTATATTTTTTTCATTTACTTTAAACTTAAATTTATGGGGGGGGGTATAATGCTTTTTTCAATTTAAATTTACAAGGAGTAATCAAATGAAACTTTCTTATTACACAAGTAAAGTTTTAATGGGAGTTAGCATTAGTGCTTTATTAAGCGGTGCTGCTTTAGCTCAAGAAATTACTATTGCTGATGGCGATGGTAGTATGGAACAACATTTTGAAACAAATGATGGGCAACATTTTACTTTAAAAAATGATTATACTAATGGCAATTTAACCATAAATATCAACAATACAGATCTACCTAACAGCATAGCAAAAGAAGGCTATGAAGATCTTGCGACAGTGAATATTAATTTAGGCTCTAATGTTCTTACTATTAAAAATATTTCACATGGAGATATTTCTACCTATGTAACAAATTATACCATCAATGCTAAAAAAACTGAAGCTATAGATGTAATATTTCAAAGCACAAATGGAAAATCTATCGTTAATGGAGATTTTAGTATAAAAGGTTCATCTAGTCCTACAGAAGGTGTTTTAGATGATATAAAATCTTCAGCTATTTTAATCGGCGATGGACATGGCCTACGAGGCTCTCTTGAAGTAAATGGAAATTTTACAGCAGATCAATCTACTCTATTTACTATAGGTGGTAATAAAAGTCAAAATCATATACAAGTAAATGGTAAAGCAAATATCACAAATTCAAACTTTTCCATAGGAACAACAAGTTTTGGTGATTTAGCTTTAAATAATTATGTTTTTATGAGTGCAAGTGAAGGATTTAATGAAGATATAACAAGCTCAAACAAAGCAAGTGCAAACATAAGTAAAAATTTTGAAAGCATTGTTGGTATGAGCAACAAAGACTTAGGACTTGATTATGAAGTTGTAAGAGCTATGGATGTAAAAGATTTTGTTGAATATGAACTTTCTACAAAAGATAATAAGCTTTTAATTAGTGGTGGTGCAAATGAAAATGTAAATAACAATAAGATGATTCTAGAAAGCGATAAAAAATATCTAGAATTAGTTAAAACTGATTTAGAAGATGCCAAAGATGATGAAGGTGTTAATATAGAAAAAATTGATGAAGCTATTGCAAAAATTAATGAGCAAATAAAACAAATTCAAGATATGATTAGCAATGCTGGAAGTGGAGAAATCTCTAATGATGATTATATTAAAAACGATTCTAGTGTTTCAGCTTCTAACAAAGACTTTGTTTCTAAAATTTTAGATGGACTTAAAATTGGTGGAGATTTAAATGCAATAGGTAGTATTAAATTTGATAAAGTCGGGGAACAAGTAGCAAATGATATAAAAGATTCAGCTAAATCTATCTCAAATGTAAATCAAGCCTCATCAGGTATAAACTCGACTATCAATGTATCAAATGATGTATCCATAGGTTCTCGTGTAGCTATGTTAAATAATCCTTATGGAAATTACGCTACAAAATTATCTCAAATAAGATTTGCTACTAATGATTATAGAGGAAATTATGTTGATAATTATAATAACAGCATTTGGGGTAATGTAATAGGCGGTGCAAACATCATAGATGGAGATAGTGGTGCTTTATATGGAGCCACTATAGGTATGGATAGAAAAGTCAATGATGATGTTATTATTGGTGCTTATTTTACTTATGCAAACGCTGAAATAAAAGATAATCTTTTAACCCAAAAATCAGATAATTTCCAATTTGGTGCTTATTCTAATATCCATATAAGTCCAAAGGTAGAAGTTAATGTTAAGGCTTATGCTCAAATTTCTCCAACAGATCAAGATATTGTAAATAGAGGATTTAACACTACAAATAGTGCTGACTTTAATAGAAAATTCCTTGGTTTGAGTGCTAACATGGGATATATTTTTGATTTTAGTAATAATACCTTATTTATCAAACCTTTTGCCGGAGCAAACTACTACTATGCACATACCCCAAGCTATAAAGAAAACGGAATTGCAGGAAAAGATGTCAATAGCGCTAGTAATAATTCTATTTCTTTAGAACTTGGTGCTGAATTTAGAAAATATATGAGCGAAACATCATATTTATTTATCACTCCAAAAATAGAACAATATGTAATGAATAATGGAGATGATTATGTAGCGAGTTTAAATGGAGTAGCACTACCTAGCGTAAAAAGTGATGATAAGAAAAAAACTTATGGACAAATCATCATAGGTGGAAATGTAGATATTAACGAGCAATTTAGCCTAAATGCAGGTGTTGGGGCTAAACAAATACTAGCTGGTAAAACAGATGGTAAAAATGAAACTTATGTAAGTGGTCAAGTAGGTTTTAAATACAAATTCTAAAAAAATATTTTTTGAGAAACTCCTAAATGCTAGAGTTTTTCACTCTAGCATTTTAAAAACTCTCATACTCTTTAGCTATAAAAACTTCATCATCTTTTATAATTAATGGGCGTTTTATAAGCGTTGGATTTTGCAAAATCATCACTTTAATTTCATCTTGGTTTAAATTTTGAAGTTTTTCTTTATTTAACCCTAATTTTCTAGCACTCATACCCGCTGTATTTACAAGCTCTAAAACACTCCTTTTGCTAAGCCAAAAATTTAAAGTTTCTTCATCTAGCTTTTTAATATCTAAAAATTCAAATTCAATTTGCTTAGAATTTAAATAATCCATGGCCTTTTTAACACTATTACAATTTTTAATACCATAAAATTTTAACATTTTCTTGCCTTTTTAACTAAGTCTGCTATGATAAATGCTAATTCTAAAGCTTGGTCAGCATTTAATCTTGGATCACATTGTGTTTCATAGCGTTTGGAAAGTTCTTCTTGAGTGATATTTAAAGAGCCTCCTACACATTCTGTTACATTTTGCCCTGTCATTTCCAAATGTACCCCACCAGGATACACTCCTTCACTCATAGCTATCTCAAAAAACGCACGCACTTCTTGAATAATTTTATCAAATTCTCTTGTTTTAAAATTACCTGATTTAACCGTATTTGCATGCATAGGATCTATGCTATAAAGTATATTAAACCCTTCTTGTTTTAACTCTTTAAATAATTTTGGCAAGGCATTTTCTATCTTATCACATCCCATACGGATGATGAAATTTAATCTTCCTGCTTCATTATGCGGATTTAAAATACTTGCTAGCTTTTTTATTTCATCTAAATCATAATTAGCACTAAGCTTAACACCGAGTGGATTTTTTACTCCACTTAAAAAATGCACATGTGCTTCATCTGCTTTTCTAGTACGCTCACCTATCCAAAGCATATGTGCTGAACAATCATAAATTTCCCCGCTTAAACTATCTACTCTAGTTAAAGCTTCTTCATAAGGCAAAAGCAAGGCTTCATGGGAAGTATAAAAGGCTGTTTGGGAAAGATTTGGGGTATCAGTGATACCACAAGCTTGCATAAAAGCTAAAGCTTGAGTGATTTTTTCACTAAGTTCATTATATTTTTTCCCAAGCTCTGCTTTTTTTAAAAAACCCAAATTCCACTTATGCACTACTCTTAAATCCGCTAAACCACCTCTTGAAAAAGCTCTTAATAAATTTAAAGTTGTAGCACTTTGATAATACGCTTCTAACATTCTTTTAGGATCGGCTATTCTTGATTTTTCATTAAATTCAAAACCATTAATAATATCCCCACGATAACTTGGAAGTGTTACTCCATCTACTTCTTCAAAATCACTACTTCTTGGCTTTGCAAATTGTCCTGCAACACGCCCTACTTTAACGATAGGACAAGATCCTGCAAAAGTAAGCACTATGGCCATTTGAAGCATAACTTTAAACATATCTCTTATATTATCAGCACCAAAATTTACAAAACTCTCTGCGCAATCTCCTCCTTGGAGTAAAAATGCTTGAGAATTTACAACATTAGCAAGAGATTTTTTTAACTTATCTACCTCACCTGCAAAAACAAGTGGTGGTAATTTTTCTAATTTTTTAACAACATCTTGTAGTTCATTTTCATCAGGATATTGCGGCTGTTGCTGAATTTTATAATTTTTCCAAGAATCTTTAGTCCATTTCATAGCTTAACTTCCTAATTTTAAGTAAGCTAAAATTATACAAAATGAGACTTAAATTAAGATTTCAAAACACTCTCAACGCGTTCAAGGCTATCTTGTTTATATAGAGTTAAACGCACTATAGAATCTTCTAGTGCTAAAAGATTATGAATTTCATTAGCTTTTAAACTAATGCTATCTAAAGATTTAAGTAGAATTTGCTGATTTAAAACTCCAAAATCAATAGAGCCTTTTAATACTTGTATAGTAATATCAAAAGGTGCTTTATGATCTTTCATAAAGCTATCCTTTGACATATTTATGCATATTTCCTTAGCATAAGCATTTTCTATTTTTTTAGATATATTTATGCCATTTTCAATTTCTTGTTCCCAAGAAATTACTTCATGCATTTGAGTTCTAAATTTCATTTTATTTTTTAAGTTCTTTAATACGAGCAGCCTTACCTCTTCTATCTCTTAAATAGAATAATCTAGCACGGCGTACACGACCTCTTCTTAATACTGTAATACTTTCTAAACTTTCACTATAAATAGGGAAAATTCTTTCAACACCTACATTGTTAGCGCCTATTTTACGCACAATGAAAGTTTCATCTACACCATTTCCTCTACGCGCTATACAAATACCTTCAAAATTTTGAATTCTTGTTTTATCGCCTTCTTTAATGCGAATAGCAAGTCTTAAAGTATCTCCAGCACGAAATTCTGGAACATTTTTACCTTCAATTTGTTTTTGCTCAAATTGCTCAATGTATTTATTTTTCATAACGATATTCCTTAAAATTTGCGTTCATGCTTTTGATACAAATCAGGACGAAAATATTTCGTTTTGCAAGACGCCAAAGTAGTTTTTAAAGCTGTTATTTTAGCGTGATTTCCCTTTAAAAACTCTGAAGGAACATAAAATTTTTTATTTTCCTTTTCAAAAACAAATGGCTTAGAAAATGATGGTGCCTCTAATAAATCATTTTCAAAACTTTCCTCACTTAAACTTTCACTATTTCCGAGAACATCTTGAATATTTCTACTAATAGCATCACACATCACCAAAGATGCTAACTCTCCACCTGTAAGTATAAAATCTCCTATAGAAAACACTTCATTAGCAAATTCTTCCACAATACGCTCATCTAAACCCTCATATCTACTACATACAAAACAAATATGCTCTTTGATGCTTAATCTTTTAGCATCTATTTGCTTAAAAGTTTTAGCACATGGTAAAAGAAAAATAAAATGCGTATTTTTATCTTGGCTTTTAATATGCGTTAAACAATCATATAAAGGCTGAGCTTGTAATAAAAGTCCCGCACCACCGCCTATTTTATAATCATCTACTTTTAGATGTTTATTTGTAGTAAAATTTCTAGGATTAACAAAATCAAATTCTAAAATTCCTTTTTCTTTTGCCCTTGCCAAAATAGAAGTTTTAAAATAAGGCTCAATAAGCTCTGGGAATAAACTTACAAAAGTATATTTCATGAATTTTCTAAAATATCTAAAGCAGATTGTGTGAATATTTTTTTATTTTCTATATCAACTTTTTGAATATATTTATCAACATAAGGAATATAAAAGTTTTTAACCTTTGTCTGTAGTTTTTCATCGCATTTTATACAGAATAAAAATCCAGCTCCATTTTCTAAAATATCTTCAACTATACCTAATTTTTGTTCATTTTCAAAAATTTCACAGCCTATAATATCAAAATAAAAATACTCATCTTTTTTTAACTTACAAGTTTCTTTTGTAGTTTTTATGCTTTGAAATAGTGTAATATTAGTTAGTTTTTTTGCAGATTCTAAATTCTCAAAACCTTCAAATAAAACCAAAGATCTTGTTTTATCGAAAGCTTTTATGGTGTAAATTTTTTGATTACCATCAAAAAATTTAGCACCTGCTTTAAACTGCTCATAAAAATCACTTAAATTATGTAATTTTACATAACCTTTCAAACCAACACTTTTCCCAAGTTTAGCAACTTGGACCAAATCATTCTTCAATAGCTTTTACCGTTATACGATATGAAGTTGCATCTTTAACTTTATAAGCCATAATAACTGTTTTTATTGCGTTGATTAATTTCCCATTTTTTCCGATCAACTTACCAGTGTCAGTTGGATCAACATAAATGATAATTTCAGCAAAATTGTTTTCTAAATTTCGTTTTTGTATATCAACTTTTTCAGGAAAATCAACAATTAATTTTGCGTATTCTCTTAAAAAATTTTCAACCATTTTTACTTGCTTGTAATAGCTGCTACTCTATCGCTTAATTTAGCACCTACGCTCTTCCAATAAGCTAAACGCTCAGCATCAAATTTTACTACTTCAGGTTCAACCATAGGATTATAATATCCAATGCTTTCTATCCAACTACCATCGCGTCTTTTTCTACTATCAGTTACAACTATACGATAAAATGGTCTTTTTTTGCGTCCCATTTTTGTAAGTCTGATTACTGTCATTTTAATACTCCTAAAAAAATTAAAATTTTGTTATAGATATTTTAACTCATATATCCATAAAAAAGCTTTAATTATTGCGGTCTTTTAGCTTGCTGCAACATATTCATAAAATTTTCCATTCCTTTTTTGTTTGAAAATTTTTTTGCCAACTTAGCCGCATTACTAAATTGTTTTAAAAAGCGATTTACTTCCATTTGAGATAAACCAGCACCCTCTGCAATACGACGCTTTCTTGCGTTGTTTAACAAATCAGGATTTTCTCTTTCTTTTGGCGTCATTGATGAAATCATTGCTTTAATATGAATAATTTCTTTAGAATTATCCAAATCAATATCTTTAATATTTGCTGCCATAGATGATAAACCAGGTATCATACCAATGATTGATTTCATACTACCAAGTTTTTTAACACTTTCCATTTGATTTAAAAAGTCATTGAAATTAAATTCACCTTTTTTGATTTTTTTATTAAGTTTTTTTGCTTCTTTTTCGTCTATAATAGCGGCAGTTTTTTCAGCCAAAGTCGCCAAATCACCCTCACCCATGATACGATTAACAATCCTATCAGGGATAAATACTTCTAAATCAGCTACTTTCTCACCAACACCAATAAATCTTAAAGGCACACCAATTTGTTTAGCTATACCTAACGCAACACCACCTTTAGTATCTGCATCAAATTTACTTAAAATAATCCCAGTGATTTCTAAAGCTTCATTAAAGCTACTTGCTGTTTTAACTCCATCTTGACCACTCATAGCATCAGCTACATAAAATACTTCATCAGGATTTAAAATAGCTTTTACTTCTTTAAGCTCATTCATCAAAGCTATATCAATTGCCAGACGGCCGGCAGTATCTACAAGCAAAACATCATACATAGAATTTTTTGCTTTTTCTAAAGCTTGTTTAGCTACATTTAAAGGATTACTTTCATTTTCTATAAAAAATAAATCAAGCTCATTAGCTTGAGTGAGTTGTCTTAATTGCTCTACCGCAGCTAATCTTTGCAAGTCACATGCAGCAATTAATACTTTTTTATTTCTTAGTTTTAAGTAATTAGCAATTTTTACCGTAGTAGTAGTTTTACCACCACCTTGCAAACCACACATCAAAACAACCGTAGGTGGCTTACTAGCAAATACAAAACCTTGATTTTTACCTTTAACACTAAGAATTTCTTCTAAATTTTTCTTAATTGAGTCTAAAAATTGCTTTTGGCCTATGCCATTAGTTTTTACATCATTTTCTACTAAAGTGAGTAATTCTTTCGTAACTTTATGATGTACATCTGCTTTTAAAAGGGCTTTTTTTAAAGTGTCAAGAGCATTTTTTAAAGCTTTTTCATCATCAACAAAACGAAGTTTATTAACCGCGGATTTAAATGACTCACTAACTATTTCAAACACTTTATTTTCCCTTTATTAAAATTTTAAAAAGCTAAATTATAAACCCTTTTAGCTTTAAACGCCTTTAAAAATTTAAATTTTTTATTTCAAAACCATAAGCATTAAAACTCTCATCAAGTAAAGCTTTAAATTGATAATCAAAAATATGCGTTTCATAAGAATGCAAATACATTCTAGAAGAGCTATTTTTTGCATATTTTTCATCGCCAATAATACCATGTTTTATATGATTTAAATGCACTCTGATTTGATGTGTTCTACCTGTTTTAATGACTGCTTTTATTAAAGTTTTTTTTGCATTTACCATTAAAGGTATAACCTGAGTATGAGCTTCTAAGCCAAATTTATCGATTTTACTAAAAGCTCCGGATTTATTTTTTATAGTAGTTATTTTTTCACAAATTTCAAGTTCTTCAGCAATTACTCCATCGACAATAGCTAAATAGCTTTTATGAACATTTTGTTTTTTATACTCTTGAATGCATTTTAGTCTAAATTCCTCATCTTTGCTTAAAAGCAAAACCCCGCTTGTTTCTTTATCAAGCCTGTTAATTAATTTAGCATTATAAACACCTTCTAAATTCTCGCTAATTTCCCCATAAGGCTTATTTAAAGCTATGATTTTATCATCTTCAAAAAGTATTTTTGCTTTTTTTATTTTTTGCACGACAAATCTTGTTTTTGAGCTCATCAAAGCTCTAGCTATAACAACCTTTTTTCCCATAGCAAAAACACAACCTTTATCAATCAAATCTTTTGCTGCATTATTGGAAATTTTTTCTTGCATTGCAAGCAATTTATAAGCTTTTTCTTGCATCTAAACCTTCTTTTATACTTAATATAACTTCATTTAAATCATTTTGCTCTTTGACTCGTGCTTGTGATAATTTTTGCTTTAAAAAATCATTTATATCTTTTACACTCTCACAAATATACAAATCATCAACTTCTTGATATAAACTTTCTTGATTAAAATAATATTTCCCTGAGATAATAACATTATTCCATCTAGCTGCCTCTATAGGATTATGCCCGCCTATATTATTTACAAAAGAGCCGCATAAAAAAACCACATCACTAATCTTATAAAAACTTTCTAGCTCACCCAAAGTATCTAGTAATAAGCACTTGGTCTTAAAAAAATTTGCAAAATCATTTTCACTTAAAGTAAAGTCTGAAAATTTTTGCATATTATAATGATTTTTTTGGCAAAAATCTTTTAAAATCCCCTCAACCTCGCCAAAACGCTCCGGATGTCTTGGAGCGATAATTAATCTATCATTTTCTTCTAGTTTAATCTCATTAAGCAATAATAATTCTTCATTTTCATGCGTACTAGCAAATATAATAACCCTAGCCTTAGGTTTTGAATAATTTTTCACTTGTTCTTGTTTTATATATGCTTTGATATTTTTATATGCTGCAACATTTTTAGCACCCAAACACTCTAACCTTTCTTTGTCTTTTTGACTTTGCGCAAACACAACATCAATATATTTAAAAATCAAACGATAAAAAAAGCTAAAACGCTTGTAGTTTTTTAAAGATCTATCACTAATCCTAGCATTTAATAAAATAACTTTTGCATTATAAAATTTAGCCATCAATACAAGCATAAGCCAAAGCTCTGCTTCAAAAATAATCAAAACTTTGCAAGGTTTCATCCAAAATGGTATAAAAATTTCAAATGGTAAAAAATTTACTTTTTTAGAATGTCTTAAAGCTTCATTAAATCCGGTTTGCGTGATAGTTGAAATTTTACAAGTTGGAAAAAGTTTTATTAAGGGAACAATGCTTTTAATCTCCCCAAAGGAGCAAGCATGAAAATATATATCCCCTTGTTCTTGTTTTAAGTTTTTATAAAGAAAAAATCTAGATTTTAAAGACGCTTTATATTTTTCTTTACAAAAACTTAAAATCAACAAAAAAGGAACTGCGATTACATATATAATCACAGCAAAAATGTAATAAAAAAAAATCAATTTTGATTTTCTTCTTTTTCTTTATATAAAATTCTTCCGCAATGCGGACAAGTTACGATTTCATCACCTTTTAAAACTGCTAAATAAGTTTTATCATAAATTCTCATAAAACAGCCATAACAAGCATGTTTTTTCACAGGAACTACAGCACTATTTCCCGCCCATTTTCTAATTTTCTCATAAAAAGTTAAAACTTTTTGATTTATTTCGCCAACCAGCTTTACTTTTTTATCATAAATCTCTAATCTTTCTTTTTCAATATCAACTAATACAACTTTTGTTTGAGCATCTATTTGATCCACTTCATTTTCAAGTTCAGTTCTCTTAGTTTGCAATTCTTGTATAAATTTTTCTTTGTTTTCTAAAATTTTATCTAATCTTTCTATCTCTTCATTTGCTGCATCAAGTTGCTCTTTAGCTATATCTTCTTCGATTTTTAAAGCATTTGCTTCTTTTTCAGTTTTCACTGCAGCACTTTTTTTGGCTATTTCTTTAATTTTCACACCAAATTCTGCAATATGGTTATTGTTTTGTATTTTTTGATTTTCTATATCTTTAATATCTTTTTCAAAACCTGCAATTTCTTCTTCAGTTTTATCAAGCAAATTACGCTTTTCTTTTAAATCCTTTGTAGCATCTTCTACTTTATTTGCAAAACCATCTAACTCTTTATCAATTTGCGATAAAGCTATAAGTTGTTCTAAATATTTATTCATTGATTTTTTCCTTAAAAATATTGAAATGGATTTTTTGAAACTGATATTATAACTTCTAAATGAAATTTTTGCAAATCTTTTGCTAAAATTTCACCAAAGTATGACTCACTTTCATAGTGACCTATATCAATCAAATTGAGTTTATTATGATAACTTTCTAAAGCCTGATGATACTTAAAATCCCCACTTAAAAAACAATCTGCTTTTACACTAGAAATCAAATCTCCACCACTGCCTGTACATATTGCTAAAGTTTTTATTTTTTCTTGATGAGCATTAACAACCCTAATATGATTAAGTTTTAAACACTTTTTAACATGATCAACTAATGTATCTAATTGAAAATCTACATCACAATAGATCAAAAATTCATTTTGTTCTTTGATCTTAAAACCCAAAATTTCGCTAGTAAAATAAGTATTTAAATGACTTAAATCAAAATTTGTATGCATAGCAATCAAGGCTATATTTTTTTGTATCATTTTTGTAAGAAGATTTTGCGGATAAAGCACTCCACTTAAATTCTTCAAACATTTAAAAATTAAAGGATGATGGACTATAAAAAGTGAATTTTCGCTTGCATTTTCAATTAAATGCATATCTACATCAAGCGCAAGATAAATCTTATTTATGTCTTGATCGAAATTTCCAAGCAATAAACCACTATTGTCCCATGAACTTTGCGTATTAAATGGACTAATAGTATCTAAATAATCATAAATTTCTTTAATTTTCATCTAAACTTTCTTTATATACTAAAGCACAACTTTTAGATAATTCTCTAATTTTAAGCATAAAATCTTGTCTTTGAGTTACTGAAATAGCTCCTCTTGCATCAAGCAAGTTAAAAGTATGTGCTGCTAACATACAATAATCATATGCTGGTAAAGCAAGTTTTGCATCTAATGCATTTTTACACTCATTGTAAGCATTTTCAAATTGTACATTTAAAGTTTTTACATCACTTACTTCAAAATTATATTTACTAAATTCAAACTCGCCTTGCTTATGAACATCTTTATAGGTAATTTTTTCGCCGTTAAATTCATTCCAAACTATATCATATACATTATCTACATCTTGTAAATACATTGCAAGTCTTTCCAAGCCATAAGTAATTTCAGCACTAACTAAATCTACGCTTATACCACCAACTTGTTGAAAATAAGTAAATTGTGTAACTTCCATACCATCAAGCCAAACTTCCCAGCCCAAACCCCAAGCACCTAAACTTGGACTTTCCCAATTATCTTCAACAAAACGAATATCATGTGATTTCAAATCAAAGCCTAAATTTTCTAAACTTTTTAAATATAATTCTTGGATATTATCAGGACTTGGTTTAATTAAAACTTGAAATTGATAATAAGCACCCAACCTATTAGGATTTTCACCATATCTTCCATCAGTTGGTCTTCTACTTGGTGCTACATAAGCAGCCGCCCAAGGTTTTTTACCTAAACTTCTTAAAAAAGTTGCCGGGTGAAAAGTCCCTGCACCTGCTGGAAAATCATAAGGTTGCATAATAGCACAACCTTGCTTTTGCCAAAATTCTTGTAAATTTAAAATCATTTGAGAAAAAGTCATTTTTCTTCCTTTAATTCTTCAGACTTCTCAGGCGAATTTGCATATAATTCCACTGTTTTATTCCACATCATTTTATATTTTCTTTTTAGAAATTCAACTTCATTGCGCGCATATTTAAGTTGCTCGTTAAGATTTTCTATAGTTTTTCTATCCTCATCATAAAGCTCTTGCATAGAATAAAGAGCATCTTTTAAAAATTTATTTTCACCCTTTAAAGCTTCTAAGGTTTCATCCTTAGCATCAAGAACTTTTTCATGTAAATTTAAAATAGTCCCTATAGTTTTTTCTACAAAACTTTCTCCTGCCAAGGTCATAGAATTTACCATAGCAGGTTGCTTTGAACTTGAAGGAACTACACTAAAAGTACCTTGATTAGCTTCTATATAAATTTTACCTTCTTCTTCTTTGAAATTTAAAGCACCATTTGCCATCATTCCTTTTACAACATCTTCGGATAAATGAACTAACTGACAAAATTCTTTTAATTCCAAGTAAGTTTGCATATACGCTCCTTAAAGAAAAACTTCAATTGTATTAGAATCTTGGATTAATTTTTCTTGTTGTTTTTGTCTATCTTCTAATAATTTTTGCGCTAAAGACTCATCTTCTATTGCTAAAATTTGCACTGCCAAATAAGCTGCATTAATAGCCCCTGCTTTACCTATAGCCACAGTTGCTACAGGAATTCCACTTGGCATTTGCACAGTAGAAAATAAAGAATCCATGCTAGCTAAATTACTTCCTGGCATAGGTATACCTAAAACAGGTTTTGTTGTATGTGCTGCAACAGCTCCTGCTAAATGAGCTGCCATACCCGCTGCAGCAATAAATACTTTTGCACCTTTTTCTTCAGCATTTTTGATGTATTCTTGGGTTCTTTGAGGGCTTCTATGAGCTGAAGTGATCAAGACTTCATATTTTACATCAAATTTTTCCAAAATTCCTAAAGCTTCTTTTACTATATCATAATCACTCTTACTTCCCATCAATATGGAAACAAATTTCATTCAACACTCCTTCTTAAAAAGCTAAATTCTGGAAGTTTAAATGGCAAAGTAATTTCATTTTCATTACCACTATGAATTTCACTAAATTCTTTATTGTTTTTTGCTAATAATTGTTTAAACACTATGAATTTTTTTCCTTCATTTTCATATACTAAACCTAGTTTATTTTCCCCTAATTCTATATTAGAATCAACCGGAGCTAGAATTTCATATTCTTTGTTTAATTCTATCTTACCCTTACATTTAAAAAATTCACCATCTTCGCTAATAGCATGCACTTGATGGGTTCCTTCTTCTATACTTGTATTATGATTTATTGAATCGGTTTTTTCATAAGCTCTTGAAACTAAATATCCATCTGTAAAACCTCTGTGTTTTAAAGTATAAATTTCTTTTTCATACTTAGCCGCATCAAAAGTATTTTGCAATACATCTTGCACTGCCATTTTATAAGTTCTTGTAGTCAAAGCTACATAATACTCACTTTTCGTTCTTCCTTCTATTTTAAAAGCATGAATGCAATCTTCTTGCATAATTTTTTGAATATACGAGCTTAAATTTAAATCTTTAGAATTAAACACATGCGTGCCATTCTCATCTTCTTCAAGTCTAAAAAGTGTATTAGTTTCTGGGTTCTTTGCATAAAGTTCATAGTTAAATCTACAATCATTTGCACATGATCCACGATTACTCATGCGTCCACTTTGCACTGAGCTTATCAAACATCTGCCAGAATACGCAAAACACATAGAACCATGGACAAAACTTTCAAGTTCTATGTCACAATTATTTTTCAAATCTTTTGCATCTTTTAAACCAAGTTCCCTTGCTATAACAACACGCTTAGCTCCCATATCTTTATAAACTTGAGCGTCTAAGTAATTTAAAATATTAGCTTGGGTTGATACATGAAGATTGATTTCAGGTGCAAGCTCTTTAACCAAACGCATAGCACCTACAGAAGCTACTATAAAAGCATCGGGTTTCATTTCTTTTAATTTTAAAATATGCCTTTTCAAACCTTCAATTTGAGAGCTAAAATGAAATCCATTAATCGTTACATAAATTTTTTTTCCTTTTGCATGCGTGTACTCAATAGCTTCTTTAAAAGTTTCATAATTAAAATCTCTAGCAGTTCTTGCTCTTAATGAAAAATTACTCACTCCTGCATAAACAGCATCAGCTCCATAAGCTAAAGCTATTTTTAATTTTGTAAAATTACCTGCAGGAGCTACTATTTCAGGAATAATCATTTTTTTCCTAAACTTGCGATTAATGCCTCAATATCATCATTACTTACAACATCTGCAGTTGTATCTCCTTCGATATGCACAGCAGATCCCACGCGTTTTTCATCATCAATTTTACCTTCAAACAAACTACTCATATATCTACTTAAAGCTCTCATAACATTAATAACACGCTCAATTTTTTGACGATGAATATCTTGATATTGCATAGCATCCATTGCCATCATAACTTCATCTTGTCCAGTTTGCAAACAACCTGTAATCTCATCTATGATATTTTTAGCATTGTTATTTATTTCAATAGCTTCTTTAAAGCTTACCACATTAGGAAATTTTGCATTTAATTTTTCAAAAATTTCTATATTTTTATTTAAAGCATCACTGATTACACAAAGATCACTCTCAGAATTTGCAAAAAAGTCGTTAATAGCTTCTAATTTTTCCATCATCTCTGTGGCTTTTATTTCACTATCTCTTGTAACATCATCAAGTTGATGTACAACTTTATGTTCTTTACTAGGTGGTGGTGGTGGCCAAGCCATATCCGCTCTTGCTTTATAATCACCATTAATCATATCATTAACAATTTGCTTATTTTTTTCCTCATCTTCATAATCTGTATCTGGTTTTTCTTCTGTTTCTTCTACAGAATCAAGATCTAAGTCTTCAGTGCCATTCATTAAAGCATCTAATTCTTCTTGAGTCATTGTTACACCTTTTTTAATAAAAAAACTAATGCGAGATTATATTACAAAAAAATATAAATCAACATTAATTTTACCAATTAATTATTTTTTTACACAAAATAATCTTTTTTTTAATTTGATTATAAAAAAAATATTAATTTAAACTTAATTTAAAAAAAATATACTACAATCTATAAAATAAATTAAAAAACCCAAAAAATAAAAAGGAGAAAAAATGGGTAAATTTGTAAATAACATTGATGAGTTTTTTAGTTATTGTCAAGAACATGAAGTTTTATTTGTTGATTTTAGATTTACTGATATGATAGGCACTTGGCATCACATCACTTATAATATAAAAGCAATTGATGATAAAACCTTTGAAAACGGAATTCCTTTTGACGCAAGCTCTTTGCATGGTTGGCAGCCTATAGAAAAATCAGATATGATTTTAAAACCTGATGTGAAAAGTGCGTTTTTAGATCCTTTTACAGCTGATCCTACTATCATAGTAATTTGCGATGTATATGATATTTACAAAGATCAAATGTATGAAAAATGCCCAAGAAGTATTGCTAAAAAAGCAATGCAACACTTAAGCACAAGCAATATCGCTGACACTGCTTATTTTGGTCCTGAAAATGAATTTTTTATTTTTGATAATGTAAAAATAGTTGATTCTTCTCACTGTGCAAAATATGAAGTAGATACTGAAGAAGGTGAATGGAATGATAATAAAGATTTTACAGATAGTTACAATAGTGGACATCGCCCAAGAAATAAAGGTGGATATTTTCCTGTAAGTCCTATTGATTCTAGTGTGGATATTAGAGCTGAAATGGTACAAGTTTTAGAAAGAGTTGGTTTAAAAACTTTCGTACATCATCATGAAGTAGCACAAGGACAAGCTGAGATTGGTGTAGAATTTGGGAATTTAGTTGAAGCTGCTGATAATGTACAAATTTATAAATATGTAGTTAAAATGGTAGCACATTTAAATGGAAAAACAGCGACCTTTATGCCAAAACCACTCTATGGAGATAATGGAAGTGGTATGCATGTGCATATGAGCCTTTGGAAAGATGAAGTAAATTTATTTTATGATAAAGAAGGATATGGAAAATTAAGTGAATATGCGATTAATTACATCGGTGGAATTTTAGCTAATGCAAGAAGTGTTGCTGCATTTACCAATCCTAGTTCAAATTCTTATAAAAGAATAGTTCCAGGTTTTGAAGCACCTTGCATACTAACTTATTCTTGCCAAAATCGCTCTGCAAGTTGTCGCGTGCCTTATGGTATTAATGAAAAAAGCGCAAGAGTTGAAATAAGATTTCCTGATAGCACTTCCAATCCTTACCTAGCTTTTACAAGCTTGCTTATGGCAGGACTTGATGGTATTAAAAATAAAACCATACCGGTAGGTCCTATGGATGAAAATTTATTTGCACTAACCCTAGATGAAATTAGAGAAAAAGGTATAGAGCAATTACCTCACACTTTAAGAGGATCTTTGGAAGCACTCATTAGAAAAAATGCCTTCTTAAAGCCTGTTATGAGTGATGTATTTATTGATGATTATCAACATATGAAATTTGAAACCCAAGTATGGCCTGTAGAAGCTAGACCAACTGCATATGAGTTTAAAACTTGCTATTCATGCTAATCTTGATGCTTTTTAGCATCAAGATTAAAATACTATTGTTTTATTATCATATATAAAAATCCTATCATCAAACACTAAATCCAAAGCCTTAGAAAAAACATTTTTTTCTACATTACGCCCTGCTTGTTGCATAGCTTGCCAAGAATATTCATGAGTAACTGGTATAACATCTTGGGTAATAATTGGCCCCTCATCTAAGTTATTATTTACAAAATGTGCTGTTGCGCCTATAATCTTTACCCCTCTTTCATAAGCTTGCTTATAAGGATTAGCTCCTATAAATGCAGGTAAAAAAGAATGGTGGATATTAATAATCTTTCCCTCAAAATTCTCTACAAAAGATGGAGATAATATTCTCATATATTTTGCTAAAACAATATAATCAAACTCATATTGTTTTAAACACTCTAGTAGTTTTTTTTCATGCTCTTGTCTGCTTAAATCCTGTGCTAAAATAGTATGAAAAGGTATGTTAAATTTATCCACTAAAGGTTTTAATACATCATAATTTGCAATAACTGCCTTAATATTTGCATTAAATTCTCCACTAAATTGACGGATAAGTAACTCACCTAAACAATGAGTTTCTTTAGTAGCTAAAACAATAATATCTTTTTTTCTTTTTGAGGTAATTTCAATTTGTGCATTATCAGGAAGCATAGCTTCAAGCGTTCCTTTAAAAGCTTTTATATCAAGCTCACCTTCTAAATGCGCCCTAAAGAAAAAACGATTTTCTCCAACAAATTCATCATTTTTTATAATATTGATTCTATATTTAAAAATAACATCTGAAATTCTATAAATCAATCCTTTTTCATCGCTGCATGAAATTTTTAAAATATACTCATTCATTTTTACTCCTTTATATAGTTTTTTAATTCTTGTAATTTTCTTTTTTCAAGTTCAATTCCAAGTTCTTTCCCGCTAAATCCTTCCTTTAGTAAGTCATTGGCGCTAATTTTACTTTCAAAAGCATGATAGTATAAATTTATTTTTTTTGCTTGTGTTATACGCTCATTATTCCAAAGTCCAAGCCATTTGCAAAGTGGTATTTTTAAAGCAATTTTAGCTAAATTAAAATCATCAATTTTACCTAAAATAAATTCTTGTTCACATTTTTTTAAAAACTCTTTTTTTAATTTTGTTTTTTTAAAAAATTCCTCTTTATTTATATGAAAAAAATTCAAATACAAATACAAAAACAAAGCCTCATCACAAATTAACTTTTGGCTATACTCTAAAAGTCTCTCAAATTCTTTATTACAGCTTTGATAAAAAAAGATTTTTTCTTCTAAATTTAAAATTTTAAAATACTCATAAGCTTTATTCAGTCTTGAAGTTTTAAAAATTTTATAAAGTTCATTATTAATACGCTCTTTAGATAAATCGCTTATATCCATAGTTTGCATTAATTTTAAACTTTCTTTTGCAATTGTTAAATCAAACCTACATGCAAAAGAAATTCCACGAAGCACTCTTAAACTATCTTCAATAAAACTTTTATCATCAATATGTCTTATAATCTTTGCTTGCAAATCTTGCAAACCATTAAAAAAATCCAAAAATTCAAAATCAAAAATATTTACCATCAATGCATTAATGGTAAAATCTCTTCTTCTTGCTCCTTCTTGCTCATTATTACAAACTTTAACTTCAAAACCTCTATGGCCTGTAAAAATTTTATTTTCATAGCGTGCTAGAGCTAAATCAAATTTTTTATATTTATATACAAAAAAACTTTTTCCTACTCCATTTGCACCAAGTTTTTGCATAAGCTCATCAAAAAGCATAGGCTCAATATCATAAATTTCTATATCATAATCATCACTAGATAAATCTAAAAAAGAATTCCTTACACAACCACCTACTAAATAAACCCTTTGTGTGTAAGGCTTAAGTATATTTTTAATTCTTAAAAAATCTTGGTCATTTTTTAAGTCTATCTTCAATCTTTGCAAGTAAAAACTCTAAAAAAGTAATGGTCATATCTAGTCTTTTTTCCATATGCTCATCTTTGGTATTTTTTAATCCTTCAAATAAAACCAAAATACGCTCTCTAAGATTTTTCAAGAAAAATTCTTCATTATTTATAATGCTTTCTTCTTTTTCTTCTAAAGCTTCAACCTTAATAGCGACATTTTGTTTATCATCTTTTACTTTTACTTCTAAATCATCTAGTTCTTGGATTAGCTCTTGTGTAACCTTACTAATTTCTTCTTTGATTTTTTTCTCTTGAGCATTAACATTTTTTTCTTGAGTAATTTCTTCTACCATAGGGGCAAATTCATCGTTTTTATTTTTTTTATTATCTAATTGCGAATTAACTTCACTAATAGCCATTTTTGCTAAATCTTCTATATTCATAGTTTTATCAACCACCTTTTAAATTCATTAATTTCTTCTTCACTTTTCATATTGACAAAAAAATCAAGCATATCATAATTTAAATCTTCATGATTAGAACGCAAGCCACTCAAACGCCTTATAGCATCAATGGCATTTTTATTTTGCGGATCTTGTTTTAATATATTTTTATAAATCTCCAAAGCCTCATCTTTTAAGCCTTGTGCTTCATAAATAGAAGCCTCTGTTACTGTATATCGCATTATTAACTCACAAAAATAAAATCCTAAAATTCTAACAAAAAAGGCTTTAATTTATTTTTAATTTTCACTTAATCACAGGAGCCTTATATGCTAAAAATACAAAAATGTTAAGTATTATAGCTACCACAATAAGCATAATAAAGCCTGAAGTGAAATTTCTAAAATTATCATGAAGCATGCCTATAATCCAAGGTGATTGAGCAGCTATTAAATACCCTATACCTTGCGACATAGCAGAAAGTTTAGCCGCTATGATAGAATTTGAGCTTTTGATAGCAATAAATAATAACGAAATTGTAAAAACTCCACTAGAAGCAAAACCTAAAAAAATAGCCGCTAAAAACAAAATCGCTTTTACTTTAAAAAGAAAAATCATCATAAAACTTAAAAAATACAAAAACCCTAACATCACTATAGCAAAACTTTTAGCGCGAGATCTGAGCTTTCCTAAAATGATAGGTAGTAAAAATGCCACAGGCATTCCTATGATTTGAGATAATAATAAAACATTAGAACCAAAGTCAATTCCAAAGCCCTTTTCACTAATCATCACACTAAGCCATGCAAAAAGACTATAAGATAAAAAACTTTGTAATCCCATTACAATAGTAACTTTCCAGGCTGTTAAGTTTAAAAAGATATTCACTTTATTAATATTTTTCTTTTTAGGGCGTAATAATCTTTTATTTTTCAAATGCGGAAAATAAAAAATCAAAGCAATCAAAGCCAATATAGCCCAAAAAAACATAGCTTGAGGTACATCAAAAAATTTAAGCAAAGGAAGTGATAAGGCCACGCCAGCAATTGAAGATAAGCCTATAATTGATCCATACAAACCCATTATCTTATAAGTATTTTTAGAAAATTTTTCTTTTACAAAAGAAGGTAATAAAACATTAGCTATTGCAATGCCTGCTCCTATCAAAAAAACCCCAGAAAATAAACCTATAGTTCCTCCATAACTTCTAATAACTTCTCCAAAGACAATCAAAATTAAGGCAAAAAACAAAGCTTTAATTTGTGAAAAATACGCTACAAAAAACGATATAAGACCAAAAGCTATTAAAGGTAAGGTTGTTAGCATACCTGCTAAAGTAGAATTGATATTGTAATATTCTTGAATATGTTCTATCATAGGACCTATGGAAGTTATAGGTGCTCTTAAATTTAAAGCAAGAGTAATCACAACTAAAATATTAATCCAAAAGAATTTTTTATATGAAATTTGTGTGTACATGATTATTTTTGATTTAATATATTTTCAAGATATCTTTGTTTATCAGAATCGGTGTTTTTTTGCACTACTTGTTTTTTTTCTTTTACAACTTCATTCTCTTTGGAAAAATAAAAGTGATCAATGATAAAAATAGAAGAAATAATCACAATTAAAGGAATTAAAAAAATCATAATCAATACTTTCTAAAAACATTACCATAGTATTCTAAATTATCTTTTTTTAAATTTTCATCAAAAGTATTTGCCTCAAAATTTGCTTTTAAAATTTTTTCTCTTTCTTCATCCAAATCCTGATACGAAAATACCATATTAATACTTATCACCCCATCAAGCTGTTCTAATTGTTTATATGCTTTTAACTCATCATCTAAATTTTCACTTTCTATTACCACTATAATTTTTTCTTCTTGAGCTAATTCCACACTACAACATGGTGTTTGTTGAATTTGCTCTTTAAGTTTTTCTAATTTTTCCTCTTTGGTTAAAATCAATACACTAGAAAGATTCATCTATACTCCAAAATATAATTTTATCTTCATAACCAGCACTAATAAATTCATGCTCGTTTAAAAATATAAGATATTCTAGCAAAAAATCTTTATTTTGGAATTTTTTTATTGTTTTTAAATTTTTAGTATCTATAAGCTCTATAATATTTTTTTCATTATCTCCAAAAACCGCTATAGAACCACTTTTATTTAGACTACAAGCATATATTAAAAAGTCTCTTTCTATGCTTTTTTCTTGATCATTTCGCGCTATGCCTAATTTTCTATCAGTGCTACAACTTGTAATAATTGCATTTTTAAAATCAAGTTGATAAATATTATCTTTATGAAGATTTTTATAACTTTTTATTTTTTGCCACTTTTTCACATCAAAAAGTACTATTTCACCACTTTCAAAACCTGCTACTAATTGAGTTTTTGTCTCATTTAAAACCACATCACTTAAACTTGAGTTAGAGAAAGTAAAATTTTTTATAATATTTTTTGTTTTTAGATCAAAAAGCTCTATATTAGAACCTAGCAAGGCTAATAAAATAGTATCATCATCTAAAAACAAAGCTTTTTTTACTCCATCACTTAAAAGCTTATAGTTGTAAAGTTGTTTATTTTTATAAATACTAAGCCTTTTACTACCAAAATCACCTTCACTTAAAATCAAAATAGCCCCATTTAAGTAATCAATACTATAAATTCTAGGGCTAAGATTTTCTTCGTAAAAATTTTTAATCTTATCAAGTTGAGTGATTTTTTGCATTTTTTTGTCTTTAATAAAGTACTGATTTAATTCTCCATTATCAAGTCCTATAAGCAAACTACTATCAACAAGTTTTAAGGCATTTAAATTTGAATCAAGTTTAAGCTCATAACTAAATACATATACACTCATTAGTAAGATTAAAAATATTTTTTTCATAGTTTTATTTTACGCCTTCATTTAAAACATCTAAAAGATTAGATTTTTTCTTTAGTTCCTCATTTTTAAATTTAGCTTCAAAACTATTTCCTACTAAAGGTTTTGCATCGCTTTGTGGCACATGGCATTGTGTACAATTAAACCTTGCATCACTTATCATATCTTTAGTAGATTTGTTTTTTCTTAAGTCAAAATAATGGCTACTTGGAAGCGGAGTGGCTCCAACATCTTTAGCTATAGCTTTATCATGACAGCTTAAACAAATATTATTATCCTTAGTAATTGGAAGCATATCCTCTAAAGTATGTGGAATTAATGGCGGAGCATTTTCAAATGATCTCTCAATTAAAACAGATTCTCCAGCCATTGCTTGAGAATACTTTGCATCCAATAACTCTACATTTTCACTTTCCAAACTTGTTTTTCTTAAACCTATATCTTTTGAATCAACACTTTTAACAGCAAGTCCGCAAGCACTTATTAAAACAGCTGCTGCTAAGGATAAAAAGATTTTATTTTTCATTTTCTCTCCTTAAATTTATTATACTAAAACCTAAAGCATCATCACCGCAAACATCAATACATTTTCCACATCTTATACACTCACCTGATTTTACATCTTGATTTTCTTTACCTATCATCCAAAGCACTTGCTTTTCAGGGCATACTCCAAGGCATTTATAACACTTAGTACATTTTTGTAAGTTATATCTTACTTTTAGTAATGAAAAATGCGAACTTAAAGCCCAAAAAGCTCCTAAAGGACAAAAATGCGAGCAAGTAAATCTTGGACTAAAAAATGTATCTATACAAAAAACAATCAAAGCTACAAAAAGCCAAGAAATACCGCCGAAAATAATTCCTCTTTGGATTATTCCTATATAAGAAAATTCCTCAAAAACAGGAAAGGAAAAAAGAAAAGAAAAAATCAAAACAAAAGCCAAAACATAATAACGCAAATTTTTATTTACATTAAAAATCCTTGCTTGATTAAAACCTAATTTACTTCTAATAAAATAAGCAAAATCAGTAATGATATTTACAGGACAAACCCAAGCGCAAAACGCTCTTCCAGCAAAAATAGCATAAAATAAAAATACTATCAAAGCACCACTTAAAGCCATTAAATCTACTTGCAAACTTGCTAAAGCAAGTTGAATAAACGCAAAAGGATCACTTAGCGGCACCGAAGAAAATAAAACTGAAGAGCTTAAATTTCCTTTTAATATAAAATTAAATACACCAAAAGAAAAAAAAGTTAAGATAGACAATTGCACTATTCTTCTTAAAATAAGATATTTCATAACAATTCTCCATCATTAAGATAATCTTTAGCCTTGTTTTTATTGAAATTTTTATCTGTGTTTACATCTTGCAAGCGTTTTTCATCTTTTTCATCCCAACCTTTGATGTAATTATCCCCAGCTTTTCCCAAGACAAATTCTCTAGGTAAAACTCTAATAGCAGCTTTTTGCGTTATACAGGCTTTCTCACAAATCCCACATCCCACGCATACTTCATGATCTACTACAGGTAATAAAAATGCGTGCTTTGCAGTTCTTTCATTGCGTTTTATTTCAAGCTTTAATGCCTTATCTATCAATGGACAGGCTCTATAACAAGCATCACATTGAATTCCCCAATAAGCAACACAACTTGCACTATCAATTATAGCTATACCCATTTTTGTTTTATAAATTCCATCATTTTGCTCTAAATATTTATGATCTAGCGCATTTGTAGGGCAATCTCTTATACAAGGTATATCCTCGCACAATCTACAAGGATTTTCTCTTGCTATAAAAAAGGGTGTGCCATTTTTAGCACTATTTTCTAAATTTGCTAGTTTTAAAACATCATAAGGACAAGCTTTTACACAAAGTCCACATCGTATACATTTTGATAAAAATTCTTTTTCATCATCTGCCCCAGGAGGTCTTAAAAAATACTCCTGATTTGAGCTAAATGCTAAACTTGCTAAAAATGCACTTCCGCTTCCTATACATAAAAGCTTAAAAGTAAAGGCTAAAAATTCTCTTCTATTTTTCATTTTTATGCTTTAGTAATTTTTACGGCACATTTTTTGAAATCTGTTTGATTAGACAATGGACAAGTTGCATCTAATGTAACTTTGTTTATATATACATTTTCATCAAACCAAGGCACATACACAAGCCCTTTAGAAGTTTTATTTCTACCACGAAAATCTACTCTAGCTTTTACTTTACCACGGCGTGATTGTACCCATACGATATCACCTTGATTAATTTTCATTGCCTTAGCATCATCTTCATTCATATAACAAAGTGCTTCAGGTACTGCACGGAAAAGCTCAGGAACTCTCATAGTCATTGTTCCACTATGCCAATGTTCTAAAACCCTACCAGTACATAACCAAAATGGATACTCTTCACTCGGTCTTTCAGGAGCTTTCATAAATGGTCTAAAGAAAATTTTCACTTTGTTTTTCAAGCTATATTTTTCTTTAGTCTGCGGAGCCAGTAAATCTCCTTTTGGTAGTTCTTTAGCGAATTCACCATAAAATGCAAAATCTGAATTTGGAGCTGCTTTTTTAGCATAATAATCAAATTTAGTATTAAATCTCCATTGTGTTTCTTTACCATTTACCACAGGCCATCTTAAACCTCTTACTTTATGATAAGTATCAAAATCAGCTAAATCATGCCCATGACCTAAACCGAATTTGCGGTATTCTTCCCAAAGGTATTTTTGAACGAAAAAGCCATAGCCGGTAAATTCTTTACCATCACTACCTATAATTTTTCTTTCATCGCCATTAACATCACTATTATCAAATCCTTTTGCAATAGAATCGTTTGCTTTGAAAGATTTTGCTTCTTTGTTTGCAAATAATACATCATATAAAGTATCATCTTCACTATAACCCATAGCTTTAGCTTCTTCTAAAACACTTGGCAGAGTAAGTTTATCATTTACCTTAGTTTCACCCCAAACTTCTTTTAATTTAAAGCGTTTTGCAAATTCCATAATTTGCCAAGTATCACTCATAGCCTCACCTACAGGCAGCACTTGCTGTTTCCAGTGTTGAGTTCTTCTTTCAGCATTACCATAAGCACCCCATTTTTCATAAATCATAGCACTTGGTAAAATTAAATCTGCCACCTTAGCACTAATTCCTGGGTAGCAATCACTCACAACGATAAAATTATCCATTTCTCTAGCTGCTGCTATCCAGTGATTTGCATTAGCAGTGTTTTGCCAAGGATTATTTACTTGCACCCAAGCAAATTTGATATTTCCATCTTCTAAATCTCTCATGATTTTTAAGTATGGAGCACCTGGTTTAGGATTGATTGTTTTTGCCGGAACTTTCCAAATTTTTTCGCTAATTTCTCTGTGTTTAGGATTTGCAACGACCATATCAGCAGGTAAACGATGCGAAAAAGTCCCTACTTCTCTTGCAGTTCCACAAGCACTTGGTTGCCCTGTCAATGAAAACGCACCGCTACCTGGCTTAGCTTGTTTACCAAGTAAAAAATGCACCATATAAGCTTGTTCATTCACCCAAGTACCTCTTGTGTGTTGATTAAAGCCCATAGTCCAAAAACTTACAACTTTTCTATTTTTTTCTATATATAAATTTGCTAATTCTTGAAGTTTTTTCTTAAATTCTTCAATGCTTTCATCTTCATTACCTTTAGCAACTTTAGCAACATAATCAAGCGTATAAGGCTCTAATGCTTTTTTGAAATCTTCAAATGAAATTTCCCAATGTGCATCAGGAGCACTTTGGTGTTTCATTTCAAATTTATCACCTGCTTTTACTCCTAAATAAGCCAAAGATACCGCTTCTTCTTCATCTACAATAATAGCATTTTGTTTTGCTACTGTATCTTTCTCACTTGCTTTAAATTTAGGATGGTTTGGATTATTTCTCATTCCATAACCAATATCAGCATAGCCTGTTGTAAAGATACAATGTTTTTCAATAAATTCTTTATCCATAGCTTCAGGATGATTATAAACAATCTCTCTAGCGATATAATTCCAAATAGCTAAATCAGTATTTGGCTTGAAGATGATTTCAGTATCTGCTATATGAGAAGTTCTATTAGAAAAAGTAGATAAATTTACAATTTTGACTTTATCTAAATTACTTAATTTTCTATCACTTACCCTTGACCATAAAATCGGATGCATTTCTGCCATATTTGCACCCCAAGTAATAATAGTATCAGTAAGCTCTATATCATCATAACAGCCAGAAGGCTCATCAACTCCAAAAGTTTGCATAAAACCAACAACCGCACTAGCCATACAATGGCGTGCATTTGGGTCTATATTGTTTGATCTAAAACCAGCTTTTACTAATTTTGCAGCAGCATATCCTTCTTGTATAGTATATTGACCGCTTGCAAAAATTCCAATTCCTTCAACACCTTTTTCTTTGTAAGCTTTTTTAAATTGTTTTTCCATTTCATCAAAGGCTCTTTGCCAAGAAACTTGTTGAAATTTTCCATTTTTATCAAACTCACCTTTTGCATTTACGCGAAGTAAAGGTGTTACTAAGCGATCTTCTCCATACATAATTTTTGCATTAAAATAACCTTTAATACAATTTAATCCACGATTTACAGGAGCTGCTGGATCTCCTTTTACAGCAACAATTTTACCATCTAAACTTGCAACTAAAATTCCACAGCCTGTACCACAAAATCTACAAACAGCCTTATCCCAACGCCATTTATTCTCAGTATTAGCAAGTACACTACTTGGAACACTAAGACCTGCAACACCACAAGCACTAGCAATAGCGGTGTTTTTAATGAAGTCTCTTCTGTTCATTATATCCCTCGTTATTGTTTATTCAATGTATTTTAATACATCTAAAAAATATTACTACATTAATGATAAAATTTAAATTATAAAAAAGAATATTTTATAAGTATTTATAAATAGGAGTTTTTTAGTATATTTTTAAATATTTTTACATATTATAAACGCTAGTTAATTCTAGCGTTTTAATTGATTTACAATTCCAAGCATATCATCACTTGTAGTGATTGCTTTTGAGCCTGCTTCGTAAGCTCTTTGTCCTGTAATAAGATCAGTCATTTCCTCTACAAGTTGAACATTACTAAGCTCCACAAAGCCGTGTTTGATGACAGAAAAACCGTTCTCGCCCGCTATACCTGCAATAGGCGCCCCACTTGCATCAGTTTCTACTAAAAGGTTATCCCCTAAAGCATGTAAACCTGCAGGATTGATAAAATTTACAAGTTCAATTTGTCCTATTTGAGTTTCAGCTGTATTTCCTGGCTGCATTACTGAAACTGTTCCATCACTTGCCACATTTATAGCAATAGCATCTTCAGGTATAGTCATTTCCGGTAAAAGTCTATAACCATCTGAATTTACTATGTTTCCTTCAGCATCTTTAGTAAATTGACCATTTCTAGTATAAGCTATAGTTCCATCAGGCATTTGAATTTGAAAAAAGCCATTATTACCAGCAATTGCCATATCAAGACCTGAAGTTGATGTTTGTTTTAAACTACCTTCACTAAAAATTTTACTTACAGCTGTTACTCTTGCTCCAAGCCCTACTTCAATGCCACTTGGATGTTTTGTGGTACTTGAGGTTGAAGTTCCTGCGTATTTCATCGTTTGATACATCAAATCTGCAAATTCTGCACGCGATTTTTTATAACCTACTGTATTAACATTTGAAATATTATTTGAAGTCACATCAATTTGTGTTTGTTGCGATACCATCCCTGATGCTGCTGTGTATAATGATCTTAACATTTTATCTATCCTTAGTTTATTTAGTACTTGCTAATTTATTAATAGCTTCTTGATTTAAATCATCCATATGAGATGTCATCACTTTTTGATACATCTCAACCATTCTATTTGCCTCAATTAACCCTACCATTTCTGTAACTGGATTAACATTTGATCCTTGAGTAAAACCTTGCTTAATGGCATTTGAATTTGGTAAATCTCTAATCTTGTTTAAATTGTCAATTTTATACATATTATCGCCATCTTTTTGTAAATCTCTTAAATCATCAACTTGTGCTACAAATAATCTTGCAATATTTTGATTAGCTGCACTAATGATTCCATTTTTATCCACATTAATAAAAGAAGTAGAATCTCCTATGCGTATGCCATCATTTTCGGGATTATTAAAATAATCACTGCTTAAAACTCTATATCCTTGACGGTTTACCAAATAACCCTCATCATCAAGTTGGAAATTTCCATCTTGACTTAATCTTATTTCACCATTATTTGTTTTAATCAAGTAAAAAGTATCTTCGCGAGTAAGAGCTAAATCCAAAGGATTATGCGTCATTTTCATAGAACCTACACTAAAATTTGTATAGACATGATTAACCTGCGGAACTCTATCTATAGTTGTATTAACAAATCTTGCAGCATCTCTTGTGTGATTTTGTATAGGTAACTCATCTTGAGTTTCTTTAAAAATCCTTTTAAAATCTGCAATAACAACATTATCTCTTTTATAGCCACTTGTATTTACATTTGCTAGATTGTTAGTTACAACATCTAAGCGATTAAATTGCGTAACCATAGCACCGGTGGCTTGATAATACCCATTTTGCATTATTTTTCCTAACTAAAATCTTAATTTTTCACTAACAAAGCAAAAGTCGTTCCAAAATATTTTTATTTGTTTTTAATTAATTTTTAGGCATAATATTTAGTTTTACACTCATTACTTAAATACAAGGGGTATCCATGGCTAATGAAACTAATGTTTTAGAAGAACTTTTCAAAGAAAATTCTAAAGATTATATCACATATGAAAAACTTGTCAAGTATTTTGCAAAGCTTCCAAACGCAACAAGTGCAAAAAAAATCCGTGATCTAATGGATAAATATAAAGTAGAATTAATCTCTTCAGCTGAAATTGCCAAAAAAAGAAATTTAGAAGAAGCAAAAAAGCTACAAGAGGAAAAACAAAAATTACAAGATACAAGTTTGGAAAATGAATTTGATTTAGCCAATGAAAATGATTTACTTGAGTGGAGCAGATCAGACTCTCCTGTAAGAATGTATTTAAGAGAAATGGGACAAATTGCTCTTTTAAACAAAGATGAAGAAATTGAAATTTCTAAAAAGATTGAGCTAGGCGAAGACATTATCATCGATGCTTTTTGTTCTGTGCCTTATTTGATTGATTTTATACTTGATTATAAAGAACCTTTAATTAATAGAGAAAGAAGAGTGAAAGAGCTTTTTAAAAGCTTTGAGGATGATGATAAAAGCGATGATGATAAAAGCGATGAAGAAATAGACTCTGAAGAAGAAAACGAAAATGAGGAAAATGAAAATTCTAATGAAAAAAAACCTAAAAAAACAAATAAAAAAGAAGATGAAAGAACTTTAAAAGTCATAGAAAGCTTTAAAGCATTAGAAAAAGCAAAAAAAGAATGGTTAAAAACTATATCTACTATTAATGCAGAAAAAAATGATGATGAACTATTAGATAAACTCATAATTGCTTTTAAGAAAAATATACTAAAAGAAAAACTAATGGATCTAGGTCCAACATCAAAACTTATTTCTGAAATAGTAAAATCTATGGAAACAGCATTAAAAAGTGATGAGGAATTTGACAAAGAATTAAAACGCTTAGAATATCGCTTACCGATGTTTTCAGAAGAATTAAAACAAAGACACCAAGATATCTTAAAAGATATTACCAAACTTAGCAAAGAAGAAATTGCTGAACGCGCACTAGAAACTACCATGGTAAGCACTTATATGGAGATTAAAAAACTTATTCAAACTAAAGAAGCTAGTCAAAATTCTTTTGATTTAGAAAAAGATCAACTAAAAGAAATTCTAGAGCAAATCAAACGCGGTAAAAAAATCTCAGATGAAGCTAAAACCAGAATGGCAAAATCAAATTTACGCTTAGTTGTAAGCATTGCCAAAAGATATACTAACCGCGGATTACCATTTTTAGATTTAATCCAAGAAGGCAACATAGGCTTAATGAAAGCGGTAGATAAATTTGAATACAAACGCGGTTATAAGTTTTCAACCTATGCAACTTGGTGGATTAGACAAGCTATTTCAAGAGCAATTGCCGATCAAGCAAGAACTATAAGAATTCCTATTCATATGATAGAAACTATCAATCAAATCAATAAAATCATTCGCGAATATTTGCAAAAAGAAGGTAAAGAACCGGATGTAAGTATTATTGCAAAAGAAGTAGGACTTAGTATAGATAAAGTAAAACAAGTTATTAAAATTACTAAAGAACCAATTTCTCTAGAAGCACCTATTAGCAACGAGGATGATGGTAAATTTGGAGATTTTGTAGAAGATAGAACCTCAATTTCACCTATGGATCACATCTTAAAAGATGATTTAAAAGAACAAATTGATGAAGTTTTAGATCAGCTTAATGATAGAGAAAAGGCTGTTATTAGAATGCGTTTTGGCTTAATGGATGATGAAAGTGATAGAACTTTAGAAGAAATCGGTAAAGAATTAAATGTCACAAGAGAAAGAGTAAGACAAATAGAAAGCTCAGCTATAAAAAAACTTAAACACCCAAAAGTTGGTAGAAAACTTAAAAACTACATAGAAGGTTGGAAATAATCCTTGCTAAAAAAGCAAGGATTAGCTATCCCTAAAAAGCTTCGTTGCTAAGTGCGTCGCCCTGCTGTGATCAGTATCTTTTTTCAAGGTATTAAAAATTCTACTAATATACTCTTCTAAAGTTTGTTGAGAATTGTTGATTTTTTCTGTCTCATTTAAAATAACCTTACGATATCTTCCCTCGCTGTCTAACTCATAAGCTAAATCATTGTCGCTTAATTGTAGTTTTAAAATTTGAGCCAATTTTGCACGAGAATGCTCATCAAAAATAGGAGTCATTAATTCTAGTCTTCTTTCTAAATTCCTTGGCATCCAATCAGCGCTTGAAATAAAATAATTTGGTGTTGTATGTTTAAAATATAAAATTCTAGCATGCTCTAAATATTTTCCCACTATACTTCTAACTCTTATATTTTCACTATATCCTTTTACTCCAGGTCTTAAACAACAAATTCCACGCACAATAAGATCTATTTTAACACCTTTATTTGAAGCTTCATACAAAGCTTTAATCACATCACCATCTACCAAAGCATTCATTTTGGCTATGATTACTCCATCTTTTCCATAGCTTGCTTCAGTGGCTATCATATCTAAAATTCTTTCTTTGATTTGCTTTGGACTCATTGATAAAGTCTTTAAACGACGACTTTTACTATATCCTGAAAGTATGTGAAAAAAAGTTGTAGTATCTTGAGAATATTCTTCTTTTGAAGTAAAATAACTCACATCAGTATAAATTTTAGCTGAACTTGCATTGTAATTACCCGTACTTAAATGATTATAAATTTTTAATTTATCCCCTTCTTTTCTAATCACTTGAGCTACTTTTGCATGCACTTTAAAACCAGTGATTCCATATACCACATGAGCCCCTGCATTTTCTAATGATTTTGCCCAATGCAAGTTATTTTCCTCATCAAAACGCGCTTTTAATTCTACCATTACAGTAACTTGTTTGCCATCGCTTGCTGCATCAATTAAAGCTTGAACTATGTTTGAATTTTTTTCTACTCTATAAAGAGTCATTCTTATAGAAACAACCTTAGGATCTTTACTTGCCTCTTTGATAAATTGATATACAGGCTCAAAACTCTCATAAGGCTGTATAGCCAAAATATCTTGTTTATCTATTGCACTAAATATAGATACATTATCCCCAAAAGGTGGTAAAATTTTTGGTGTATACATAGGATTTAGCAAATGTGTAAATTCTTTGTTGGAAATGATTTGCCATAATGAAGCTAAATTTAAAAGTATATTATACTCATAAATATCTTTATGAAAAATATTCATATGAGAACTTAAAAATTCAATCAACTGCTCATCTGCGCCTTTTTCTATTTGCAAGCGTATAAAAGCACCTTTTCTACGAAGTTTTAAACCCTGCTCTAAAATCAACATAAAATCATCAGCTTCTTCTTCTTCTATTTCCATATCTGCATTTCTAGTTACTCTAAAAGCAGCAGAAGATAAGAGCTTGTAGCCAGGAAAAATATGCTCAGTATGATAGCGTACTATACTTTCTATAGGCACATAAATATTAGAACTTACTTGATAAAATCTTGGTAAAACCCTAGGTATGCGTATCATGCCAAATTTTAAAAGTTCAGGGTGCATAGGATCACAAAGTTTTACCGCTAAAGAAAATGAAAGGTTATTTAAATGCGGAAAAGGATGAGTTGCATCAACTGCAATAGGCACTATCACAGGAAAAATATTAGAAAAAAAATGCTCATTACATTGCTGTTTTAAATCCTCATCAAGTTCTTCGTATGAGCGAATAAATAAATTTTCTTTTTCTAAATCTTGGGTAATTTTAGTAAAATACTGCTCTACTACATATTTTTCTTCATGTAGATAATTTCTAATAGCTTTAAGTTGCGCAAGAGGAGTCATTTCATCATTGCTTGTTGTGCTTATTCCTGCCACAAAAAGTTGTTTTAATCCAGCCACTCTTATCATATAAAACTCATCTAAATTTGTACAGTATATAGCAATAAATTTAAGTTTTTCAAGTAAAGGAAGATCTTTAGAGCATTGATCTAAAACACGAGAATTAAACGCAAGCCAAGAAAGTTCTCTGTTAATATACATTGATGGTTGAATTTGCATGATATACCTACCTTTATTTCTAGATATTTATATTTTAGTATTTCTTTCATTAAAATTTATTTTATTTGTATAATAGTAAATATAATTATATAAAAAAATAATACTTTTTTTATCTTATTAAAAAAATAATAAATGATTAATAAATATATATTTACTTTTTTGCCTTTATGGTGTTATATAATTATACACAAGTTCTTGTAACTTAAACTTCATTCAAAGGAGAGACTTTGAAAAAAGCAAACTCAAAACTTTTTGCTGTTTTCCTCTTCTTACTTGTAATTTTAGCAGGAGTTGGAATGTATACTTTCCATAATGCTAAGGGCACTTCTTATTTTAGCGATGCTAGTGAAAGCTGTAATAATTGCCATATTATGAACGAGGTTTATAATGATTATTTAAAAGCTTCGCACTCTAAAGAAGTTGATGGTAAACCAAGAGCAACCTGCAATGATTGCCATTTGCCGCATAGCTTTTTTGAAAAATGGATTGCTAAAGCTCAAAGTGGCTTAGGACATGCTTATGCATTTACTTTCAAACTAGATTCTTTACCTACACATTTGAGTGCAAATGCAAAAAGTAAAGAAATAGTCCAAAATAACTGTATAGAATGTCACAAAGAAATTGCGAGTAACACTATCAACCCTACCCTAGATCCACATAAAGATAATGCTTTAAGTTGTGTATCTTGCCACCAAGGTGTTGGTCATAAGAGAGGATTTTAAATGAAAGGAGTATTTAATGAATAACAAAGGCATTTTATATAGTGCTATAAGTGCTACTATAGTAGCTATTGCAGGTGTATTATGGCTTAATCAGGACATTACAGCTAAAACAAATGATTCAGTAGGTGGGATCATTTCACAAGAAATTGTAAAACTTGGTGATGAAAATCCTACTTTTGATTACTGGGGAAAGAACTTTCCTGATTATTTAGACATGCACACAGCAGTAGAAAAACAAACACCTAATGCAACAGAATTTGGTGGAAATTTAGCTTATTCAAAGCTTATTCGCTATCCACAACTAACTGTTCTTTGGGCAGGTTATCCATTTAGCATTGATGCAAATGAAGAAAGAGGACACTTTTGGGTTCAAGTAGATCAAATGGATACAGCTAGAAATAATAAAGATTTCTTAAATGCACATGGTTTTACAGGATTTGGCGGTCAACCAACAGCTTGTATGAACTGCCATAGCGGATGGACTCCATGGCTTTTAAACAACACTGCAAAAGGCGATTGGGTAGCATTTAACTCTGCAAAATATTGGACTATGGTTAAAACTATCCCAGCTGTAAATGGAGCTAAAGAAAACTCACCTGAACACAGCGGACCCCATGGTGGAAAAAGAATGGGTGTAACATGCGCAGATTGCCATAACCCAACAGATATGAGTTTAAGACTTACAAGACCAGCTTTAATTAAAGCATTAATTTCAAGAGGTTATGAAGCAGACGAAAAACAAGGCATTAAAGCTTCAAGAAGCGAAATGAGAACTTTAGTATGCTCTCAATGTCATGTTGAATACTACTTCAAACCAACAGGCACTAAAGTGAAAACTATAGGCGAAAGTATTGCTAATGATAGTTCTAAAAAATGGTGGAATGGCACTCAAAAAACTTATGATGAGTTTGATTCTTGGAGAGATGGTAACAAGCCAGTTGAAATCGAAGTTGATGGTATAGAGCTAGCATTTCCATGGAGTGAGTGGAAAAAAGGCGAGCCATTTAGAATAGAAATGATTGATGATTATTATGAAAAAAATAGAGAAAATTTTCCAAGTGATTGGGTTCATAAAATCACAAAAGCACCAATGATTAAAATTCAACACCCAGAAAGCGAACTTTATAGTGGTGGAGTACATGCTGCAAATGGTGTAAGTTGTGCAGATTGTCATATGCCTTATATTAGAAAAGGTGCAAAAAAAGTTACTAACCACAATATTACTTCACCTTTAGTTGATATTAACTCAGCTTGTAAAACTTGTCACACTCAAAGCGAAAGCTATCTAGCTAAACAAGTAAAAGATATTCAAAATTCAGTAGCCCATGATTTAAGAACAGCTGAATATTCTTTAGTAAGCTTGATTAAAGATATAGAAACTATTCGTGCAGAACTTGGAAAAATGCCTAAATTTCAAACTGATGGCAAAGCAGATGATGCTAAAATTTCGACTGAATTAAAAGAAGTATTAGAACTACATAGAAAATCTCAAATTAGAGCAGACTTTGTAGGTGCTGAAAACTCAACAGGTTTCCACAATCCTAGAGAAGCTTCAAGAATGCTTTTACAATCAGTTGATATGTCAAGACAAGGACAAACTAAGCTAGCAGAAATTGCAGCCAAAAATGGCATTAAAGATTTCAAAACTTCAAATTTAGGTTTTGAAGATATTCAAAAATTAAATCCAGGTGAAATTCACTATAAAGTAGATCTAAATGGTAATAAAGCAGGTGATCGCTACTATAAACACCAAGAAGTAAATGGTAATCCACCAGCAAAACTTCTTGAAGATGATAAAAATCTAAAACCTTATAATTATAAAGTAATAGATTAATCAAAATAAACCCTCGCAATCGAGGGTTTATTCTTTTATCAAACTTACATCCTCACCTTTTAAAATTTTATTCATAGTGTTCATAGCACACATTTTTCCACACATTGAACAAGAATTAAGTTCTTCAGGCTTTCTTTCATTAAACATTTTCTTAGCCTTTTCTCCATCAATTGCTAATTTAAACATTTTTTCCCAATCAATATCTTGTCTTGCTTTACTCATTTCATCATCTATTTTTCTTTCTTTGGGAAGCTTGGCTATATCTCCTGCATGAGCTGCTATTTTAGTTGCTACTATACCATCTCTTACATCTTCTAAATTTGGAAGTCTTAAATGTTCAGCAGGAGTTACATAACAAAGTATATCAGCGCCAGCTGCTGCTGCAACTGCTCCACCAATTGCTCCACTTATATGATCATATCCTGCACCTATATCAGTAACTAATGGTCCTAAAACATAAAATGGAGCTCCATTGCAAATTCTTTTTTCAAGTTGCATATTAGCTTCTATTTCGTTAATAGCCATATGACCAGGTCCTTCTATCATTACTTGTACATCTTGAGCCCATGCTCTTTTAGTTAATAACGAAAGTTCGATAAGTTCAGCAATTTGAGCTCCATCACTTGCATCATGAGTACAACCGGGCCTTAGTGCATCACCCAAAGAAAGTGTCACATCAAATTCCTTACATATAGCAAGCAAATCATCATAATATTCATAGAATGGATTTTCAGCATCATTCATTTGCATCCAAGCATAAAGAACTGAACCTCCTCTTGAAACTATATTAGTAATCCTATCACACTCTTTAAAAACCCTAGCAGCACGAGAATTTATCCCTGCGTGAATTGTCATAAAATCCACTCCACTTTTAGCATGATGATATACTACATCTAAAAAATCTTTTGCTTTAATACCTTTTAAATCTTTTTCTAAAAAACCTACCGCATCATAAACAGGCACAGTACCTATCATAGCTTTTGAAGTAGCAATTAGCTCATCTCTAAAACGACTAGTTTTACCATAATTACTAAGATCCATAATAGCTTCTATATTAAATTTGTGAGCCAATTCTACCTTTTTCATCTCTTCACTATAATCTACACAATCATTTGAAACACCTAAATTTACATTTACCTTTGTTTTAAGTCCATAGCCAATACCATTTGGATCTAATGCTTTATGGTTAATATTTGCAGGAATGATGATTTTTCCACATGCTATATTTTCAAGTAAAAAACCTTCACTTACTTGTTCTTTTTGTGCAACAATTTGCATTTGCTTTGTGAAAATTCCTTCTTTTGCATAAGACATTTGAGTTTTCATTTGAATTTATCCTTGAAATAATTTTGGATAAATGAAGGGTATGTGAGTAGTTGATAAATTATCCCAACGCTAGTATTACCTAGTTCTGGTGCGGTCTAAGCTTTTAGCTTACTCTCAGCCTGTATCACAAGCTCCCGTCATTTATGCAAAAGAAGTATAGCAATAAATACAAAACAAAGTTTATTTTTTTGTTTGATTTTTAGCTTGCTTGCTAAAATGTAACAATTCTTCAGTAGTTTTAATGTAAAAAGGAATTTTTTTAAGACAGTATTTTAAAATTTCACTTGCGGCCAAAGCATCACTTAAAGCTCTATGATGCTTACTTTCAATACACAAAAACTCTTTTAGAGCATCAAGGCCGTATTTGGGACTTTCAATGCATTTTTTAGCTAAATCAATAGTACATAATCTTCTATTTAAAAGCACTCCAAAATCATTTTCATACATAGCTTTAGATATAAAATGATAATCAAAACGCACATTGTGTGCTACAAAAATGCTATCTTTTAAAAATAACTTAAAATCATTTAACACAGCTTTCAAAGAAGGAGCATTTTCTACCATATCTAAACTAATCCCAGTTAATTCTGTAATATTTTCAGGTATGCTTTCTACTTTTACAAAACTCTCAAATCTATCAATTTCTTTATAATTTTGAATTTTTACAGCACCTATTTCTAAAATTTGACCACTTTTTATCCCGCCAGTACTTTCAATATCTACAACACAAAATATCTCATCTTTTATTTTTGTATTTTTACTTTTTAAACACAAACAATTTTGTGCATTAAGCTCTACCCCTAGTCCTAAAAGCTCAAAAATATATAAATCAAAATCATAGTGGTTTAATTCTTCTATTTTTGCAAGTTCTCTTAAAACCCAAGGAAAAGGTTTATTTTCTTTGCTTAGTTTGATGATTAAATCATCGATTTGTTGTTGGCTCAAAATTCAAGCTTTAAAGAATTAATTGCTGTTTTTTTATCTTGCGAAGAAAAAATATAACTACCCGCGACTAAAATATCAGCTCCTGCTTCATCCAAATCAGGTGCATTTAAGCCATTTACCCCACCATCAACCTCTATAAAAACTTTAAGATTTTTCCTATCTATCATTTCTCTCAACTGGCGAATTTTATTATACACCAAAGGTAAAAAACTTTGGCCGCCAAAGCCTGGATTAACACTCATTAAAAGTACCATATCTACAAATTCTAAAATATATTCTATGCTTGAAACTGGAGTATGTGGATTTAATACAATAGCAGGATGAATGCCGTTTTTTCTTATATACTCACACACCCTAATAGGATGGTTTTCAGCTTCTAAATGAAAACTAATAAATTTTGGTTTTATAGGTATAAATAAATCTACAAAACTACTAACATTATGCACCATTAAATGCACATCTAAAGGTACTGAAGTAATTTTTGAAATATTTTCAACCACACAAGGACCAAAAGTAAGATTTGGCACAAAATGTCCATCCATCACATCAATGTGCAACAAATCAGCTCCCGCTTGAGATACTTCTTTAATCTCATTTTCTAAGTTTAAAAAATTTGCAGACAATAAACTTGGCGCTACATACATTATATATCTCCAATAAAATAAAAAATAATTTTATCATACTTATTATCAAATTTTCTTTATGTATTTTTAATAATATTTGATTTTTTTAAGCTTGCTTTAGATATAATGCTAAAAATTATTTTTATTTCATAAGGAAAAATTTATGTCAAGAATTTGCCAAATTACAGGAAAAGGACCTATGGTAGGTAACAATGTTAGCCATGCTAACAACAAAACTAAAAGACGCTTTTTGCCAAATTTAAGAACAGTTCGTATTACTTTAGAAGATGGAACTACCAGAAAAGTTAGAGTTGCTGCTTCAACTTTAAGAACACTTAAAAAACAGAGTAGCAAATAATCCTTAATATAAACGAGGAATTATTATGTCTTTTTTGAAAAAGCTACAAAAATTCCTCAATTGGTCCCCTTCTCCAAAACCTTCAATCAACCTCAATGACGAGCTTTACGAGCAACTTAGATTTTTAAGAATTCCTCTTATTGCTGTCGTAATAATGACACTAATTGGAGCTTTTGGTTATATGCTTACAAGTAATTATAATCTCAATGATGCTATTTACCAAGCTGGTATGACATTTACCACTTTAGGCTACACTGAAGTCAACCCCATACCAACAGCGGGTAGAATTTTTACCGTTATATATGTGTTATTAACTTTTACAATATTTACTTTTTGCATGGGTTTAGTGATAGAAATAGTAAAAAAAGGAATCTTGTCTAAAATAATCAAGGAGAGAAGAATGCTTCATAAAGTTGCAAGATTAAAAAATCATTTTGTAATATGCTATCACAATGATTTTACCATAGAACTAGCACAGCAATTCAAAGAAAATCACATTCCTTTTGTTGTTGTTGATGAAATAGAAAATTTTAGCGAGATAGCTGAAAAATATAATTATCCTTATTATATAGAAAGTGCCCCACATACAAATATAGCCTTTTTAAAGACCAATCTTTCTAGCGCAAAAGGTGTAATTACTCTTAGCAATAACATAGCAGATAATATAGCCATCATTGCTTCAGTGAGATTGTTTGAAAAAGAATTACAAAGAATCAATCCTTATTTTATACTAGCTAGCTCAAGCAATGAAGACGAAACTGAAAAACTCAAAAAACTTGGAGCAAATTCCATAGTTTCTGCTACAAAATTGGTCGCACAAAGACTTAGTGCTATGTCAGCAAGACCTGATATGGAAAATTTATTAGAAAATTATCTTTACAAAAAAAATAGCCCTATTGATTTAGAAGAGGTTAAAATTCCTGACGAGTCATGGGTGAGATTTAAAAGACTAAAAGAAATCCATTTAAGAGATATGGCAAATGTTAGCATAGTAGGAATTTTGGAAAATAAAAAATTTACCCCTATGCCAAGAGGAGACACTTTAATAGGCACTGGTGCAAAATTGTTAATCGTTGGTACAGCAGATAGTATAAAAATAGCTAAAAAGATTATTAAAAATAAACAAAAACCTGACGAGTTAAAATACATTTAACTTATTTAAGCTATAATCAATAACAATAAAATTTCAAAAAAAGGAGGCTTACATGCTACATGAATTTAGGGATTTAATCACCGAGTTAAAAGGCAAGGATATGCATTTTGATAAGTTGTTTGAAGAGCACAACAAACTTGATCACAAAATCAAAGATGCAGAAGAAGGTAGAATTCATCTAGATAGCTTAGAAATAGCAAATCTAAAGAAAGAAAAGTTAAAATTAAAGGATGAATTAAATACTTATTTATCAAATTATAAAAAATAATTTCTACCGATTTTTTTAACTTTTAAGGATTAAATATGTTTGGAAAAAAAAGTCAATTATCACAAGACTTTGAAAATTTACAAAATAAAATCAAAGAACTAGAAGAAGAAAACAAAAGACTTCTTTCAGAAAAACAAGAATTAATTAAAAATTATGAAAAACAACTTCAAGGAAATTGCGGAAAAACTGAACTTGAAACAAATCTTTTGGAAATGCTATTAAATGGTGTTTTAAAAGGTATTGCAAATGTTCAAAGTGATATGCAGGAAAATGTTAATAAAGCGGAAATGATTTCTCAATATTCTGATTCCTCTTTAAAAGATATGCAAGAGTTAAATTCAATAACACACTCTATCATATCTTCACTTCAAAGCATTATAGAATCAGCTAATCGCTCAAGAGATACAGCGGGAAATTTACACCGCAGCGTTGATGAGATCACTAATGTTATTAACTTAATCAAAGATGTATCCGATCAAACCAATCTTTTAGCACTAAATGCCGCAATCGAAGCTGCTAGAGCAGGAGAACACGGCAGAGGCTTTGCTGTTGTTGCTGATGAAGTAAGAAAACTTGCTGAAAAAACACAAAAAGCAACTTCTGAAGTAGAATTAAATATTAACCTATTAAAACAAAATGCTGATGAGATGTATGGACAAAGTGAGCAAGTAGAAAAAGTATCATTAGAATCTAATGAGCATATAGTAAAATTCTCTAGTAATTTTGCTCAATTAATTTCTAATGCAAATTCAACTAGTTCTCACGCTAAAAGCATTACCTCTGAAATATTCATATCACTAGCAAAACTAGATCATATTGCATTTAAATTAAATGGATATAATGAAATTATTCATGCTTCAGGAAAAACTTTATCTGATCATTTAAGTTGCAGACTTGCAAAATGGATTGCTGGTATTGGCAAGGAAAGATTTTCTGGCGGAAGAACTTTTGGTAAGTTAAATTTACCACATCAAAAAGTACATGAAAATATGAACCAAGCCGTTGCTTTAGCACATAATGAAGATACAAGTGATAAACTAGTACAAAATCAAATTTTAGATAAATGCTCTAATGCTGAAAAGGCTTCTGAAGATTTATTTGGAATCTTTAAAGAAATGCTTGATGAAAAAGATCTAAATATTGAAAATAAAGAGGAAAAATAAAAAGAGGTAAGATTAATTCTTACCCTTAAACCATAAATACGCATACTCAAGTAAAGGAGTTTTTATAGGATTTTCTTTAGAAAACTTTTCAAAATCTTTTCTTTTTATCCATACTGCTTGGATATCTTCCCCCTCAATTCCACCACCATTACCAATTTTATCATCTTCATTAATTTCAGCAAAAAATAAAAATTGTCTACTAACACCTGAACCAAAACCTGTATAAAATTCCCCTATTTTTTCTACAACCTTAGGAGCATAACCTAGTTCTTCAATACATTCTTCTTTAGCTATTTCCTCTAAACTCAAATCTTTATCAACAAGACCTGAACAAAGTTCTATGCTAAATCCCATCTCGTTTAAATTTAAGTTATTGTGTTTTTGATAATCCCATAAAGGAATTCTAAATTGCTTTACAAAAACAAAAGAATCTTTTTGAGTATGATATAAAAAAACAGAAACACTATCTAATGCTTCTATAAAATCCCAAGTGTATTTTTTGTTATCTTTACCTATATAAGTATATCTTTTAGGTTTAATATATTTTGAGTTAGAAAATTGCTCTTCTTGTAAATTTTTCACTTTATGATACCTTTTCAATTAAATTCTTTTTAAAATTTCTTCAGCTAACACATTAGCTCTTTTGTCTAAAAACAAATTATAGTCTACAAAATCATCGTGTATAATAAAATGAGATTTTAATGCCTCATCGATATTACTATTTTCTTTTTCAAAATATTTTATATACTCTTGAGGATTTCTATCCCTTATAATTCTTTTATTTAAATAATCATCCACTAGCGTTATGTTAGCTAATGCATTTGCATTATCGGTATTGTTTATTCTTTTCAAATATGCTTTTGGAAAAAAATGATGATAATTTTTAGAAGAAGCTATACTGAGATAAGAATTATCTAATCTTACTTTTGAATTGTCGCTAAATTTTTTAGGTTCATTATAAGCTAATATACAAAGAACTGCTTTATCAAAAGCATTTGATGATGAAAAATCTTCTTTTAAAAGTTCAATAAAATAATCTTTTTGTTTGTTTTGCAATGGTAATTCTTTATCAAAATTTACATTTATATTGTTTTTGATATTTTCAATTATTTTTATATCAGAATTTAATTTACTTTCAACAGAAGAAGAAAACCTCCAACTGATTGCACATCTAAAAAAATATCTTTCAATTTGTTTTAATTGAGTATTAGTTGGAGGTTTAAAATCATTAATTCTATAAAAATAAGCAATTGGAACTATTAAAACATAATAAGGCAAAAGTTTTGATACTTCTATTTTAAAATAATCTCTTATTTTATCAATCGCTAATTTTAATGCCTTAATTGTATTATCCCATTCATCTATAAATTGATTTTTATTTATAGATAAAATTGCACTTGTTTTAGAATTTTTTATTAAATTTAAAGATAATAATTGCAAAATAATAGTTTTATTTTCGGCTATTGTTTCATATGCACTAATTTCTAATTCTCTTATGAGATTATTATAACTATCTTCTAAATCAAATTTTTTATTTTCATCATAGACTTTAGCATTCATTATTTCAAATAATGTTAAATCTTTTCCCGTTGTATTAATTCTTGTAAAAATTTCGGTTATTCTTTCTATAGAAGTATCATCAATCTCTATAGTTGAAAATTCATACGATTTTATCCAATCTCTTATTTTTTCTATTTTATGTATTTTATCTAAGTCTTTATTAAAATTATTTACCAAATCCACAATAGAAGCATTCATTAAATCATAAAAACTTATATAATTTCCCTTGCCTTTTTCTATACTGCAAATTTCTTCATTTGTTTCAAGTTTATCTAAATTAATATAGAGTTCTTTGTAATCTTCTTTTTCTATTTGAACGCCATTTATGGCAAGATATAACGAAGTCATTCTTTGTTGGCCATCTAAAACATATAAAACAAAATCACCTTCTTTTATATCATTTAGAAAATAATTACCAATTTTTTTTAATGATCTTAACCTTTCTTTGGTTTTCCACAAAATAAAACTTCCTATAGGAAATCCCTTGATTAAGCTATCAATTAATTTAGCAACTTGCTCTTTTTTCCATACAAAATCCCTTTGAAATTTTGGAATTTGATAAAAACCTTCATTTATATTTCTAATTATATCTTCATACTTTCTTGTAATAGGTTTTGGTTGAATAAGCATTTTAACCTCAGAAATAATACAAATAAAGCAAGGAAAATCCTTGCTTTTAAAAAATTAAGAATGGGTTACATCATACCACCCATGCCTCCCATACCGCCCATACCACTCATATCAGGCATAGCAGGTTTATCTTCTTTAATTTCGCTAATTGTAGCTTCAGTTGTTAAAAGCATGCTAGCTACTGATACCGCATTAAGTAAGGCTACTCTTTCTACTTTAACAGGATCGATAATACCGCTTTCAAGCATATTTACATATTCACCTTTTGCAGCATCAAAACCAGTATTTTCTTCTTTACTATTTTCTACTGTATTTACAACTACACCAGCATCAAATCCAGCATTTTCAGCAATTTGTCTTAAAGGTGCTCTTAATGCTCTTTCTACAATAGCTGCACCAATAGCCTCATCGCCTTGCAAATTCAAGCTGATTTTTGATTTTGCTTTGATTAATGCTGCGCCACCACCTATTACTATACCTTCTTCAACTGCAGCTTTTGTAGCACTTAATGCATCATCAACTCTATCTTTTTTCTCTTTCATTTCAGTTTCAGTAGCCGCACCAACTTTAATCACCGCTACACCACCGCTTAATTTAGCTAATCTTTCTTGTAATTTTTCTCTATCATAATCTGAACTTGTTTCAGCAATTTGAGCTTTGATTTGGTTAATTCTTGCATCAATATTTGCTTTTTCGCCTGCACCATTTACAATAGTTGTATTGTCTTTATCAATAATCACGCTTGAAGCTTGACCTAAATCTTGAATACTAGCACTTTCTAAAGTTCTTCCAAGCTCTTCAGAAATCACTTCACCACCTGTTAAAATAGCAATATCTTCAAGCATAGCTTTTCTTCTATCGCCAAAGCCAGGAGCTTTAACTGCTGAAATATTTAAAACACCTCTTAATTTATTTACAACTAAAGTTGCCAAAGCTTCGCCTTCAATATCTTCAGCTATAATTAAAAGTGGTTTTCCTGTTTTTTGAATTTGTTCTAAAATTGGTAATAAATCTTTTAAGTTGGCAATTTTTTTATCAAATAACAAAATAAAAGGATTTTGCAATTCAGCTGTCATTTTTTCAGTATTTGTAATGAAATATGGGCTTAAATAACCTCTATCAAATTGCATACCTTCAACTACATTTAATTCATCATTGATTGATTTTGCTTCTTCAACAGTGATAACACCATCTTTTCCAACTTTTTCCATAGCATCAGCGATTAAATTTCCGATTTTCTCGTCTGAATTTGCAGAAATTGTCGCAACTTGAGCTATTTCTTTTTTATCTTTAACTTCACGAGAAAGTTTTTTAAGTTCAGCTACTATAGCTTCGCAAGCTTTATCCATACCTCTTTTAACTTCGATAGGATTAGCACCTGCTGTAATATTTCTCAAACCTTCTTTAAAAATAGCATGCGCTAAAACTGTTGCTGTTGTTGTTCCATCGCCTGCTTGATCAGCTGTTTTACTAGCTACTTCTCTAACTAAAGAAGCACCCATATTTTCTAAAGAATCTTTTAATTCCACTTCTTTAGCTACACTCACACCATCTTTTGTGATAGTTGGAGCACCAAAACTTTTTTGGATTAATACATTACGACCGCGTGGCCCCATAGTGACTTTTACAGCATCATTAAGTTTTTTAACACCTTCATAAAGTTTATTTCTTGCTTCATCTGAAAAAAATATTTCTTTTGCCATTTTTTATCCTTTTTTATTTAATAATCCCTAAAACATCTTCAACATTAAGAACTAAATACTCTTCATTATCAAGTTTAATTTCAGTTCCACCGTATTTTGCAAACATTACTTTATCATTTACCTTAATATCTTCTATTTCTTTGCTTACTGCAACAACTTCACCATTTAATGGTTTTTCTTTAGCATTATCTGGTATAATAATCCCAGAAGCAGTAGTTTTCATTTCTTCTAAGCGTTTTACTAAAATACGCTTTCCTAGAGGTTGAAAATTCATTTTTTATCCTTTCTAAAATGTGCCATTTTTAGCACTCTTTGTTTTTGAGTGATAGAATTATACATTAAAGAAAGTTAATTGTCAATAAATTAAGTAAAATATATCATATAAGTTTAGTCTATATCACTAAATTTATATGATATATCATTATAAAGGTTTCTCATGAAAAAAATTCTTTACATTCTTTTAGGTGTAGTGTGTATAGCATTTCTAGCTATATATACATTATTATTTACAAGCATGGGTAATGGTTTTTTAAAGCCAAGAATCGAAACGATTATTGCTCAAAAAAGCGGTATGAATGTTAAATTTGAAAATTTTAAAATTAGTTTTTCACAACTTGACATTAAAGCAAATATTGATGATAAATTTTTTGCTAACATAGAAGGTGGTATATCACCTTTAAGACTAGGATTTGATTTAAACTATCTTTTAGGACTCAAACAAAATTATATTCAAGAACTTGGCTTAAAAAGCGATAAAGATTTTACATTTAAAGGTAGTGCTGTAGGTAAAAGTAGTAATTTTTCAGTAAAAGGCAATGGATTTTTGTTTGATTCTAATCTTAGCTTAGATGCAAAAATTGTTGATTTTTCTCCTATAAATCTTGAATTTATTGGCAAAAATATAGATTTGGCTCAAATTTTAGATTTTGCTAATCTACCAAGATATGCTCAAGGAAAAATTAGTATTATAAGCGATATACAAGCTAAAAATTTAAAACCAAATGGTAATGCTTTGATTAATTTTTACACAAGTTCTATCAACAATACTCTAATTGAAAAAGATTTCAATCTAAGCTTACCAAAACAAAGCTATATAAAAGGTGAAATAAGATCTTTAATCCAAAGCAATGAAGTTATTTCTAAAAGTGAAATTTTAAGTAACTTCTTCAAACTTTATACACAAAAAAGTATTTATGATATAGCAAAACAAAGCTTAACTAGTGATTTTGATATCAAAATAGATGATTTTAATCAATTTTCATCTCTAGCCAAAATGAAACTCCAAGGTAAAAGTCAAATTCAAGGTAATTTACTTTTTGCAAACAATCAATTGCAAAAATTAGATGCTAACTTACTTGGATTTGGTGGTAGCTTAAAAGCTGTTTTAGAAAATAATAATCTTAATATCAATACAACTAATATAGAAGTAGCAGAACTTTTAAAAACCATATCCATACCTGCTTTTATTAATTCTAAATTAGTTTTAGATTTAAAAACACAAGGGCTTGATTTTAAAAATTTCAATCTAAACACTAGGTTAAACAATGCAAATATAAATGTTATGGAATTTAAAAAACTAAGCAATCTTGATTTTCCAAAAACAAATTTTAACTTACAAGCTAAAGCAAATGCGAAAAATTCTTTGATTGATTATGAAGCTTTACTTGATTCAAACATAGCAAAAATACCTCAACTAAAAGGTTCATATAACCTTACAAACAAAGATTTAAACGTACAAATTAGTGCTTTTATAGATAATCTTAACAAATTAAAACCTTTAACCAAACAAGATCTCAATGGACCTTTAAATTTAGATGCCAAAGTTGATCTTAAGTCAAATCAAATTCAAAATCTTGATGCTAATATTAAAATCATGCAAGGGCTTATCAATGCAAAATCCAATGGAAAAAATTTACAAGCGAAAGTTGATAATATAAAATTAGAACAACTTTTTCCTTTGATAGGACAAAAAGTTTTAGCATTTGGTGATGTAAATGCAGATATTGACTTAAAGTCACTTGATTTTAACAATATTAATGGTGATTTTAAAGCAAATATTAATTCTTCTTTTAATGAAGTAGAATTATCCAAGCTTTTAGAGAAAAAATTTCCAAAGAATACTTCAGCAAAAATCAATCTTGATGGAAAAATTTCTAAATCAATCATTGATTTTAACGCTAAAGTTCTAAGTTCATTTGCAAATATTAATTCATTAAAAGGTAAATTTGATCTTAATCAAATGGCTCTAGCAAGCACTTATAATATATCATTGCAAGATTTTTCTAAGCTAGGATTTTTAGTTGATAGAAACTTAAAAGGCAAGGCTGATTTTGAAGGAAAATTTGATTTTAAAAACGCTTTAATAGATGCAAGTATTAATAGTAAAAATATATTTAACGGCTCATTAAATGCCACTTTAAAAAATAATATTTTTAACGCTAAAATGCAAAATACCGATCTTTCAAATTTAACTCAAAGCTTAGATTTACCTGATTATTACCAAGCAAAATCAAATTTAAGCATTGATTATAATCTTTTAAAAGAAAGTGGTGTAGTGCTAATGAATTTAGCCGATGGGCAACTTAAGAAAAATCTTATCACAGGTGCTTTAATGTTACTTTTACAAAAAGATATCACTCAAGATGTATATCGCAACGGTGAAGCCAAAATAAACATCAACAAAAATCTTATAGATTTAAATTTAAACCTAGTGGCTGATAGAAGCAATATAAATATTAGCAAAGGTAAGGTTGATACAAAAAGTACCAAATTAAATATTCCTTTTAATATCGTCATTGATAGAGCAAACTTCAAAGGTACTATAAAAGGAACAACACAAGATCCTAAAGTAAGTCTTAATACAAAAAGTGTTGTAAATTCCATTGTTAATACAATAGGCGGAAATGCTAGTGATGGTGCTAAAAATACAGGTAAAAAAGTAGATCAAGCAATAGATAAAATTTTTAACAAACTCTTCTAATAAACCTAGCCTTTAAAAAAGGCTAGGTTTTTTAAAATAAACCAAATTTACCATCTTTTTTCTTATATAACACCCTCATTTTTGCATCTATGTCATTAAAAACTAAAAATATATCTTTACTTGCTTTTAATTTTTCCAATGCTTCTTCAATTTCCAAAGGCTTATATAGCTCAAGTTCTGTTGGAACTATCTCATCTTCCTCAATCAAGCTCGGTAATACTAAATTTTCTTTTATCTCATCTTGATGTTTATGGGTAATATTTTTATCATGCAATCTTCTTAAAACCTTAGAAATTCTATCAGTAGCTAAATCTATAGCAGCATATAAGTCTTTATCTTTTTGCTTTACAACCACTGTATTAATACCGGCTAGATTAATGCTAAATTCAGCCCAAAATCCTTTCTTTCCATGCCTTTCATCAGCACTTATAACACAACGCGCAGAAATCACATCTAAGCCATATTTACTTAAAGCATCAAAGCTTTTTTCCACATACTCTTTTATAGACTCAGTTAGCTCAAATTGCTTTCCAACTATACTTGTATTCATTACTTCTCCTTTTTATGAAGTTAAATACATTATAGCACTTTAATCGTAAAAAAATAACTTTTTAAATAAAAAATAAATTTAAAATTTTAAAGGATCTAGAATAAGCACACCATCCTCTGAAAGTTTTTTACCTTGAAAATGTGTTTTACAAAAAGAAACAATTAAAGCATGAAAAATTTGATAAAGCTCATATAATTTACATTCTTTTTTTAATAAAACACACAATTCTTGTTGATTTTTAGCTATGTCTTTTTTTAAAAAATCTGCCAACTCATCATAACTTTGACACTCATAGCCTAAATAATTAGCTATTTTTGCACTATAAGCATCAACTACTAAAACTTCTTTTTTGCATATATAATTTAAAATTCCATCAGCACTTTCTTGACCAAAACCCTTAATATCCAAAAGCCATTCTCTATCAACTTCTTCTTTAAAAAGCTCAAAAGAATTAAAATATTGAAAATATTTTTGAGTAAAATTTTTAATATATTTTGCCTTAGTATTATAAAATCCACTTGGCTTTATTAAAAACGCTAAATCTTGAGTATTTAAATTTGATAAATCTTCTATCTTAGTAATATTTGCTTGTTTTAAATTTATCAAAACTTTCAATACATTTTTCCAATTTGTATTTTGAGTTAAAACTACAGAAATTAAAATTTCAAACTCACTTAAAGTATTATTTTCTAGCCATTCAAAATCTTTATAAACAATATTTGCATTAACTAAAGCTTTAAAAATTTCATATCCACTCATGCTTTTTCACTCTTTCTTAAATGCATCAAAATAGCCTCAATTACATCATCATCGTCTTTACTTTTTGCCTTAATGACTTCTTTACTCTCATCATCTTTTACAAAACAAATATTTTGCTCATAATTGCTCACTAATTTATAATATTTGCTAGCTAAAATTTTTATGATGATTAAATCCAAAAACTGCTTTGTGAAGATATCAGGTCTTCCAAAACGATCATTCATCTCACTTTCTATCTCATAAACTTCATTAACACTCATACACTTACTAAGTCTTCTGTAAAGTTCTAATCTCAAACGATCTTCACTAATATACTCACTATTTAAAAAAGCATTGATATTAAGCTTTAGATCTATTTTTTTCTCTTTAATTTCTTCTTTTTTACTTAATTTATTAATTTCATCTTCTAACATTTTAAGATACAAACTATAACCAATTTGTTCTATATGTCCGCTTTGATCCACACCTAATAAATTTCCACCACCACGAATTTCTAAATCATGATAAGCAAGCACGCTTCCTGAGCCTAAATAAGAATTACTCTCTAAACTCGTAAGTCTTTTTAAAGAATCTTTTGTGATTTTTTCCTTATTTTCAATAAGAAAATAACAATATCCTTGCTTAGCACTACGCCCTACTCTTCCTCTAAGTTGGTGCAAATCAGCCATACCAAAGCGATCTGAATTTTCTACTATGATAGTGTTTGCATTTGCCAAATCAATACCACTTTCAACTATAGAAGTACAAAGCAATAAATCATATTCTTTATTTTCGAATTTAATCATTTCTTCTTCAGTAATTTTTGCATCAATTTTAGAATGCAAGATTAAAATTTTTAAATTTGGAAACAAATCTAAAAGATATTTTTTACACCCATCAATACTTGCTATATGATTGTGTATATAAAAAATCTGTCCTGCTCTTCTTAATTCTCTTGAAATAGCTTCTTTAATCAAAGCATCACTACTTTCTCTAACAAAGGTACGCACATCCAAACGATCCTCAGGTGGAGTTTGTAAAACACTATATGACTTTAAAGAGCTAAGAGCTTGATTTAAACTTCTTGGTATAGGTGTTGCCGACATAGATAGAATATGTGAATTTTTACTTAGTTCCTTGAGTTTTTCTTTTTGTTTTACACCAAATTTATGTTCCTCATCTATCACGACTAAACCCAAATTTTCACACTCAACCCCTAAAAGAGAATGCGTTCCAACCACTACACAAGGCTTATTTTCTTTTAAAAATGCTAAAACTTGTTTTTTTTCTTTAGCACTAGTAAAACGATCTAGCTTAAAAACCTCTATATCAAAAGAATCAAATCTTCGTTTTAAGGTTTTAAAATGCTGGGCTGAAAGCAAAGTAGTTGGCACAAAAAATAAAGCCGTATAACCACTTTTTACACAAGTAAATATAGCGTTCATAGCAACTTCTGTTTTACCAAAACCCACATCGCCACTTAAAAGCCTATCCATCACCTGCATACTTTTTAAATCTTGAGTGATTTCTTGACAAACTTGACTTTGATCTTTAGTGTAAAAAAATCCTGCCTTATTGATAAATTCATCTTGTAATTCTTGAGAAATTTTTAATTCTTTTGCTTTTATCAAAGCTCTAGCCGCTGCTAAAGAAACTATATTTGAAGCAATGGCAAATAATTTTTCTTTTAATCTTTCCTTGATTTTTAAAAAACTTCCTTTTCCAAGCTTATCAAGTAAAGGCACGCCACCACTTGCACCGATATATTTATCAATCATATATAAATTTTCAACAGGCAATAAAAGCTTATCGTTATTTAAATACCCAAGAGCGACAAATTCTTTTTTTGCTCCTGCTATTGCAATAATCTCAAGACCTAAAAATTTAGCTACACCATAATCTTCATGCACAACAAAATCCCCAACTCTAAGTTCATCTATTACCAAACTTGCTTTTCTAACTCTTTTGTTTTTTTCTTTTTTATTTAAAGATATGATAAGCTCATCTTGAGTACTTAAATTAATTCTTTCTTGGGATATTTTTAATTTAATATTTGAAAATTCTTGTAAATTTAAAGCTTTAAACAAAGCTTCATTTTTTGCCAAAATAGTAATTTTTTTATCTTTGTGAAAAGTGAAAAAATCATAATTATAAGAACTTACCAAATCTTTATAAAATTTTGGTTCAGGTAAAATATTTTGATTGATTTTACTAATATCTTCTTCAAAATCATTTACATCAAATTTTTTTATGCTTACAAAATTTAAATCTAAATAATCACAAAAATCATCAACACACCAAAAACCTAAAGAATTAACATCGTTTATAATACTTTGGCTTTGGAAATTTTGAATTTTTTCTTGTAAATTTTCATATTGTTCTTGACTAAAAGCACTCAAAAAAGGACAAATTTCTATATTAGAGAGTTCAGCAGGGATTGATTTTTGCGTATGTATATCAAAATATCTTATACTTTCTATCTCATCTGAAAAAAGTAAAATTCTAAAAGGTTGTTCTTCGTTAATCGCAAAAATATCTATAATATCCCCGCGCATTGAAATTTCACCCTTATCTTGAACTATATCTACAAACTCATATCCACTATGTAAAATTTCTTCTTTAAATTTCTCTAAAGCAAGAAGTGAATTTCTTTTAAGAATAATGTTTTTTAGATGCTTTTTACCTGGTAACTTTTGCAAAATTGTTTTTATAGGAGATATTAAAATTTTATTTTCATTTTCTTTATGATAAGCATTTAATACTTTACAAATTTCAAAAAGTTCTTTAGAAAAAGAGCGTAAATCGCTACCAAATTCTGCTCTAAAATCAGGTAAAATAAAAGTTTTTAATTTTAAAAATAAGCAAACTTGAGCTAATTCATCTGCTTCTTTATCATTCTCACAAATTATTAACTCAGTTTTATTACTTAATAAATATTCATATAATTTAGCTTGCATTTTCTGAATTTTCTATACTCACATCAATAGTTGCAAGCTCTTCTTCTTTTTCAATTATTTTACTACTTCCGTTAAATTTCCCACCATTTTCAATACTTAATTGTTTAACTATGATATTACCATTAAGCACACCGCCAGATAAAATTTCTAAAGAATCAACTTGCATTTCTCCCTCAAAAACTCCATTGATTACTATCTTACTTGCCTTAACTTGTCCTTTTAAAACACCACTTTTACCTATCACTATCACATTAGAAGAATTAATTACTCCTGTAATTTCTCCATCTAAATGAAGCATAGAATCAAAATAAAATTTTCCTTCTATTTTTGCTCCGTTTGAAATGACTGTAGTTTCGGATACTGCAGCAATAGAGCCTTTATTAAAGATTGCCATGGCACTCTCCTTTCTTTTTCAAAAATTTGTTCATAGTTTTTTCGGTTTAAATCTATAAAAATCTTAGGATCTAAAAGTTTATTAATAAATCTAACCTCATAATGCAAATGCGGCCCCGTAGAAAGACCTGTATTTCCCGTATAACCCAACAAATCACCTTTTTTTACAAATTGCCCTGCTTTGACAACATCCTGACGCGTCATATGCGCATAAACCGTTTTAAAACCAAAATTATGGATCAAAATCACTGAGTAACCATAACCATTATTGCTATATGCAGCGTATTCAACCACTCCATTTGCAGGCGCATAAATAGGAGTTTTTAAAGCTGCTCTTAAATCAATACCTGGATGAAACTCTTTTTTATTTAATATAGGATGATGACGCCATCCAAAATTACCTGTGACTCCATTATCTTCTATCACATGACCATTTGGAATTTGTGTTAAAAATAAATAAGCTTGATCATTAGTAAGTTTGACTTTTTCTAATCTTTCTGGTATATCTAAACTTTCATCTTGCTTTAAGCCTAAATTATCCTCAATATCTGCAAGTTGGGTTTGGAGTTCATCATATAAGGCTGTTTTTTCTTCTAAACTTTTTTGCATACTCTCATTTTGAGAAAACAATTTAGTATTCTTTGAAGATAATATTTCTTGTTCTTTTAAAAGCTCTGAACGCTTATCTGCTAGATAATTAATATATAAAGCACCTAAAACTATAACAACAAAAACAAAAGTAGTAAAATAAATTATTACTTTTTTTATAATCTGACTTAATAAAAAATGTCTAGAACCATTTACATCTGTAATAGTTAGCGTAAATTTATCTTTCATTATAGCCTCTTAAAAATTTTTCTACCAATACAAAAGAACCAAAAACTAAATATAACTCATCTTTTTTTATTTGTTCAAATTTTTGATAAACAATATCTAATTTTTCTAAATTTTCTAGCAAAACAGAACCCGCCAAAGGTCTATCTTTACTTTCATAATCATAAATTTCAACTATTTTTATTATAGGTTTTAAAACCTTTAAAATTTTATAAGAATCTTTATCTAAAAAGCAATTATAAACTAAATGAACTTTTTTTTCCTTGAAAATTTCAACTAAAGCTAAAGCCGCCATTTCATTATGTCCTACATCAATAAAAATATTTTGACTTATTTGCTCGCACCTTCCTTTTAAATCAAGTTTTGGTAGATTTTTGATACTTTGAATTAATTCTTTTTCATTTTTAGCACAAATTTTAGAAAAAGCTTCTAAAGCTAAAAAAAGATTATCTTTTAAAAAAGTTGCAAAATTGTGCTTTTGAATATATTCTTGCACATAAGGATAAATAAAATTATTTTTTTCTAGCAAACTGATACTTAAACTAGCTCGTTTTAAATTTGCTATTTTTTGAGCCAAATTTAATACTTTTGCTTCTTGCTTATGATTAATTAAAGCTTTGGCACTCATGGCTTTTAATTTTGTTCTTGCTATTTCTTCTAAATTTTTACCTAATAAATCTTGATGATCAAATCCTATTTTAGTAAAAATACTAAAATCTATTTCAAAAACACTTGTCGCATCATACTCCCCACCTACTCCGGCTTCTAAAATCACATAATCACAATCTTTAAAAATAAAAAAAGCTAAAAAAGTAGCGTATTCAAAATAACTAAGTTTTTTCACATCTTCCAAAAAAACACTTTCTAGTTTTTCATGCGCTTTTTCTAAAAGTTCATTGCTTGCAATTTTGCCATTTAACCAAAATCTTTCATTAAATTCAAAAATATGTGGACTTGTATAATGACCTACTTTATATCCTTGCTCTAAAAGTAAAAGCGCTAAAAATCTACCCGTACTTCCTTTACCATTAGTGCCAATAATTTGGATATTTTTAGTTTTTGGAATAAATTTTTTATACTTCTCATACATGCTAAACATAAAAAATCTACTAATTTTTTGCACATACATAGTTTTTTGTGAAAGTGTTTGTTGAAATTTCATGCTAAGCTTTTTGGATTAATTCTTTTAAAATATCACCATCTGGAAATTCTTTTTTTTCTATGCAAGAAGATGATAAAATAAGTTTAACTACTTCTTCTTTATAAATAAATTTATAATCATCTATAAGCTTTAAGGCTTTTTCTATAAAAATCTGAGCACTTTCTAAATTTTTACCCGGAAGTATAACCAAATAAGAACTTTCATCTAAAATCCAAATTTCACCCATATCTTTACATAAATCTTTAAGTATCTTTTTAAACTTTCCACTAATTGCCTTAAAACTATCAACACCATAGACATTAATAACATGCTCTATATTATTAATTTTAAAAAAACATAATGCATAATTAACAGCATAAAGCTTATAGTTTTCATCAAGTTTTTTAAGTTCTTGAGCAAGACTCCACTGCTCTCTTTGCTCATCATCACTTGTAGCTTGAATTTGAGTTTTAATTTGCGCTATTTGCTCGTTTGCATATAAAAGTTTATCTTTTAGTGTATCAAAATTAATTTGAACATTACCATTTTCATCTTTAGTTAAAGCATTAATAAATTTCACATCTTCTTGGCTGTTATCATAAAGCTTTGATACCATTTCATTTAAGCTTTCTAAGTGCTGATTAAAAAAAGAAAGGTTTTTTTGTATATAATATTTATCTGTTGCTTCTTTTTTTTGCAACATTAAATAATACTCATGTGCAAATTCTTTCCTGGCAATTAATTTAGGATTTTCTTTTAAATTTTGTTTAAACTGCTCAAGCTCTTTACTTGCTCCAAACAAAGACTCCAAAGAAGCTAGTAAAAGTTCAGCCTGCTTCTCATAAGATCTCTCCTTTAACATAACAATGAGTTTTTCAACTAAAGTGTGAAAATCCAAAAACGCTCGAATATTAAATTCTTCTAATTTTTTTAAAAGCTCATAATCCTCATAAGATTTTTCAAGCTCTCTCCATTTAGCCCTTAAAAGATATATGGTTTCTAAATCCATAGCTTGAGATAATCTGTGTTGAGTAATTTTTGCTAATTCTTTGATTTTTTTATCTTTGCTAATACTAAGCTGTTGCACAATCAAATCAAGCAAAGCATAAACATCTTCATATTTTCTACTTACTTGCCTATTAAGCCTAGAAACTAAAAACATCAAAAACTCATCAATAGTTCGAATGCTTTTTCCTTTTAGCTCTTGCTTATAAATATCATCTAAAAGATTAGTATATTTTTCTATCCTTGCTTTATTAAAACTCATCACTCCCGCTTTTTTAGCACATTCTTCAAATACCTCACTATAATTTTCAGGAGTTGGATGCAACTTACGCTCTTTTAATTTTATCAATGTTTCTTTTGCAATCTCATTGATATGACTTGCCATTTATTTATAACCCCTAATAGCTATGATAGAAACAAATTCATCAAAAGCTTCACTTGATGCATTTTTAATTGCTTCAAATCTAGCTTGATCGCTAATAATAGAATTTGGATTAATATCAAAATTATAACTTCCCTTGGTATTTACAACTTCTTCTTTACCATTTTTATAACGCATAAGAAATTCCAAGTAAAGCTCTGCTTTATAATTAACTACATAACCATTTCTATCATACACTATAGGATGAAATTCTAACTTTTTCATCGTAACTATAATAGAACTATCTGCATTATGCTCATCTGTGACTTTTCTGCCAAGCTTATTAAGCATAGCTTCTCTTAAAATATCTGTTATATAAACACTATTTTCGGGATCTTGTTTACTAATATTGATTTTCAAAAATACATTTTCACCCAAAACCCTACTTGCCATTTGAGATGATGGGATATATCCACAAGATATAATAAAAAAAGCAAAAAAAGATATTAAATATTTTTTCATTTAACCACCAAATTTACCAATTTCTTATCAATATAAATTTCTTTTACAATGGTTTTTCCTTCTAGCCATTTTGCAACATTTTCTTTAGCCAAAGCTAAAATCTCATCTTCTTTAGCCTCTGAATTTATTTCAATCTGTGCTCTTTTTTTACCATTAACACTAATAGCTATATTAAAACTATCTTTTACAAAAACTTCTTCTTTTATTTTTAATACTTTAAAATTTTCACATTTAAACAAATGCTCGCTAAGCTCAAAACAAACATGAGGGATAATAGGCTCTAAAATATTTAAAATAATATAAAAAGCTTCTTTTAAAACTTCTTTATGATTTATAGCATTTAAGGCATTTAAAGCTTCCATACATGCAGCTATTAAGGTATTAAAGGCAAAACTTTCTTCATAAACTTCAAAAGATTTTTTCAAAGCTTCATATACTTTTAATCTAGCATATTTTTCTTCTTTATTTAAACTTTGATGATCAATTTCTTGTAATTTTCCACATTCTAAACTCATAGCCTTTTCATAAAGCCTATTGATAAATTTAAACGCACCCTCTAGCGCACTATCGTTCCATTCAAGTTCTTTAGCAGGTGGTGCAGCAAACAATATAAACAATCTTGCACTATCTGCTCCATATTTTTCTATAATATAATCAGGATCAACTACATTACCCTTAGATTTACTCATCTTAGCACCATCTTTAGTGACCATTCCTTGGGTTAAAAGTCTATTAAAAGGCTCATCATCTTTTAAATAACCCAAATCTCTAAGTGCTTTTTGGAAAAATCTAGCATAGAGTAAATGCAATATCGCATGTTCAATCCCGCCAATATATTCATCAACATTCATCCAATAATTAACACTTTTTTCATCCACCGCTTTTTCTTGCCATGTTTTATCATCACTTGCAAAACGCGCAAAATACCAAGAACTTTCAAAGAAAGTATCTAAAGTATCGCTTTCTTTTTGTGCTTTTTTACCACATTTTGGACAAATGCACTCTTTCCATATTTCATGCTTATCAAGTGGATTTCCCTCTCCATTTATAATCACATCTTCAGGCAAGGTAATAGGTAAATTTTCTATTTTTTGAGGAACTATGCCACAAGAATTACACTTAATCATTGGTATAGGAGCACCCCAATATCTTTGTCTAGAAACACCCCAATCACGAATTTTAAAATTGGTAACCTTTTTACCAATACCCAAAGATTCAATTTTTAAACTAATTTTTTCTCTAGCATCATTACATTCTAATTGATCAAATTCGCCACTATTAGTTAAAACACCTTCTTTTAAAGTGTAGCATTGTGCATCATTTTCATCTTTATAAATTACTTTTTTTATAGCTAAATTATAAGTTTTTGCAAACTCATAATCTCTTTCATCATGAGCAGGCACACTCATAACAGCCCCACTACCATAATCACTTAAAACAAAATTAGCTACCCATAAAGGAATTTTTTCTTTACTTAGTGGATGGATTACATGAAGATTTAAAAAATATCCTTCTTTTGGCGCAGCTTGTCTTTGGCGGGGTGTTTGATTTTGTATATTTTGAATTTTTATAATAGTATCTTGATCTAGTAATTTTTTATCAATTAATTCGTTTACTATTTCATGATCAGGTGCTAAAGCAATATAAGACACTCCATAAATAGTCTCAGCTCTTGTTGTAAAAACATTGATCTTTTTTGCGCTGATTTTATCATTTTCTTCTATATCAAAATCAAAACTAAGCCCTGTGCTTTTACCTATCCAATTTTCTTGCATAGTCAAAACCTGACTTGGCCATTTTCCTTCTAATTTTTTAAGATCTTGCAATAATTCATCTGCATAAGCGGTAATTTTTACATAATATCCTGGCATTTTTTTTCTAATGACTTCATGTCCGCAACGCCAACATTTGCCATCTTCAACTTGCTCATTTGCCAAGACTGTTTTATCATTCTCACACCAATTAACTTCAGCTTCTTTAGTATAAACAAGTCCTTTTTCATACATTTTAATGAAAAATTCTTGCTCAAATTTAGTATATAAAGGATCAGAAGTAGCAAACATTCTTTTTTTAGAAAAGGAAAAGCCCAAAGAAGCAAGTTCATTTTGCATATAATCAATATTTTCATAAGTCCATTTCTTAGGATGAATACCGTGTTTTATCGCAGCATTTTCAGCAGGCATACCAAAACTATCAAAACCTATAGGATGTAAGACATTAAAACCTTTTTTTCTATAATATCTAGCCATAGCATCACCTATGCTATAGTTTCTCACATGCCCCATATGAATTCTACCACTTGGATATGGAAACATAGATAAAATGTATTTTTTTGGTAAAGAAAAATCATCTTTTGGCTCAAAATATTCTTTTTCTTGCCAAATTTTTTGCCATTTTTTTTCTATTTTACCTGCCTCATATGCCATTTTAACTCCTAATTTTCTTCTTGACTTTTTACTGAATCAACTATAACTAAAATCATTGAAAAGATATTAGCTATCAAAGCACCAATTGCTAAAGTATAAACCATAACATTAGCCTCTGGATTAATTTGTATTAAAGCAAAAGCTGGAATTAAATGCAAATCAGCCACTAAAGAACTAGCAAATAATTCAGCTGCTAAGAAATTTCTAACTCCGATTTTCAATAAAGTAGAAATTAAATTCACACAAGCTGCAATAAATAATGCAACTTCATTTTGATCATATAAAAATCCTGCGGTTGTAGTTAAGCTCATTAGAGCAAAAAAGATATAAATAACCTTACCCCAATTCATTTTTACACCGTTCCTTTTTCATACATCGCTCTTAATTTCTCTTTTTCTTGTTTTTTCTTTACTTTTTCTAATTCTTTTTGACGATACTGCGTAACACTAAATTTAAACCATAAAAGTGCTGGACTTGCTACAAATATAGAACTTGCAGTACCTGCTACAATACCCACTATCATAGTTAGAGCAAAACCTTCTATCATAGATCCACCAAAGAAATAAAGCACTACAACAGTAATCAAAGTTAATCCCGTTGTTAAGGTAGTTCTTGATAAAGTTGCAGAAACTGATTCATTGATAATTAAATCAAGTTTTGAATTTTTACTTGTTTTAACACCTTCTCTAATCCTATCAAAAATAATAATCGTATCATTTAAAGAATATCCAAGCACGGTTAAAACAGCCGCCAAAATATCTAAATTTACATCTATTTCAAATAATGCAATAGCGCCTAAAGTAATGACTATATCATGAATTTCACACACAATAGAAGCCATAGCAAAACGCCATTCAAATCTCACTGCTAAATAAATCAAAATAGCAATCAAAGAAATTCCAACCGCCATAAGACCTTTATTACGCAGTTCATCTCCTACTTTTGGACCTACTACATCCACACGGCGCACTTCAAATTTACCTGTATCTTTTAATAAATTTGCAATACTTACTCCAATGTCACTTCCCAAGCTATCGCTACTTCCTGAAAAACGAATAATCACTTCATTAGCACTACCAAATTCAGTAACGCTAGCACCTTTTAAATTTTCATTGATAGCTAAAGCTTTGCGAATTTCAGCCAAAGGAGCTTTTTGCTCGTATTGAAGTTGTACTAAAGTTCCACCGGTAAAATCAATACCAAAATTCAAACCCTTAGTAAAAAGGATAAAAATAGAACCAAAAAATAAAATAAAAGACAAAGAGATGGCTGCAAATCTCATTCTCATAAAATCATAAACATGTTTTTGACTAAAAAATTGCATTAAGGTCTCCTATATCCAAACCATAATCTTGTATTATTGCTTTTTTCCATACGGTTCATGAACATTTCAAACATACCATGAGTTCCAACAATAGAAGTAATCATCGAAACTAAAATCCCAATACTCAAAGTCACCGCAAAACCTTTTACCGCACCTGTTCCATAAGCATAAAGTACCACTGAAGTAATAAGCGAAGTAATGTTAGAATCTAAAATCGCGCTCATTGCATGCTTATAACCATTTTCAACACTTTGCCTTATGCTAGCACCTTCTCGCAATAACTCCCTAATTCTTTCATTAATAATAACATTAGAATCTACTGCCATACCCACAGTCAGTACAAGTCCTGCCATACCAGGTAAAGTTAAAGTTGCACCAAACATAGCCATTACAGCAATAATCACTAAAATATTTGCCACTAAAGCAATATTAGCAAAAATTCCTGCTATACCATAATACATCACCATAAATGCAATAACTAATATAGAAGCACCTGCTAGGGCTATCATACTCATTTTAATACTATCAGCACCCAAAGATGGTCCAACACTTCTTTTTTCAAGCATTTTAACCGGTGCTAAAAGCGCTCCACTTCTTAAAGCAATGGCCACATCATGAGCTTCTTCTACAGTAAAGCTACCACTAATTTGGCCACTACCTCCACCTATTCTTTCATTAATTCTTGGAGCTGAATATACTTTATTATCTAAAACTATAGCTAAGCGTTTACCTACATTATTTCCTGTATAGTCTCCAAATTTTTTAGCACCTTCTGAATTTAAGGTAAAATTAATAACAGGAAGATTATTACTTTGTGCAAAACCTACTTTTGCATCTGTTAGCATAGAACCATCAAGAATAGGTATAGATTTTACTAGATATTTAATTTGAGGATTTTTTGCATCTTCAAAAATTAAATCTCCATATTCAGCAGCTTGAGCTGGAGTAAGATTATTTACCTGATCCATTCTAACATCATCTACTTCCATTAATTGCAAATGTGCAGCTTTTGCAATAAGTTCTCTAGCTCTAGCCTCATCTGCAGCAGTTTTAATACCTGGAAGTTCGACTAAAATTTTATCCTCACCTGATCTTGCTACATTTGGCTCTGCAAGACCAAATTGATCAAGTCTATTTCTAATTGTTTCTACAGCTTGCAAAATAGCTTGTTCATGAGTTAATTTAATTTCTTCTTGGGTTAAAGAAAGTGTGTAGTGTAAATTTTCGTGTGTAATAGCCAAGCCTTTAATGTCTTTTAACAACAAATCAACCTTAGCTACATCATTTTCATCCAATAAACTAAATTCAATACTAGTATCATTTACTTTGATTTTATCAACAATAATATCTTCTTTATTGATAGAATAACTAAGAGAAGAGGCTATGGATTTAACCTTTGACTTAACTGCCTCTTCCACTTCTACACCTAATAACATATGCAAACCACCTTGCAAATCAAGTCCTAGGTTAATCTTAGCACCACTTTGGGTTTGCATAAAAGAAGGTATAGAAAAAACAAGCCCTATAAGAAAAACTACAAAGAAAATAATACTTCTATAAGTAATTTTTCCACTACGCATCAATTTTCTTTGCTATAAAATCTCTAGAAATTTTTACAACTACATTTTCATCATTAAGCTTAACTTTGATAAAATCCTCTTCTGGTTTTACCACCTCGCAAATTATCCCACCATTTGTGATGATTTTATCTCCTTTTTCTAAAGATGAAACCATCAATTTATGGTCTTTTGCTTGTTTTTGTTGTGGTCTAATAACCAAAAAATAAAAAATCGCAAAAAGCACAATGAGAGGCAACAATGAAGTCCAAATATTTCCGTTTTCTGCCATTTCTTCCCCTTTTTTTTAAGTTCATAAATTCTAATTCTACCACTTTTAAAATAATAAAAGCCTTTTTTTCTGCACTTTTATTGTCAAATTTTATTTATTTTTCTTTTTTTGAAAATTTACTTTTCGAATTTATCTCACCATTTTTAAGCATATATGGTTTAATTTTATTACTAAGAAACAAAAGTAAAGCAGGATATTTTTACACCGGTTTTTTTATAGGAATTTTATGGTTTTGGTGGATAGGTTTATCATCAATTTATTTTAATTTAGCTTATTTAATTCCTTTAGAAATTATCTTAATTGGATTAATTTATGGATTTTTGTTTTTTATATGTTTTTTTCTTAAATATGATTTTTTAAGGCTTTGTGGAATTTTTTTACTTTGTTTTATTCATCCTTTTGGCTTTGATTGGCTAAATTGGGGTGTTTTAAGTGTATATGGAATCTTTGATGCAAGTTACCAAGGTATTATAGCTATGTTTTTGATTGCTTATTTTTATTATGAAAAATATATTTCAAGATATTATAAAATAGCAATTATTCTAATCCTTATTCTAATCGGAGCTCAATATAATCAAAAACAATCACAAACACTAAAATTAGACTATAAATTAATCCAAACTAATATCTCCCAAGATCAAAAATTCATACAAGAAAATTTACAAACTCATTCTAAAGATATATTTTATCAAATCAACAAGGCTATAAAAGAAGGTAAAGAAGCAATTATTTTTCCTGAAACTGCTTTTGCTTTTGCATTAAATAAAGCACCAAGTTATTTACAAGCCTTAAAAGATTTATCAAAACAAATCATCATCATCACAGGTGCTATAAGCACTACACCTAATCATCTATACAATAGTACTTATGTATTTAATAATGGCAACATACAAGTTTTTAACAAACATTATCTTGTACCTTTTGGAGAAGAAATTCCTATATTTAAAAACTTTTTTAAAAAATATCTTTTAAATATTGATGAATTTTCAAAAGGAAAAGAATTAAATCAATACACTCTAAATAACCAGCTCATCACTAATGCTATCTGCTTTGAAGCTACAAAAGAAAAACTTTACAAACACTCAAAAATCATCATCGCTATTTCAAACAATGCTTGGTTTAATTTTTCAAGTGAGTATAAATTACAAAATTTTCTAATGCGTTTTTATGCAAATAATTATAATGTAAGTATATATCATGCAGTTAATGGAAAAGAAAATGCGGTAATTAAGCCAAAAGAAGTATTGATTTTAAAGATAAAAGAAAAACTTTTAAAGCAAAATGAAGCTTAAAAGCTTCATTTTATAATGCCTTAAATTCATCAAGTGCGTCTAATTTTTCCCAAGGATAATCAGCTTGACCCACTTGACCACGAGCAGCTACATCAGCATACATGAAAGTATCTTTACTTGGTTTATCAAGATTGAATTTATTTTTAATCCAATTTGGAGTTAATGGGAAAGTTTTCATCACAAAATCACTTAAAATATCATCATCTAATCTTGTATTTGTTCCCATGCAATCCACGCTTACAGAAGTTGGTTTAGCCACACCTATAGCATAAGAAAGTTGCACTATACATTTTTTAGCAAGCCCTGCTGCTACGATATTTTTAGCAAGCCATCTTGCAGCATAAAGTCCACTTCTATCAACCTTAGTATAGTCTTTAGAAGATTGTGCACCACCTCCTATTGGAGCATAGCCACCAAAGCTATCTACTATGAGTTTTCTTCCTGTTAAACCACTATCATGTAATGAGCTGTGATTTACATATTTTCCCGTTGGGTTGATTAAAATTCTTGTTTTTTCTGGGCAAAAAAGCTCTTTTGGTAAATTTGAATCCAAAATCAAATCCATCACCAAAGCTCTTAAATCTTCTATTTTCATACTTTCAACACAAGGAGCTGAAACTACAATAGTATGGATACTTTGAGGTTTGCAATTTTCAAAATTTTCTTTATTTGCATAATCAATTGTAACTTGAGTTTTAATATCTACTCCAAGTTTATCAGGATTGTTTTTTGCAAACTCATATACTTTATCACAAAGCATTCTAGCATAAGAAATAGCTGCTGGCATATATTCTTTTGCTTCATTGCTTGCAAAACCAAACATTATACCTTGATCACCTGCTCCAATCTCTCCATCTTCTTGATCAACACCTTGATTGATATCAGGACTTTGCTCATTTAAAAATACCATTACATCTAAATCATCAGGGTGTAAACATTGTTTTTTGCTAAAATGCGGATTTCCATTGTAACCAATATCTGCTAGAGCTTTTTTTACAATATTTTCATAATCTTGTTTTTCTAATTTATATTTTGATTTAATCTCACCACCAATTACTACTTTATTTCCTGCTACAAAAACCTCACTAGCAACCCTTGAGTCTTTATCATGAGTTAAAAAAGCATCCACTATAGAATCAGCTATAATATCAGCACATTTATCAGGATGTCCTGCGCTAACAACTTCAGAAGTAAATAAATACATATTTTATATTCCTTGCATCATCTTTTTCGTTAAATTAAAAATTTTCTAAAATATAATAACATAAGCTAACTTAAAAATCAAAAAGCTTATTTAAGCTTTACTTTGCTAGAATAAATTTAAATTTATCACTACAAAAAAAGGTAAGAAATGAATTTATTTTCTTATGCAATCAAACGCTATAAAGATGGAAATCTTATTTTACAAATTTGCATAGGTATTGTTTTAGGAATTTTAGTAGGTATTTTTTCTAAAGATTTAGCTATTTTTGCAAATATTTTTGGTGCTTTATTTACAGGAGCGTTAAAAGCTATAGCGCCAATTTTAGTTTTTATTTTAATTTTAACAACCATTTGCACAAAAGAATTTAATCATGGAAGTGAGAAAATAAAACACATTATTTTCTTGTATATTTTTGGAACCTTTTTAGCTTCTTTAAGCGCAGTTAGTATAAGTTTTATCTTTCCTGTAGAATTAGTATTAACCGATATTGAAAAAGCTTCCACTACAAGCCCTGCGCATATAGGCGAAGTATTTAAAACCTTACTTTTTCAAGTAGTAGATAATCCTATCCACGCTTTATCTTCAGGAAATTATTTAAGCATATTAGCTTGGGCTATTGGTGGAGGTTTTGCTCTAAGACATTGCTCTAATGATGCAAAACAACTTTTTACTGATATAAACGAGGGTGTATTAAAAATCGTTAAATTTATAGTCAAGCTTGCTCCTTTTGGAATTTTTGGACTTGTGGCTAATTCAGTTGCTCAAACAGGAGCAGCAGGACTTTTAAGTTATATTAAATTATTAATCATTTTAGTTTTAACCATGTTTTTTGTAGCCTTTGTAATTAATGCTTTAATTGTCTTTGCTTATACGAAGAAAAATCCTTATCCTTTGATTTTTATTTGCTTAAAACATAGTGCTGTTTTTGCATTTTTTACAAGAAGTTCTGCAGCAAACATCCCTGTAAATATGGCACTTTGCTCTAAATTAAATATCAACAATAATCTATATAGCATTTCTATTCCACTAGGAGCTACGATTAATATGGCAGGGGCAGCTGTAACTATAGCTATACTAAGTCTTGCAGCAGCTCATACAGTAGGTATTGAAATAAATTTTTTACAAGCTATGCTTTTGAGTGTATTAGCTGCATTTGCAGCTTGTGGAGCTAGTGGGGTTGCCGGAGGTTCGCTTTTACTCATACCGCTTGCTTGCTCTTTGTTTAATATCGATTATGATATAGCTATGCAAGTAGTTGCGGTTGGATTTATCATAGGGGTTATTCAAGATAGCGTTGAAACAGCTTTAAATAGCTCAACAGATGTTTTATTTAGTGCTATTTGTTCAGATAATGAACTTAATTTAAAAATTTAAGGAGGACTTATGAGGCATTTAATTACTACAAAAGATTTTAACAATGATGAAATCTTGACTTTATTTAAAGAAGCAAAAGAATTTTTAGATGAAAAACCGCGTACATTTTTAGAAGGAAAAAGTGTCACAACAATTTTCTTTGAAAATTCAACACGCACTCAATCAAGCTTTGAAACAGCCGCAAGAAGACTAGGTGCTAAAGTTTTAAAATTAGATGTTTCAAGAAGTAGTTCAAGCAAAGGTGAAACACTTTTTGATACTGCTGCGAATTTAGATGCAATGGCACCAAGTGCTATTGTAGTTAGACACAAAAACTCAGGCGTACCTCATACTTTAGCAAATTATACTCATTGTCCTATAGTTAATGGGGGTGATGGCAAGCATGCTCATCCTACCCAAGCTTTACTTGATCTTTTTACCATAATGGAGCATTTTGATTATAATGTTAAAGGTAAAAAAATAGCAATAGTAGGAGATATTAAAAACTCACGCGTTGCTGCTTCAAATTTAGAATTATTACCTCGTTTTGGTATAGACATTACCCTAGTGGCCCCGCCTCATTTTATGCCAAATTATCCTATTAAAAAAACAAATAAACTAAAAGAAGTTATTGATGATGTAGATATTATCATGAGTCTTAGAACACAAACTGAAAGACACAATATTCCAACCTATGCATCGCTTAAAGATTATGCAAATGATTTTTGTATTAGCAAAGATTTAATAAAAGATAAAAATCTCATTATCTTACATCCTGGTCCTGTACATAGAAATATCGATATTAGCGATGAAGTAATGGCTGATAAAAGATGTAAGGTTTTAACTCAAGTTAAAAATGGTGTTGCCATTAGAATGGCTGTATTAAAAAAACTCATTTTAGAAAGCTAAAATCATGCAAAATTGGAACTTAAGTACATTATTTAAAGATGAGCAAGAATTAAATCTTTTTTTGCAGAAAACCCAAGATGAAGCTTGTGAATTTAAAAAACAACATGAAAATAATCTTCATAGTTTAAGCAATGAGCAATTCTTGCAAGCTTTAAAAAACTATGAAGAATTAATCTTAAAACTTTCTCACATACTAACCTATGTGTATTTAAATTTTGCTCAAGATACTACCAAAGGTGCTTTTTATGCAAAATATGAAAATTTAAGTAAAAAAATAGAAGAAAATCTTTTATTTTTTGAACTTGAATTTTGTGAGTTAAAAGAAGAAAAAAGTAAAACTTTCATCACATTTTGCAAAGATTATGAGTTTTATTTAAATAATCTTATCAAACACAAAAAACACAATCTTTCTAAAAAAGAAGAAAGAGTTATCCTAACTCTATCAAGTACAGGTTCAAATGCATTTGCAAGATTATTTGATGAAACCTTTAGTGCTTTAAAATTTAATTTTGAAGGACAAAAATTAAGCGAGGAAGAAATTCTAAGCAAGCTTTATGATAAAGATAGAAGCATTAGAAAAAAAGCTTCAAAATGCTTTAGTAAAACCTTAAAAAAACAAAACAAGCTTTTAGTATATATTTTTAATATGATTAAAAGCGAACTTGCTAGTATTTGTGAGTTAAGATCTTATGAAAACCCAGAAACTCCAAGGCATATAAGAAATCAAATTTCTAAAAAAAGTGTTGATGCGCTTATTAGTGCTAGCGAGAATAGCTTTGATATTGTTTCTAAATTTTATAATGCAAAGAAAAAAATTCTAGGGTATAAAAAGCTAAAAGATTATGATCGTTATGCACCTATTGGAAAAGAAATGCAAGTTGATTTTGATCAAGGAAAGGATATAGTTTTAAAAGCCTTTGAAAAATTTTCTAAAGATTTTTACATGATAGCAAAAGAAGCTTTTGAGAATAATTGGATCGATGTTTATCCTAAAGAATTTAAACAAAGTGGAGCATTTTCTCACTCAAGCACGCCGCTAAGCCATCCTTTCATACTTTTAAACTATACCAACCAAAGACGCGATCTTTTTACCCTAGCTCATGAGCTAGGCCACACTATACATCAAAAACTTTCTTATAAAGTAAGTTTTTTAAATCAAGATACACCTCTAACTACAGCAGAAACTGCTTCAGTGTTTGCAGAAATGTTGATTTTTGATTACATTAAAGAAAATTTAGACAAAGAGGAGCTTTTATCTTTATATGCAGCAAAAATCGAAGATATTTTTGCTACTCTTTATAGACAGATTAATTTTACTACTTTTGAACGCAGATTTCATGCTAAAAAAGAAGAACTAAGCGCTCAAGAACTAAGTGAAATTTGGCTTGAAGAATCAAGAAAAATGTTTCAAGATAGTGTAGTTTTAACCAAAAACTATGGCCTTTGGTATTCTTATATACCACATTTTATACACTCTCCATTTTACTGCTATGCTTATGCTTATGCACAACTTTTAGTTTTAGCACTTTATGGTCTATATAAAAGTGGCAAATGCTCTAATTTTACTTCAATTTATATTGAGTTTTTAAGTAGTGGGGGAAGCAAAAGCCCAAAAGAACTTGTAGCTATGTTTGGCTTTGATATAGAAAGTGATAAATTTTGGAATATAGGCTTAGAGCAAGTTAGGATACTAGTAGATGAATTTTTAAGGCTAAGCAATGATTGATAAAATTTTAAATAATAAAAATTTTATAACTTTAATGCAAAAAAGCATTTATGAATGTTTGCAAATTTTAATCCAAGAAGATATTGAGTTTAATATCATTGTAAATACTAAATTTGTTACACTCGAACCTCCTTTACCACCAGAATTAGATGTAGTGAGCAAAAATCCTTATTGTCTTTTTGCACTTGGTGGTTATACTTTTAAATCCATAGTTTTAACAAATGAGCATATAGAATTTCACGCAGGTTTTGGACCTGATGATTTTGCAACCTTTGTGAAAGTGGATTTAGGGGCAATTACTCAAATTCAAGTTGAAGATAATATCATTTTTGTCAATTTTTCAAACTATTTTAAAAAGCAAAATGATCAAAAGTTAAAAGAAAAATCCATGAATGCTTTTTTAAACAATCCCAACAATAAAGATTTATTTAAAAAATGAGTTTTTTTGAAGGTTTAAATGATAGCCAAAAAGAAGCTATCATGCATATTGATGGAGCTATGCTAATACTAGCAGGTGCAGGTAGTGGAAAGACTAAAACCATTACCACTAGACTTGCCTATTTAATCGATCATGTAGGTATTCCTGCGCAAAATACCCTCACGCTAACCTTTACAAATAAAGCTGCTAATGTAATGAAAACAAGAGCCTTAGCACTTTTACAAGATCAAAATTTACATAATCCCCTTTTATGTACTTTTCATAAATTTGGTTTGTTATTTTTAAGACTTTATAGCGAAAGAATTAATAGAGCAAATAATTTTGTCATTATTGATACAGATGATAAAAAGAAAATACTAAAAGATTTAGCTAGCGAAAATTTGCAAAGCTCTTTAGCAAGCATAGGTGCTTATATTTCAAATTTTAAAAATCAAAGCAAAAGCGCTCAAGAAATACGCAAAGAATTAGAATTTTTAAAAGATGAAAAAAACAAAAATTACGAAGAAATCATTCATTTATATGAGCAATATGAGCATTTTTTAATCCAAAATAATTTCATGGATTTTGATGATTTACTCATGCTAACTAATAAAATTTTAGAAGATGAACAATTTGCACAAGAGCAAAGTCAAAAATATACTTATATAACAGTAGATGAGTATCAAGATACTAATGCCTTACAATATCAAATTCTAAAAAAACTTTGCACGTCTCATGAAAATATTTGTGTGGTGGGTGATGATGATCAAAGTATTTATGGTTGGCGCGGGGCTAAAATAGAAAATATCTTAAATTTCAAAGAACAATTTAACAATGTAAAATTAGTCAAATTAGAGCAAAATTATCGCTCAACTAGCGCTATTTTACAAGCTGCAAATGAGCTTATAGAGCATAATAGAAAAAGACTAGGAAAAACTTTGATTTGTACCAAAGATGAGGGCGAAGAAATTACAATTTTACAAAATGATGATGAAAAAATTGAAAGTTTTAAGGTTGCAAGAGAAGTTTCAAAACTTTTAAACTCGGGGATTAATCCTAGTGAAATAGCCATACTTTATAGAGTAAATGCCCTATCTCGTGCTCTTGAAGAAGCTTTTAGCAAAGAAAAAATTCCTTTTAAATTGCTAAGTGGAATTCGTTTTTATGAAAGAGCTGAAATTAAAGATATTATTTCTTATTTAAGATTACTTTCAAATTTAAATGATGATTATTCTTTTAAACGCATTATCAACCGCCCTAAAAGAAACTTTGGTAATGCAAGTTTAGAAAAGCTAGAAAATTATGCCAAAGAAAATCATTTGTCTTTATTTGAAAGTCTATGTGCTTTGCAAGGAAGTGGTTTTTTTAGTAAAAAAACAGACAAAGAGTTAGAAAAATTCATACTAAGCATACACAAAATCAAAGAAAAAGATGATTTGCTTGCAATGATTTTAGCCTTAGAAGAAGAATTTAAAATCAAAGAATTTTACAAAGATAATCCAGAGGGTGAAGATAAACTTTTAAATATAGATGAACTTTATGCTAATTTAAAAGATAAAATTACTCATGGAAATTATAATGGCTTAGATGATATTTTAAATGAAATTTCTTTACTTAATGAGCAAGATGGACTTGATAAAGAAAGTATTTGTATTATGAGTATTCATGCAAGCAAAGGACTTGAGTTTGATTATGTTTTTATCATAGGTTTAGAAGAAGGATTTTTCCCACTCACTAGCGAATCAAGCAATATAGAAGAAGAAAGAAGACTTGCCTATGTAGCAATCACTAGAGCCAAGAAAAAACTTTATTTAAGTTATGCTAATTCTAGATTTTATAAGGGAAGTCGCACAAGATTAGAAAAAAGTAGATTTTTTGGCGAGAGCAATGTAATCAAAAAAGAATTAACACTAGATCATCAAAAAAATTGCTACAAAAAAGGCGATTTAATCAAACATAAAATTTTTGGCATAGGCAGAGTCACTGGGGTAAGTAAAATAGGTGCTGAAGAAAAACTCACGATTAATTTTGGAGGCATAGAAAGAATAATAATGTCAAGTTTTGTGGAAAAAGTAATATGAATAAACTTTTTGTAGCTTATAAACCAAGCGGTATGAGTTCTAATGCTTTTTTAGGCAAACTCAAGAAAAAATATAAAAATAAAAAAGCAGGTTTTTCAGGGACACTTGATCCTTTTGCAAAAGGTGTTTTACTCATAGCCTTTGATCAATACACAAAACTTTTTCGTTTTTTTGATAAAAATCCAAAAGTTTATAAAGCAACACTTTGGCTAGGCGCGCATTCACTAAGCCTTGATAATCAAAATATCAAAGAAATCAATCTTATAAATGCTTTTGAAGAGAAAGTTTTAGAGCAAATTAAAAATGAACTTTTAGGTAAAATCACCTACACCCCACCCGCATTTTGTGCAAAAAAAATAGATGGGGTGCGCTCTTATGAACTTGCAAAAAGAGGTTTTGAAGTCAATTTAAAGCCTTGTGTTATGGATATTTTTTATACTAAAATTTTACACTATAACCACCCCTTTTTAACCATAGAAATAGCAGTTAGTGAGGGTTCTTATATACGCTCTTATTGTGAATTATTTGCTAGAAAACTTGGTATTAAAGCTACACTAAGCTCATTAGAGCGTTTAAGTGAGGGAGGGTTTTTTTATGAGAATGAAAAAGAGTTAAATCCTTTAGCTTATTTAAATCTTAGAAAAAATACGATAAAATATCCCCAAAAATTACACAATGGACAAAAAATATTTTTGGACGATTTGGAAATTCAAGAAGAAGGTAGCTATATTTTAGAAGAAAAAGATTTTTTTTCTATCATTTCTATCCAAGATAATCAAGTGCAATATTATTTAAATAAGGTATTAAAATGTTAATTTTATCAAGAAAAGAAAATGAAAGTATAAAAATCGGAGATGATATAGAAATCAAAGTAGTTCAAACAGGCAAAGGCTATGCTAAAATAGGCATCGAAGCTCCAAAGTCTTTAATGATACTACGCAAAGAGCTTATCGAGCAAGTAAAAAGTGAAAATTTACATGCAATTAGTGATGAAACGATAAAACTTGACGATCTGAGTAAAAAGCTTAAAAAATGAAAGCTTACGCAAAAGCTAATATTTTTTTAAAAATCATAGGAATTGACTCAAGATCTTATCATTTATTACAATCACGCTTTGTTTTATTAAAAGATATTTTTGATGAGTTAAGCTTTAGTGATGAAAAAACCAAAGAAGGATTTGAAATTATTGGAAATTTTACCCAAGATACCATCATACACAAAGCTTATAAAGAATTAGAAAATTTAGGTTTTTCTAATGAATTAAATGAATTTTTTAAAGACAAAAGTTTAAAGCTTATCAAAAACATTCCCATAGGTGGAGGCCTTGGTGGAAGCAGTACCGATGCGGTTGTATTTTTATTAATGATCAACGAAGCTTTAAATTTAAAACTCAACCAACAACAACTTGAACAAATCTGCCAAAAACTTGGCTCTGATTTAATCTTTTTTTTAAGCGGATATGATAGTGCAAATGTTAGCGGGTGTGGCGAGATTGTAGAATATTTTGAAGATGATTTTACCCAACTTGATTTTACTTTTCCAGCTATTGAATGCTCAAGTGCAAAAGTATATAAAGCATTTGATGAAAGTTCATATGATTTAACAGCGAATTTAAATTTAGCCAAAACACTCAAAACACTCAAAACAAGTGAAATTTTAGAGTATAAAAATACTGATTTAAACGACTTATTTGCTCCTTGTGTAAAAATTTATCCTAAAATGCAAACTTTTCTTAATGAGGCTTATTTTTTAAGTGGAAGTGGAAGTGGAGTTTTTAAGGCTAAATGATGAAAAAAACTATAGTAAAAAACAAAAAAGCTTTTTTTGATTATGAAATTTTGGAAAAATTTGAAGCAGGTATTGTTTTAAAAGGTTCTGAAGTAGTGGCATTAAGAGCTAGTAGAGCAAATTTGAAAGATTCTTTTGTGCGTATTATCAAAGGTGAAATTTTCTTACTTAATGCTCATATTTCTCATCTTAGCACTACACATTCTTTTTATAAGCATGATGAAAAAGGTGTGCGAAAACTTTTAATGCATAAAAAGCAAATCGATAGGCTTTTTGGTAAAATTAGCACCCAAGGCTTTACTATAGTGCCATTAGAACTTTATTTTAATGAAAAAAATAAAGCAAAAGTCTTAATAGCCTTAGCCAAAGGAAAAAACTTACACGATAAAAGAGAAAGCTTAAAGAAAAAACAAGCAGATCTTGAAGCAAGAGCTGCTATGAAAAATCATTATTAAAAAAGGATTTTGATGAAAAAATTTACTTATTTGTTTTTTACATTTGCTTTTGCATTTTTAATAAATGCTTGCTCAAGTGAAGAAAAAATCGAAAATGAATTTGCATTTGCTGAGTATAAAATGGGTGATGAAATTCTTTTAAAAAGTGTCAATGGTGGCGAGAAAACCCTAGTAAGAACACAAAATGGTTTTGTAGTAAAAGGTGAAGAGGGTAAAATTTTAATGTTTGATTTTTTTGGAACCTTTTGCACACCTTGTCAAGAAGAAGCCGCTCATCTAACAAGTTTGTGGCAAAAAAATGCTGACAATTTTATCATCATAGGACTAAGTCATTTTGAAAATGTTAGCGATCAAGCTGTAAAAGATTTTGCCATTAAATATGGGGCGTATTATTTCTTAAGCAATTCTAAAGAAAATGATAGAATTGTTGCACAAGCATTAAAAGATATCAACTATCAAAGCATGGAACAACTTCCTTTTAAAGTAGTTTTAAAAGATGGAAATTATCAAGATCTAACAGATTTTTGGAATAAAGACTCAAAAAGTTATGTGAAATATTATCTTGGAAAAGTTTCTACTGAGATTATGCAAGAAGATATTACTAGGATATTAAATGAGTCTAAAAAATGAAATTTTAGAACAACAAAAACTAGCAGAACCTAAAATGTTTAAGGTTTTGCTTTTAAATGATGATATTACCACCATGGATTTTGTAATTGAAATTTTAATGAATATTTTTCATCATGATTTTGAAAAAGCAAGCGCAATTATGCTTGAAATCCATCATCAAGGAAGCGGAGTTTGTGGTATATACACAGAAGAAATTGCACTTAGCAAAAAACAGCAAGTTGACATGGCGGCAAAAAATAATGATTTTCCACTCCAAACAAGGATAGAAGAACAATGAAATATAAAGAATTGATTGACTCATTTATACCAAATGCAAGACATTTAAGCTTTATCAATCATCATGAATTTATCACTTGTGAGCATTTGCTTTTTGCTTTAGTTAAGCTTAGCAATGATTTTAAAAATCTACTTGAAGAAATCGGAGATGGTGATTTACAAGGCTTTGAAAATGAATTAAAAAATTATCTAGCTAAAAATAATGAAATTTTAAAAAAAGAAATAGAACCTATTTTTTCTGTGATCTTGGAAAATATATTACACAAGCTAAATGCAAAAAATCAAACAAGTGTGATTGATTTTATCATTGCACTTTGCAAAGAAGAAAAAGCTTATTCTTATAATATCTTAAAAAAACACCTAATAGAAGAAGAAAAAATAAAAGAATTGTTACAAAATGCTGAATTTGAAAATTTAAAAACCCATACCATAGAGCTAGTTGAGCTTGCAAAAAAAGGCAAAATAGATCCTGTTATAGGTAGGAAATTTGAACTTGAAAGAATGATGCAAATTCTAAGCCGTCGTAAGAAAAATAATCCTATTTTAGTTGGTGAACCAGGTGTTGGTAAAAGTGCCATTATAGATGGGCTAGCACTAGCCATAGCTGAAGAAAAAGTGCCAAAACATTTAAAAAACTCAAAAATTTATAGCCTTGATATGACAAGCTTGCTTTCGGGGACAAAATATAGGGGTGATTTTGAAAAAAGGTTAAAAGATATCATTAAAGAATTAGAAAATATCCCTAATGCTATTTTATTTATAGATGAAATTCACACCATAGTAGGAACCGGTGCAAGCAATGAAAGTCATGCAGATATGTCAAATTTATTAAAACCTGCATTAAGTAATGGCAACATCAAATGCATAGGTGCAACTACTTTCATAGAATACAAAAATACCTTTGATAAAAACAAAGCTCTAAGTAGAAGATTTGCAAAAATTGATATAGATGAGCCAAGCGAAGAAGAGTGTTTTTTGATCTTGCAAGGCTTAAAAAGCAAATATGAAAATTTTCACAAAATCAAAATCAGTGATGAAATTTTACAAACAAGTATAAAACTAGCAAAACAATTTTTACATGATAAATTTTTACCCGATAGTGCAATTGATTTAATTGATGAACTTGGCGCAAGCTTTGCTTTAGAAGATAAAAAAAGTAAAAAAATAGTAAAAATAAAAGATTTAGAAAATACTTTAGCAAGAATGACACATTCTCATAAAATTTATGAAAGTGATCAAGGTAAAATCTTAAAAAATTTAGAGCAAAACTTAAAGCAAAATATTTTTGGACAAGATGAAGCCATTAAAGCTTTGTGTTCTATTTTAAAACAAAGCTATGCGGGGTTAAAAGGCAAAAATACCCCAAAAGGCGTGTTTTTATTTACCGGTTCAAGTGGAGTTGGTAAAACCGAACTTGCAAAAAATTTAGCACAAATTTTAAACCTTAATCTTGAAAGATTTGACATGAGTGAATACTCGCAAAAACATGATGTGAGCAAACTCATAGGAACTTCAGCAGGTTATGTGGGCTATGAAGATGGCGGCTTGCTTAGTAACAGCATTAGAAAAAATCCATTTAGCGTAGTCTTATTTGATGAGATAGAAAAAGCTCATCCTGATTTAACTAATACCTTTTTACAAATTTTTGATAATGCAAGTTTAACAGATAATAGTGGATTAAAAGCTGATTTTAAAAATACTATTATCATTATGACTTCAAATTTAGGTCTCAAAGAAAGTAATGAACTTGGTTTTTTAAGCAGTGATAAAGAAAAAAGTAATAAAGCCATAAAAGATTTCTTCGCACCTGAATTTATCAACCGTATAGATAAAATCATTCATTTTAATGACTTAAGTCAAGAAATTTTAGAACAAATCGTTCAAAAAGAACTAGATTTAATGGCAAAAAATTTAAACAACATCACCATGGAAGCTGATAAAAAAGTAAAAGAATTTCTTGCTAAAAAAACTAATAATAAAGAATTTGGAGTAAGATTATTAAAACGCATTATTGCCGAAGAATTAGGCGAGAGATTAAGTGATGAAATTTTATTTGGAAAATTAAAAAATGGTGGTAAATTAAAACTCAAACTTTCCAAAAATGAAAAAATTGAATTTGTATTCTAAACTTTTAAAAAGCCCTGATGATGCGCCTGTTTTTATTAGTGAAAAACTAGAAGTAAATTTTATACCTCATGCTTATAGCTTAGGACTTTTTCCATGGACTAGCAATCCTGTTACTTGGTGGTGTCCTTCTCCTAGAATGGTACTTTTACCTGATGAAGTGCGCATACAAAAAAGCATAAAAAAAGCTTTAAGAACTTATGAAATAAGACTTAATTTTGATTTTAACTCGCTTATCAAACATTGCGCAAAAAGAAAAAAAACTTGGATAAGTCAAGAATTTATACAAGTTTATACAAAGCTTTTTGAGCAAAATTTAGCTCATAGTGTTGAAGTTTATGAAAATGATGTTTTAATCGGCGGTTTATACGGACTTATAATAGGTAAAATATTTTTTGGTGAAAGTATGATAAGTCTTAAAAAAGATGCCTCAAAAGTAGCCCTAATAAGACTTTGTGAGCTTTTAAAACCATATGATTTTTTAATAGATTGTCAAGTGCCTAATGAACATTTAAAATTTATGGGTGCTAAAGAAATGACAAAAAAAGATTTTTTGAAAACACTAGAAAAAAAAGTTTCACTTGAAAGTGGCTTTAAAAATTTCAAAAATTTACTATAAAAAGATATACTTATACATAAATAAAATTGCATAAATATTTTGGAATGATTTTTGCTTTTAGTCTATAAAAGCTTTATTTTAAAGGAAAAATTATGATAAGCCCTTTTAAGTCAAAAGAACTTATTGTTGATGCTTTAGCAGGAAGAAACCTAAGAAGTCAAATGATTAATTCTAACCTTGCAAATGTTGATACTCCTTTTTATAAAGCAAGAGATATAGAATTTGAAACTGCTTTAGTTAATAGAGCAAATGAAATTTTCAAAAAAAAAGATACTAAAGAGCTTGAATTAGCAAGCACAAATACAAATCATCAAAAACCTTGGAAATTTCCAGACCCTAATAAATCAACTATTTATTTAAGAGATGGGCATTTGGCAAGAAATGATGCAAATACAGTAGATCTTGATGTAGAAACTACTGAAATGAGCAAAAATACTATGATGATTTCTGCTTTAGATGGTGTTTTAAGAAGACAAAGTAATATTTTTTCAACCATCATAGAAACAAGCTCTAAATTAGGCTAGGAGAAAAATAATGGCTTATTTAAGTGATTTTGATATTAGTGGATATGGACTTAGTGCTCAACGCTTTAGAATGAATGTAATTAGCTCAAATATAGCTAATGCTAATACTACTAGAACAGCAGAAGGTGGTCCATATAGAAGAAGAGAAGTGATTTTTAAAGCAACTGATTTTAACGAATTGCTAAACAAGCAAATAGCTAAAGATAATAATTTTTTAGAATATGAAAATCCTTTAAACGATCCTGCTTCACAAAAAGATGCAAAACCTGCTATAATGAGCGTAGTAGTTGATAAAGTTGTAAGAGATGATAAAGATTTTCGTATGAAATTTGACCCATCTCATCCAGATGCGAATGAACAAGGTTATGTTGCTTATCCAAATATAAATCCTGTTATTGAAATGGCCGATTTAATAGAAGCAACAAGAGCTTATCAAGCTAATGTAAGTGCCTTTACTAGCACCAAAACTATAGCACAAAGTGCGATAGATTTACTAAGAGGTTAATAAATGAACACTATTAATGGTATAAATCAATTTAACAATGTTAATAACAAAAACAATAATAACAACACAAGCAACATAGGAGATGAGTTTTCGAGTTTATTAAAAAATTCCATCAACGATCTTAATAAAACTCAAGAAACCGCCGAAGCTGCTATGGTAGACATTGCAACAGGTGAAGTCAAAGACTTACATCAAGCTGCAATTGCGATTAGCAAAGCTGAATCAAGTATGAAATTTATGCTTGAAGTTAGAAATAAGGCTATAAACGCATATAAAGAAATTTCAAGAACCCAAATTTAATATATGCTTTCAAACACCATTAGAAATAGGGTTTCAAAAGTAGCTTTTGCTTTTTGTATGGCTCTGTTTTTTATGGCCTTATTTTTACTTTCTACTTTTTTTCTAACCTCAAAACGCCATATACCAAACACTCAAAAAGAACAATATTTTTCCGCTCTTAGAGGCAATATCATCACAAGCGATAATTTTACCGTAACTTCTAGTAGGCAAATTTATAGAGCTGAAATTGATCTAAGGAGCTTAAATCCCGATAAAAAGGATTTATTTTTAACTCTTTTTCAAATTTATAGTGGCGCAAGTGATGAACAAATGCAAGATATAAAAAAAAGAATGCTTGCAAAGAAAAAAAGAAGTTATAATTTTATTTTACTCCAAGATATTAACTCAAAAGATGCAAGTTATTTAAAAGAACTAGCTAAAAAACTTTATACTCAAGGTTTTTTTAAATCCTTCACAAATAATAATGGCAGAGTGGAGACAAGAGGGCTTGATATTATAGAACACAAAGAAGATCGTGTATATATGCCAAAAGATTCACTTACTCCAATCATAGGCTACACAAGAACTTATATGGATGAGCAAAGTGAAATTTTTAAAAATGTCGGCATAAAAGGTTTGGAAAAATACTATAATGAATGTTTAAATCCTTTGCAAAATGCTAAAATTCAAGGTTTAAGAGATATAGGTGGTAATATTATCTTAAATTTGCATTCTTATGAACAACGCAAAATAGATGGTTGTAATTTATACTTAAATATTTCCTTAAAACTTCAAAAAGGTTTAGAAAAAGCTATCGATAAAAGAAATGAAGATCTAAAAGCCAATGAAATTATAGTTGCCATCATGGAAAGCAAAAGCGGAAAAATTCTAGCACTTGCTAGCTCAAGAAGATATGATCCGCAAAATCGCGGAAAAGATCTATCTGTGCTCAATGCAAGCGCCATAGAATATGGCTATGAAGCAGGATCTGTTATAAAACCTTTTATATTTACCACTGCATTAATGCTTGATAAAATCAAAGTTGATGAAATCATTGATACTCAAGGTGGACAATACAAACTTGGTCGTTTTACCATACGCGACGATCACAAAAAAAATAAAATGAGCATGGAAGAAGTTATTACTTACTCTTCAAATGTCGGTATGATTAAAATTGCCCAAAGATTAAGTAATCTTGAAATCATCTCAGGACTTAGAATTTTTCGTTTTGGAGAAAAAAGCGGTATTGATCTTCCTTATGAGCAAAAAGGAGAAATACCAAATCCAAAAAGATTAAGAGAAGTTGAAAAATCTGTATTAAGTTATGGTTATGGCTTGAAAACAACTTTTATACAACTTTTAGCTGCTTATAATGTATTTAACAATGATGGAATTTACATCACCCCACAAATTGCAAATAAAATTTATCAAGATGGGCGTTTAATAAAACTTGATGATGAAGTTAAAAAAGAAAAAATTCTTTCAAGCAAAGCTGCCAAAGAAATGCAACAAATTTTAATTAATGTTATTGAAAAAGGAACCGGTAAAAAAGCACGAACTCGAGGTATCATTATAGGTGGAAAAACGGGTACAGCTAGGATTGCTGAAAGAAAAGGCTATACTTCAAATCGCTATAATGCCTCGTTTTTTGGCTTTGCAAATGATGAGAAAAATACCTATACCATTGGAGTTTTAGTAAGACATCCTACCAAAGCTTATAGTTATTATGCCGCACAAAGTGCTTTACCTATGTTTAAAGATACAGTAAATCTTTTGATTAAGGAAAGTTATTTAAAACCCATAGAAAGCAAAAACAATGACATTAAAAAATAAAATTACAATAATAATCTTTTTTTATATTGATTTTTTGTTTCGCTTATTTAAAACATTGGGTTTTATTATTTATAACTTTACTTGTGTTTTTAGTTATATTGTATTTACTCAAACTGCAATCAAAAAATATAATACACAAACCAAAAACAAAAGAAACTCTTAAATATTTGATACTACCAGATATTCCGCTTAAAAATATAGATACAAGCAATGTTGACAATATTGAAGGAGTGTTTTAGGATATAAGATCCAACAAGCTCTAAATAACTACAACAAAAAAGCTTAAAATTCATTGCTGGGATGTTTCAAATGTATTATGGATGGAATATGCATTTTTTTGTGAATCTATTTTCAAAATTCCTTTTTCAAAAACTCCAAAATTTAATCAAGATTTAAACAATTGGAATATTGATAGTGTTATAAGCACACAAAGTATGTTTAGTGGATGTATAAATTTCAATCAAAAACTATCAAACTGGAATTTAGAAAATATCCCGAGAAAAAAAATATATGTTTTTAATACCGCTATAAAAATTAATATAAAAACTATATTTTTACTTGATTTAAAATAAACTCTATAAACTCATCGCTATCATTAGGACATTTAATAAGCTCATAATCGCTTTTTGCTAAGTGCCTATATTCAACTCCAAGCTCAAAAATCGTTTCAGAGCAATCTATACAAAAAGATACAGGATAAATCAAAGCTTTTTGATCTAAACTTTCTAAAATATCACTTGTATTAGGCTCAAGCCATTTAACTGGGCCTAGTTTTGATTGATATGATAAAATGATTTGGTCAAATTTATTTTTAAGTTTTTCTTTTAAAATATCCACATGCTCTTGCACATGTTTTTCATACAAATCACCTTTTTTAATCACTGAAAGCGGTAAAGAATGCGCAGAAAAAATCAAAATTTTATAATCGTATTCTCTCTTTTTTTCTAAAATATGCTTTATAATCATTTCATTATAAAGTTCATCTTTATAAAAAACATCAATGATTTTTACATTAGCTTGGTTTTGGATATTTCTTAGCTCATTTTCCACTACTTCTAAAGAACTAGTTACAGTGGTTTTAGAATGATGAGGATACAGAGGAAATAAAATAATTTCGTCATTTTGCTTAAAATCATATTTTGAAAAAACCTCATTTGCAAAAGGTGGTACATAAAGACTAATAAAATCAAATTTATATTCTCTAGTTTTAGAATTTAATTTATCACATAAACTTTGTGTGATTTGAGTAAGCGGGGATTTCCCACCCATTTTTTCATAGTTTTGTTTCATAGCTTTTAATCTTGATTTTCTTATCATAAAAGCTACAAATTTTCTTAAAAAAACATTTTTTATCCCTAAAATATAAGGATCATTAAACATATTTTTTAAAAAAACTTCACATTCGTCAAGTTTATTCACTCCACCCATATTTAAAAAAAAGACATATTTCACTATCAAACACCTTCTAAAATTTCTTGTACTCTCAAAGCATCTTCAATGCTAGCCAAATTTTCACAAACCCCATTTTGTAAAAACTCAAAAAAAGCCTCATGCTCAGCATATAAAGGAGAATTTTTATATAAATTTGGAATTTTTTGCATATTAATAAAAAGTTCAAAATTTTTAAGATCAAGTTCATAAGTATGTTTTTTACCTAAAAGTGTGATCTTTCTTATAATGCATTGTCCATTCCAACTATCATGGATATTTGCTAAAATATTTTCCAATTTTAAACCTATCATTACCTCATCTTCAAATTTATCATGATGAAAGCTTTTATAAATATTTGCTTTTAAAATTTGTTCTTGACTTAAAAATCTAACTAAGTCAATATCATGCACACTAAGATCACTTAAAACACCCACATCATTTATTCTTTGTGGATAAGGAGAAATTCTTTGTATGTTAATACTTATAATATCATCTTCTAAAAGTTTTTCTTTTAAAGTTAAAATAGCCGGATTAAATCTCTCACAAAAGCCCACCCCTACTCTGACTTTATTTTCTCTAGCTTTTTGCTCTAAAATTAAAATTTCATCTACATTTAATGCCAAAGGCTTTTCTATTAAAACATTTTTTATTTTAGGAAAAACCTTTAAAGCTATATCTAAATGCGTATGAGTAGGCGTAGCAATGATAACACCATCAAGATTTTGTGCTAAAAAATCATCAAAATTTTTATGAAAAAAGTGTTTAAATTTATCTTTACAGAAAGGATCATAAAGATGAATTTCTTTTACTTTTAAATTACGCTCGAGTTCTCTTAAATGGTTTTTACCCATTTTACCAAGGCCTATAAGCCCTATTTTCATTTAAAAGCCTCAATCACTCTAATTTGGTGTTCTTCTTTTAAAAACGCACTCATAGGTAAGGATAAAATTTCATCACTTAATAGCTCTGTATTTGGCAAATTACCTTTTTTATAAGCAAGATAATCGAAAGCTTCTTGCAAATGAAGCCCCAAAGGATAATGCACCGCAGTAGGTATACCTTGCTCTTGTAATTTTTGCATGAATTTTTCTCTATTCTTTACACGCACGCTATATTGAGCCCAAGCACTCACAAAATCATCTTTTCTTGGCGGCAAAATACAATTTTTTAAATTTTCATCATAAACTTTTGCTATTACTTCTCTTTTTTTAATCTCTTCATCTAAGTATTTTAATTTCACATTTAAAACAGCTGCTTGGATGGTATCAAGCCTTCCATTAATACCGATGTATTTATGCTTATATCTTTGCACTTGTCCATGATTTAAATAAATTTTTATTTTTTGCGCTAATTCATCATCTTGGGTAAAAATCGCCCCGCCATCTCCATAAGCACCTAAAGGCTTAGACGGAAAAAAGCTTGTGCAAGATATATCAGCTATAACACATGATTTTACACCCTTTTGACTAGCTCCAAAACTTTGTGCGCTATCTTCTATCAAAGCGATGTTTTGACTTTTACAAAGTTCTTTTAAAGCAAACATATCAGGCATAAGCCCAAAAATACTCACAGCAATTACAGCTTTAGTTTTAGGCGTGATAGCGCTTTGAACTTTTTCTAAACTAAGATTATAATCTTTAAAATCAATATCTACAAAAACAGGCTTAGCACCGATTAGAGCAACCATTTCAGCCGTAGCTATAAAGGTAAAACTTGGCACTATTACCTCATCATCCCTACCCACACCCAAAGCCATCAAGGCTAAAAATAACGCGCTTGTGCCACTTGAACAGCCTATTGCATATTTAACACCTACATATTTAGCCAAATTATTTTCAAATTCTTCTAATTTTGCGCCACCTATAAAAGAGGTGCTTTGTAAAACTTCACCAATAGCCTCATCGATTTCATTTTTATAAGCATTATATTGAGCATTTAAGTCTATAAAAGGAATTTTCATTATATTAACCTTATAAATTTAAAATCATGATTATAAGATAGTTTTACTTAATTTAAAGTATTTTTGGTATTATTTTAAGCAAAAAACTAGCTAGGAAAATCTATGGATATAAGAAAAGAATATTTAGAATTTTTTAAATCAAAAGGACATGAAATCACTCCTTCAAGCCCTTTGATGCCTGATGATGCAACTTTACTTTTTACTAATGCAGGTATGGTACCTTTTAAAAGCATATTTACTGGAGAAGTACCACGCCCTAATCCTCCGCGTAAAACAAGCTGTCAAACTTGTATAAGAGCCGGTGGAAAACATAATGACTTAGACAATGTAGGCTATACGGCAAGACATCATACTTTCTTTGAAATGCTTGGGAATTTTAGTTTTGGAGATTATTTTAAAGAACAAGCTATTGCTTATGCTTGGGAATTTGTAACTGAGGTTTTAAAATTACCTAAAGAAAGATTATATGTAACCGTTCATGAAAGTGATGATGAAGCATATGAGCTTTGGCAAAAACATATAGAAAAAGAAAGAATTTATAAATTTGGCGATAAAGATAATTTCTGGCAAATGGGCGATACTGGACCATGTGGACCTTGTAGTGAAATTTTTTATGATCAAGGCGCTGAGCATTTTAATTCTAGCGAAGATTATATGGGTGGAGATGGAGATAGGTTCTTAGAAATTTGGAACCTGGTTTTTATGCAATATGAAAGAAGTGCTGATGGCACGCTTACTCCATTACCAAAACCAAGTATTGATACAGGCATGGGGCTTGAAAGAGTTAGTGCTATAAAAGAAGGAAAATTTAGTAATTTTGATAGTTCTTTGTTTATGCCTATTATTGAGAGTATTGCAAAACTTTGCGGTAAAACTTATACCTATGAAAGCGGAGCTAGTTATAGAGTAATTGCTGATCATATAAGATCAAGTGTATTTTTACTTGCTCAAGGAGTTGGCTTTGATAAAGAAGGCAGGGGTTATGTTTTAAGAAGAATTATGCGTCGTGCCTTAAGACATGGATATTTGTTAGGTCTTAAAAGAGCTTTTATGTATGAGCTTGTAGATGTAGTTTGTGAGTTAATGGGTGGGCATTATACTTACTTAAATGAAAAAAAAGAATTTATTAAAGAACAAATCAAACTAGAAGAAGAAAGATTTTTAAGCACTATTGAAAATGGTATAGAAATTTTTAATGAAGAACTTAAAAAAACTAAAGATATTTTTAGCGGTGAAGTGGCTTTTAAACTTTATGATACTTATGGTTTTCCGCTTGATTTAACCCAAGATATGCTAAGAGAAAAAAATCTTAGTATAGATGAGGCTAAATTCAATGAGCTTATGCAAGAACAAAAAGATAGAGCTAAGGCTTCTTGGAAAGGAAGCGGGGATAAAGCAGTTAGTGGGGACTTTAAAGTTTTATTAGAAAAATTTGGCAAAAATACTTTTAGTGGCTATGAAAATTATGAAGAAAAAACTAAAATCATAGCCATTTTAGATGAAAATTTTAAAATCATAACCGAAGCTAAGGCAGGAGATATAGCGTGGTTAATGCTTGAAAAAACTCCATTTTACGCAACAAGTGGAGGACAAAGTGCTGATATAGGCTTTATCAATGAAAATGAGGTTTTAGATACACAAAAATTCTTTGATATTAATCTTAGTCAAGTAAAATTAAAACAAGATCTTAAAACAAATGATGAAGTGTTAGCTTGCATAGATACTAAAAAAAGAGAACAAATCGCAAGACATCATAGTGCGACACATTTACTGCACCACGCTTTAAGAGAAATTCTTGGCTCACACATTAGCCAAGCAGGCTCTTTGGTAGAACATAATAAATTAAGATTTGACTTTACTCATCCAAAAGCTCTAAATAAAGAAGAATTAAAGCAAATAGAAGCTTTGGTAAATACCTACATCATGCAAGCAAATGAAGCTAAAATTGAAATTTTAGCTTTAGACGAAGCTAAAAAAAGCGGTGCTATAGCTTTATTTAGTGAAAAATATCAAGAAAAAGTAAGAGTTTTAACCCTAGGAGCTAGTAAAGAGCTTTGCGGTGGTACCCATGTGAAAAATAGCTCTGAAATAGGAAGTTTTTACATCATCAAAGAAAGTGGTGTTAGTGCTGGAGTTAGAAGAATAGAAGCAGTGGTAAGCAAAGCTGCGCTTGATTATGTTAGTGAAAATTTAAAAGAGCTTAATCAAGCCAAAGAAGAATTAAAAACTCAAGATATTTTAGGCTATGTAGCAAAATTAAAAAATGAAATAGCTAGTTTAAAAAATGAATTAAAAAATTCAAGCAAAGCAGAATTAAACTCTAAAGAACTAAATGGCATTCAATATTGTGTACAAAAAATAGATAGTGGTGATATAAAAACTATGATAGATGAGTTTAAAAACAAATTTAACAAAGCTGTAATTTTACTTTTACAAGAAAAAGAAGGTAAGATTATCATAGCAGCAGGTGTTAAAGACACTTCGTTAAAAGCTGGTGTTTTGGTAAAAGAAATTGCACAAATGCTTGGTGGAAACGGTGGCGGTAGAGATGATTTTGCAACAGCTGGCGGTAAAGATACAAGTAAAATAGAACAAGCACTTGATCATGCTAAAAAAATCATAGAAGAAAGTCTTGCTTAATGCTTTATTTAGCTTCAAGTTCGCCCTCACGCGTTGCTTTGCTAAAAGAAGCAAATATCGCTTTTGAGCAAATTATTATCGATTATGATGAGAGTTTAATAAAAAAAGATAATCCAAGCTCTTATGTGCAAAAAATTGTTTTAGAAAAAGAAAGACAATTTTTTACAAAATATCCTGACTTAAAAAATGTTTTATTTGCTGATAGCATAGTTTGTGCTCAAAATATCATTCTTACTAAAGCTAAAAGCGACAATGAGGCTTTTAATATACTCAATTTACAAAGTGGTAAAAGTATTAGCGTTTTAAGCGCGATGATTTTAGTTTTAGAAGATAAAAAGATTTTTAATCTTAGCAAATGTGATTTGATCTTAGATAAATTTGATTTAAAAGATATGCAAGAATACATTGATTCAAAACTTTATCAAGGTAAAGCCGGTGCTGTGATGTGTGAGGGATTTCATAAAAAATATATTAAAAAAATCATAGGCCATCAAAGTACAGCACTAGGGCTTAATATAGAACTTTTGAAAGCATTTTTATGATAAAAATTTTAAAAATATTTCTTTCTTTTTGTATAGTATGTATGGTTGGAGTTTTTATATTTATTGCATATTTGTTTTCTGATTCTGATTTAAATCAATACACCTTTAAAGATTACAAACCGCCTCTTACAACACAAATTTTTGATAAAAATGGAAAATTAGTTGCAAATGTTTTTGAGCAACACCGCTTTTATGCTCCTTATGAAGAACTTCCACCAAGACTTATAGAAGCTTTGGTAGCCATTGAAGATACTAGCTTTTTTGAACATGGTGGGGTCAATATAGATGCAATTTTTAGAGCAACTATTAAAATCATAAGAAGCGGTGGAAAAACTATGGAAGGAGCTTCCACTCTTACTCAACAATTCATAAAAAATACAGAATTAACTCCTGAGCGTACTTTGAGCAGAAAGCTAAAAGAAGCTTTGCTTGCATATAAGATAGAAAACACTTTAACTAAAGAGCAAATTTTAGAAAGATATTTAAATTTCATCTTCTTTGGACATGGATATTATGGAGTAAAAACTGCTGCGCTTGGGTATTTTAGAAAAAATTTAGATGAGCTTAGCTTAAAAGAAATTGCCATTTTAGTAGGTATGCCAAAGGCTCCAAGTACTTATGATCCTACCAGACATTTAGATCTTTCTTTAGCTAGAGCAAACAGCGTAGTACAAAGAATGCATAATCTTGGTTGGATTTCTAAAGAAGAGTATGAAAATGCCTTAAAAGAAATTCCAAAAGTATATGATGATACTTTAACACAAAATACAGCCCCTTATGTTACTCAAGAAGTTTTAAAACAACTAAGCGGGATTAAAGACTTAAAAAGTGGTGGCTATAAAATAGAACTTGCTATCGATCTTGATGTGCAAAATATTGCAAGAGAAGCCTTAAAATTTGGCTATGATGAAATAGTTAAAAGAGATAAAGATGCAAATTTAAGCACACTCAATGGAGCTATGATAGTAGCAAATCATCAAAATGGAGACATTTTAGCCTTAGTTGGCGGGGTAAATTACACAAAAAGTAATTTCAACCGCGCCACTCAAAGCTTAAGACAACCGGGGAGTTCTTTTAAGCCTTTCTTATATCAAATTGCCATTGACATGGGCTATTCTCCTATGAGTAAGGTTGCTGATATTTCAAGAATTTTTGAAAGCACTAAAAAAGATGAGAAAGATTGGAAACCTAAAAATTATGGTGGAAAATTTCTAGGACTCATAAGTTTAAAAGAAGCGCTAACTGGCTCAAGAAACCTAGCTACCATAAATTTAGCTCTTGCCCTAGGACTTGATGTAATCCACGATAAACTTCAATTTATGGGCTTTGAAAACATACCAGTTGATTTATCTATAGTTTTGGGTAGCTTTGGAATTTCCATTTATGATTATGCTAAACTTTACACGGTATTTGGAAACTATGGTGTGCAAAAAGACTTATTACTCATTAAAAGAGTAATCGATAAAAATGGTAAAATAGTAGTAGAATTTAATTCCGGAGAAAGAAAAATCAGTGAACCTGAACAAGCTTTTTTAGTCAATGATATGATGCAAAATGTTGTAAAAAAAGGCACTGGGCGTAATGCTAGAGTAGAAGGGATTGAAATAGCTGGAAAAACAGGCACTTCAAATAAAAGCATTGATGCGTGGTTTTGTGGCTTAACTCCTGAAATAGAAGCTATCATTTGGTATGGAAATGATGATAATAAGCCTATGAAACAAATAGAAGGTGGTGCAAGAACTGCCGCTCCAGTTTTTAAAGAATTTTTAACAAAATACTTAGAACTTTATCCTGATAGCGCTAGAAAATTTATCATCCCAAAAGGGGTTTATCAAGGAATTTATGAAAAACAAAGAGAGTACTACACCAATACTTCTCCATTTCCAAAAAACAACCCTGCTCTATCTGAAAATAATGAGGTAATTTTTTAAAAATATTTTTTATAAAATAATAAAAATTATCCTTCTATTTTCCTTTATATGTTTTAATATCACAAAATATATAAAGGATGCTTCATGAATATCACAAACGAACAATTATATAACAAAAGACGCCATTTTTTAAAACTAGGTGCTGGAGCTTTAGTTAGTTCAGCTTTAGTTCAATCTGAATTAATGGCATTAAATTTCTTTCCTGATTCTAACAATGAAAAATTAAATTTAAGTGAAGAAAAAATTGCAACTAATTATGTTAATTTTTATGAATTTTCCACTGATAAAAAAAGAGCTGTTGAGCTTGCAAAAAATTTCAACACAAATGGTTGGAAAATAGAAGTTAGCGGGGAAGTTGAAGAACCTTTGACTTTAACTATGCAAGATTTATTGGCTTTTCCATTAGAAGAGAGAATTTATAGATTTCGCTGTGTTGAAACTTGGTCTATGGTGGTGCCTTGGGTTGGTTTTGAATTGCGTGCTTTAATAGAAAAATGTAAAGTTAAAAGTGAAGCTAAATTTATAAAATTTACCACTCTTTTTGATAAAAATCAATTTGCCGATCAAGCCTCATTTTTTCCAACTCTTGATTATCCTTATGTAGAGGGCTTAAGATTAGATGAGGCTATGCACCCACTAACACTTATGGCTGTGGGTATGTATAAAAAGCCTTTATTAGGACAAAATGGAGCACCGATTCGCCTTGTAGTTCCATGGAAGTATGGCTTTAAAAGTATAAAATCTATTGTAAAAATAGAATTTACCAAAGAACAACCTAAAACCACATGGGAGTTAGCAAACCCTAGAGAATATGGATTTTATGCTAATGTTAATCCAAATGTCTCTCACCCAAGATGGTCTCAAGCAAATGAGCGTCCTTTGGGAGATTTTTTCACTAAGCCTACACAGATGTTTAATGGCTATGAAAAAGAAGTAGCGCATTTGTATAAAGATATGGATTTAAAGGTTAATTTTTAATGAGCAAAAAAGTTTATAATATCAGTGGATTTTTAGCTTTTGTTTTAAGTATTGTTTTTAGTGTTTATCAAATCATGCAAGAATTTGATATTGTAAAATCTGTATATTTTTATAGTGGTGTATTTGGCTTAATCTTTTTTGGATTAAGCCTATTTTTTTCACTTTTAAAGTATAAACACACAAAAGATTACCCTAAATTTTTAGGTTTTTATGCATTTTTTTGGGTTTTGATTCACTTTTTTAATTACTTTGCTTTTAGTAAAAATTTAGATTTAATGCTTTTTTTCAAAGATACTTTTAGTAAAAATTTAGAATTTAGTGGTTTTATAAGCTTTTTTATACTCACACTTATGTTTATAAGCTCATTTAAGCTTTTTAAAAAATTAAGTAAGATAAGAAAACTTGGCTATTTTTGCTTTTTACTAGTATCTTGGCATTATTTTTTATCTGCAAAAATACCGCAAATTCCACATTTTTTAGCACTGAGCCTAGCTTTAATTTTCTTGTTTTTTAAATTATGGAATAATTACAAAAAAAGAAGAAGTAAATATTTACAAGCTCAATCATTATAAAAACATTTTATATTTTCCACAAACCCTCAACAGAGAGTTTGTGATTTAATCATCGTTTTTAATACTAATATAAACTAATGCTAAAAGCATATAGGTTACTAATCTAGTAGCATCAGGCAAACCATTCCAAGTTTTACTCATCCACATGCCAAACCACTCTGCAGCCACCACTTGAAAACCAAAAAACCATAACAAACAACAACAAGTTAAAGCAATGATTCCAAATTTTTTAGCTTCATGGAAAGTTTTTACATCTAAATTTCTTGCTTTAAACATATCTAAAGCACCTTTTAAAGCAGTCAGCATAATAAAAGCTTCAAAACAAATAATAAAGATATAAGCAATATGATGGATCGTAGAATTTGTAATAGCCCTATAAATAATAGCATTACCTAAATAATCAGGCTTAGTATCCATACTCATAACATGTTTTACAAACTGAAAGTTTGAATTATAATCAGTTATATTACCAAAAACAACAATAGCAGCCAAAGAGGCAACGGTAAGCAAGATAATCATTTTAGAATATCTTATTACACTCATCATAGAAAAACTACAATTGCAATTCATTAAATACTCCTTTTTGTTAAAGTTATATTAATATAATACAACAAATATTAAATAAAACTGAAATATCTAACGCAATCTCAAAGAATTGACTACAACCGTTACCGAACTAAAACACATTGCTAAAGCTGCCAAATGCGGACTAAGACTTATAAATGGCACAAGACCTGCCGCAATGGGAATACATAAAGCATTGTAAACAAAAGCCCAAAAAAGATTAAGTTTGATGATATTTTTAGTTCTTTGAGAAAGCTCGAAACAATAAGCTATTAAAGATAAATCATCTTTTATCAAAATCAAATCTCCGCTTTTTTTAGCAAGCTCACTTGCTTTAGAAAAACTTATGCTTGCACTAGCTAAATTTAAAGCAGGAGCATCATTGATACCATCTCCTATAAAAAGAACTTTTTCTTTTTTGATTTTTTCTTTTATGAAATCAAGTTTTTGCTCAGGTTTTAAATCAGAATAATATTCATCAACATTAAGCTCATTTGCTATTTTAGTAACACTTTTTTTATTATCACCACTTAAAATAATACTTTTTATACCTTTTTGTTTTAAATTTGCTATCAAATTTTTAGCTTCGTTTTTAAGTTCATTTTTTAAACAAACCCCGCCAAGACAAATATTATTTTTTGCAAAATACAAACATATAGGTGCTTGATCTTCAAATTCTTGCAAAAATTGCTTGCTTTTTTGTATATCAACACTATTTTCAAGCATTAATTTTTCATTGCCTATTAAATATTTATCATTATTTTCCTCATAAAGCAAACCACTACCCACTAAAACACTTAATTTTCCTTGTAAATTTAAATTTACATTCAATTCTTTAGTAAAAGCCTTTGCAATAGGATGTGAGCTTAAATTTTCAATTTGCGTGAGTTTTTGAAAATTTTCTTGAGTTAGATCATGCTTATAAATACTTAAATCATCTTGACTTAAAGTGCCTGTTTTATCAAAAATAGCAAGTTTTATACTAGCTAAATTCTCTAATACCGCTGGATTTTTTACTAAGATAAAATTTCTTGCACCATTTGCTAAAGCACTAACTATGGCTATAGGGGTTGCTAAGCCCAAAGCGCAAGGACAAGAGATTAAAAGAGTGGCACAAGCATGTAAAAATGCTGCGTTGACTCCTTCTTTAAAATACCAAAAAACAAACACAAAAAGTGATAAAACAATAATACAAGCTACGAAATAAGCTGAAATTTTATTAGCTAAATTTGCTAAAGGTGTTTTGATATTGCCTGCTTTAAAAACAAGATCTTTAATTTGTTCTAATGAGCTTTCAATCGCCTTTTTACTAGCTTTAATCTTTAAGCTTCCATTAATCAACACACTTCCTGCTAGAATTTCATCATTTTGCTTTTTCAAAAGTGGTAAAAATTCTCCTGTTAAAAAACTCACATCAACCTCAGCCTCGCCTGCTATAATTACCCCATCAGCAACAACGCTTTCACCCTCTTTCACTAAAATCACATCATTTTCTTTTACAAAAGCACTAGGTATGCTTTTTATACTTGCATCTTCTAAGATTATATTAGCTTTTTTAATATCTATATTTTTTAATTTGTTTTGATATTCTAAGGATTTAAATTTAGCCTTTTCTTCTAAGTATTTACCTAATAAAACAAAGCTTACAATCATCGCTCCGCCACTAAAATACAAATAACCATCTTTACTAAATACCTCAAAATACACAAAAAAAGAATATATAAAAGAAGTAAAAGCACCTAAGGATATCAAGGTATTCATATCTAAATTTTTATGCCTTAATCCTTTAAGAGCGTGGATAAAAAAACCTTTTCCGCAATAAAAAATCGCTATCATGGATAAAAACATTTGAATTAAAGCAGAAACATTTCCTTGAACAAACATTTCAAAATACATCACAATAGAGCTTAAAATTATACTCACAATAAGCTTTGTTTTCATATTTTTAAGCTCTTTGAGTTTAAATTCGTATAAATTTTGCTCTTCTTGTAATATTTCAAAACCCAAAGCCTTAATTTTTTCTTTGATCTTTGCTTCTAAAGATAAATCTTTAAGCAAAAACACTCCACTAGAATTGACATAAGAAACACTTACATCTTCTACCCCATCAATTTTTGCACAAACTTTTTCTATAGCATTAGAGCAATTAACACAGGTCATATTGCCTATTTTTAGCTTTAACTCATGCTTCATCTGTCTCAAAACCTAAATCTTGCAATTGTTTTTTAAACTCTTCAACTTGCTCTGCTTTTAAATCAATCTCTATGCTTTTATTTTCAACACTTATTTGCATAGCACCAAATTCATCTTCCAATGAAGCTTTGATTAAATTTACACAACTTTGACAATTAATATTTTTAGTTTTTATAATCATTTATTCTCCTTTTTCTCTGTATTCATATTTATGAGTGTGAAAAATTTTATTTTTTATAAATTTAAAACCCATTTTTTCATAAAGCATTTTTGCATTTATATTTTCATCTTCTACGATTAATGAAAGCTTTTTGCCATTTTTCAAAGCTTCATTGAAGGCATATTCAATCAATTTCTTAGCAATACCTTTCCCTCTTGCCTTTTCATCCACGCAAATACTATCTAAATAAAACTCATTATCACATTCTTTTAAAACTTTTTCATTAAATCCTAAAAATTCTAAATGCTCATTTAAAGACTTATCTAGCTCATCTGCCAAAGCCCCATCATAAAAACAAATCACACCTAAAATTTCATTATCTTCTTCATAAACATATATATTTTCATAGCTTAAACGATTATTTTCTTGAGTGAAGAAATTTTCTAAAACCTCTATGGCTTTTTGATGATCATTATAGCCACTAAGTTTATATATAAAATGATCCATTGCCAAAGCAAGCAATTGTATACATTTTTTAACATCATCTTTCCTAGCTTTTCTGATCACTCTTTTGCTCCTTTAAAATCAAATTTAGACTTCTTAGTTTATACTTTTAACTTTAAAACAATATAAGAAAGAGAGAATTTATGGGAAGAGCGTTTGAATATCGCAGAGCCTCTAAAGAAGCAAGATGGGATAAAATGAGCAAACTTTTTCCAAAACTTGCAAAGGCTATACAAGTAGCAGCAAAAGAAGGCGGAGCTGATCCTGATATGAATCCAAAGCTTCGTAGTGCCATAGCTACTGCAAAAGCTAATAATATGCCAAAAGACAATATCGATGCAGCTATTAAAAGAGCAAGTGGAAAAGATAGTGCTGATATTAAAAATATCCACTATGAGGGAAAAGCAGCACATGGAGCTTTAATCATTGTTGAGTGTATGAGTGACAATCCTACACGCACAGTGGCTAATGTAAAAGCAATTTTTAGCAAAAATGGTGGAGAAATTTTACAAAATGGCTCTTTAACTTTTATGTTTTCACATAAAGCTGTTTTTCATCTTGAAAAATATGATGGAGATTTAGAAGAACTTGAACTTGAACTCATTGATGCAGGACTTGAAGAACTTGAACAAAATGATGAAGAATTACTAATTATAGGTGATTACACTGCTTTTGGTGAACTTAGTAACGCCATAGAAAAAAAAGGCTTAGTGCTTAAAAAAGCAGGACTTGAATATCTTGCTAATAACCCCGTAAGCTTTAGTGAAGAGCAACTTCTTGATATTGAAAAATTGCTTGATAAATTAGAAGATGATGATGATGTACAAGCAGTTTATACCAACATAGAATAGGAGCAAAAAAATGCTTAAAAAAATCGACATAAAAGATGCAAAAAAATACAATTTTGCTATCATTAGCACTGAAAAAGGCGATATGAAATTAGAATTATTTCCCGATGAAGCACCACAAACTGTGTGTAATTTTGCCAACTTAGCCAATGAAGGTTTTTATGATGAGCTTATTTTTCACCGCGTGATTCCAAATTTTGTAATACAAGGTGGCTGCCCTTATGGTATAGGTTCAGGTGGCCCTGGTTATGAGATAGAATGTGAATGTGACGATCAAAAACACAAGCACTTAAGAGGTAGCTTATCTATGGCTCATGCTGGTAGAGATACAGGTGGTTCACAATTTTTTATCTGTCATAGCCCACAACCTCATTTAGATGGAGTACATACTATCTTTGGACAAATCAATCCTGAAGACAAAGAAAGTTTAGAAGTACTAGATAGCATTAGAGCAGGAGATAAAATCAAAACTATCCAAATTTTAGAAAAACTTTAATTTTACATCTCCTTAAAATTGTGCTATGATTTTTTAAGGAGATTAGTTATGCATTTTATTTTTATTTGTATTCATCTTATCTGTGCTATATTTTTTATAGCCTATGTATTTTTTGATGTTTGTGTTTATTGCTTTGCTTATAAACACGAAAGCAAAGAAGATTGCGATAAAATTAAAAAAGCCTATACCAAATCAAGTATTTTTATTTTTGCTAGTATTTTTATCTTACTTTTATTGAGTGGTTTTTATCTTTTAAGTTTTTATGAATTTAATTCTTTTTGGGATTTTTTTGCAAGCAATTTTGGAGTATTTTTATTTATCAAGCTTTTGCTACTAATAACAATGTTAGCTTTAACTTGTTATTCTTTGTTTTTTATAAAAATTTTAAAAAGAAGAGATTCTTTAAAATCTCACTTGATTGCATTGATTTTATGTATTTTAATAGTCATTTGTGCAAAAGCCATGCTATATTTTTAAAACATTAAAACTAAATTTATATCATTAGTTTAAAAAATTAAAGGGTGTTTATGCTTGGTGATATTATAGATTTTTTACTTACTCTTGCAAAAGATTGGGGTTATTGGGGGATTATCTTTCTTATGTTTATAGAAAGCTCCTTTTTTCCTTTTCCTAGTGAAGTAGTGATGATACCTGCTGGATATTTAGCTCATCAAAACGAACTTAACTTTTGGCTATGTCTACTTTGTGGGACTTTTGGAGCTCTTTTGGGTGCTTTATTAAATTATTACTTATGTTATTTTTTAGGGCGTAATGTTATTTTAAAAATATGTAAATATTTTGGAGTTAATGAAACAAAATTTGCTCAGTTTGAAGCCTTTTTCAATAAACATGGTGAAATATCAACATTTAGTGGTAGATTAATCCCTGGATTGCGTCAATACATTTCTTTACCTGCTGGACTTGCAAGAATGAATTTGAAAAAATTTATATTTTATACTAGTTTGGGAGCTGGAATTTGGTGTTTGATTTTACTTATATTAGGTTATATTTTAGGTAAAAATGAAGACTTACTTAAAGAATATCTACATTTTGTTATTATTGCTTGTATTATTTTTATAAGTATGCTTTTAGCTATTTATATTTATATACAAAAAAAGAAAAATCGCACTTAATTTTTTTAACTTCCTTAAATTACCTAGTGCATATATTTTTAATATTTTTACAAAAATATTTTAAATTTATAAGATTTTATATTTTAATTTTGATAAAATCTTTAAAAACTATTTTAAAGAATATTTATGCAAAAACCATCAATTCAAAATTTAACTAATTTTTTAATCGAATATATTAGCGTTTTTCTAAGTGCAGGAACTTACACAGCAAGAGTAGCAAAATGCGTTGGAAGGATAGCTAATGCGTATGGTTATGAAATTAATATGAATTTTTTCTTTCATCATACTACGCTAAATATTTTTGATAAAGATGATAACTCTATACAAAGAACCTACATCATACCTAACAAACACAATCATATTAATTTTAAACTTATTTTAGAACTTAGTGCATTAAGTTGGCAAATTCATGATCATAAATACAACCTAGAAGAAGCCAAAATTTCTCTTTTAAAACTCAAACAAACCAAAAAAAATCCTTTTTTAGCTAATTTATTTTTAGTTTCAGCAGCAAATTCGGCCTTTTGTAAGCTATTTGGGGGAGATTTTTATGGATGTTTATTTGTATTTTTAGCTACTTTGGTGGGTTTTAGTTTGAGAGTTTTACTCACTAGAATAAAAATTGATTTAAGAATTCAATATATTTTTTGCTCTTTTTTATCTTCTTTTATTGTGTTTTTTGGAGTGGATTTAAAGCTTATACAAGAAGCAAATATTGCTTTGGGTTCTAGTATCTTGTATTTAATACCTGGAGTTTATTTTATAAACTCAATTATAGATATTTTAAAAGATCACATACTTATGGGTTTTAGTCGTATTATTAGTGTGGCGATATTGGTATGCTGTATTGCTATTGGAATTTATACCACTCTTAGCATTAGTGACTTTGGAATTTTAAGATGATTGATTATTCTTCTATACTTTGGGATATGTTTTTTGCAGCTTTAACAGGATTTGGTTTTGCTTATGTGTGTAATCCGCCCTTTAAAACACTCATACTCTCAGCCATATTGGCCGCCATAGCGCATGGTATGCGTTTTACTCTAATGGGGTATTTTGGCTTTCAAACTTTAGCTATTGCGACCTTTATAGCTTCTTTTAGCATAGGTTGTCTTGGTTTGTTTTTGGCTAAGATTTTTAAAACACCTGCTGAAATTATAGCTTTTCCTGCTCTTATCCCTATGATACCCGGAATTTACGCATACAAAGCTATATTGTATTTGATTTCTTTTATACGCTCAGAGGATATTGGCGAAAAAACTAATTTTTTGATTCATTTTTTTGATTATTTCTTTACAACACTTTCGGTAACATTAGCTCTAGCAGTAGGAGTAAGCATAACCTTGCTTTTATTTTTTGAACAAAGCTTTATGATGACAAGAAGTATTAAAAAAAGCAAAAATCACGATCAAAATTAATCGTGATTCATTTTATTCTTTGCCTCTATTCCCATGAGTGCAAAAGCTGTTTTAATACTCAAGGCACATATGGCAAAAAGTTTTAAAAGCTCATCTTCATTGCTTGAGCCAACAACTTTATTTTCATTATAAAATTTATGAAATAAAGAGGCTAAATTTTTTAAATAATCAGGAATTTTTTGCAAGGCTCTTGATTCGAATGCATCATTAAGTACTGCTTTTAAATTTAAGCTTTCAAACAAAAGATTCATACCATCTTCATTTAAACTCTCAAATTTAGCATATATAACATCATTTACACTCTTACCTGCTTTGGCAAATACTTGATGAATTCTCGCATGAGCATAATTAATATAATACACAGGATTAGAGCTATCTTCTTTTTTAAACTCATCTACATCAAATTCCAAATGCGTATCACATTTTTTGCTGATAAAAATATATCTTAGCACATCACTACCAAGTTCTTCTAAAACATCACCCATTAAAATGAAATTTCCTGCTCTTTTACTCATCTTATAAGGCTCGCCATTTTTTAACAATGAAACCATTTGTGCTAAGATAATTTCAAGATTTTGACTATCATGACCTAAAAATTCCATAGCAGCTTTCATTCTAGCTATATAGCCGTGATGATCAGCCCCCCATATATTGATACACTTATCATAACCACGGCTCATTTTATCTTTATGATAAACTATATCAGCAGCTAAATAAGTTCCTTTTCCATCATCTTTAATAATCACACGATCTTTCTCATCGCCTTTAGCACTTGATGCAAGCCATATTTTACCATCTTGCTCATAAGTTCCACCATGCTCTTTTAAGGCTTTTAAAGTATTTTCTAATTCATTATAATAACTTGTTTCACTCACATAAGCATCAATAAATATCTTAGCATCAGCTAAATTTTTCTTGATAATTTTAAGCATTTTATCTTTAGCCCAAAGTGCTAATTGCGGAATGTTTTCTTCTACAAAGAAATCTTTTTCAAATTCAGCAAAAGCCTCTTTTGCTACATCTACGATATATTCACCTTTATAATACTCATCAGGATATTGAACTTGCTCTTTTAAACAATGCTCTTTCACTGCAAGTAATATAGAAAGACCTAAAAGATAAATTTGATTACCCGCATCATTGACATAATACTCTGTATCAAATTTATATCCTAAATGCCTAGCAACCCTAGTTAAAGTATCGCCAAAAATAGCTCCTCTAGCATGTCCTATGTGTAAAGGCCCTGTTGGATTTGCACTCACATACTCAAGTAAAAAACTCTGCTCTTTTTTATCATCTTTTGCAAAATTCTCACTATCACTCAAAGCTTGTGTAGCTAAAGAATTTAAAAAAGCTCTTGAAAGCTTAAAATTTACATAACCATTTAAAGCCTCTACACTTTCAAAACAATCACAATCTTTTAACTTAGCAACAATATCATTAGCAATTATCATAGGGTTTTGCCTTAATTCTTTGGCTAAAGAAAAAGCCAAAGGTGTAGCAAAGTGAGCTAGATTTTTATTCTTAGGATTTTCTAAGATAAAATCTCTTCCTAGTTTTTCTTTAATTTCTTTATAAACTAAAGTTTTCAATGTTTTGCCTTAAGCTTTTTTTACTTCTTCATTGTTTTCTTTTACAAGCACATCTTTTTCATTGATTTTTTCAATTTTTTGTGCATCTTCTTGAACGATTTTTTTATCATCATCAGTATTCATTTCATCTTTAAAAGTTTTAATACCTTTTCCTAAACCTTTAGCAAGCTCTGGAATTTTTTTTGCACCAAAAAGTAACACCACAATAAGTAATATAATCAACCATTGAGTTCCGCTTGGCATATGCATTTTATTCTCCTTTATTCCATTGAATTTGAATTTGTTTTAAATCATGTTTTGTACTTTTTAATTTTGAAGCTTCAAAAACTGCTTCTAACTCCCTATAGCTTTTTTCAAGATCATCATTTATGATTAAAAAATCATATCGATCTAAATAAGCCATTTCATCACTAGCATTTTCTAATCTTTTGCTAATATCTTCTATTTTATCAGTATTTCGCTTAAGCAATCTTTTTTCAAGTTCTTTTTTATTTTTGGTTGTAATAAAGACAGAAGTAATATATTCAGGCATTTTTTCTTTAGCTATACAAAAACCTTGCACATCAATATCAAAAACGACACTTTTACCCTCTTGCAATGCTTTTTTTACAGGGATTAACGAAGTGCCATAATAATTTTTATGCACCAAAGCCCATTCTAAAAAATCACCTTTTTCTATGCCTTGTTTAAATTCTTCTTCACTGATAAAAAAATAATCTACTCCATTTTTTTCATTTTCCCTAGGAGCTCTTGTTGTGCTTGAAATAGAAAAATAAATATTATCTTTTTCTTTAAAAAGTTTTTGAAGCAAGGTACTCTTACCTGCTCCACTTGGCCCTGAAATAATTAAAATTTGACCGCTCAATGTTTATCCTCATCAAAGCTTATATTGATGTTTATATTCATCTTCATACCTTTCAAGGCTGCCTTTAAAGTATCATCAGTAATACTTGAAGTAATGGTTTGAGCTATACTCTTACTAAGCTCATTTACCATTTCATCTTCTTGTAAATTTTCTATTTTTTCTTGAGTGCTTAATCTATTTTCTTCTTTCTTTTCTACAATAGCTGGAGCAAGCTCTTCGCCTAAAGCTAACATAATATCATTTTCATTTAAATTTGCAAACTCATCTTGTGTATCGTCTAAAATTTCGCTCATATTTTCCTCTATATTTTCCTCTATATTTTCCTCTATATTTTCCTCTATATTTTCCT